>NZ_JAHWGR010000013.1:0-178159 GCF_020873825.1 Micromonospora sp. DH13
GTCACCTCGTCGGCGAACGAACTGAGCTGGTCCACCATCGTGTTCACCGTCGACTTCAGCTCCAGGATCTCGCCCCGGGCATCCACCGTGATCTTCTGCGACAGGTCACCCTTCGCCACCGCCGTGGTCACCGAGGCGATGTTGCGCACCTGCGACGTCAGGTTCGACGCCATCGAGTTCACGTTGTCGGTCAGGTCCCGCCACGTGCCCAGCACGCCCTTGACCTGGGCCTGGCCGCCCAGCTTGCCCTCTGTGCCCACCTCACGCGCCACCCGCGTCACCTCGTCGGCGAACGAGCTGAGCTGGTCCACCATCGTGTTGACGGTGTTCTTCAGCTCCAGGATCTCGCCCTGCGCGTCCACCGTGATCTTCTGCGACAGGTCGCCCTTCGCGACGGCCGTCGAGACCTGCGAGATGTTGCGGACCTGGCTGGTCAGGTTGCCGGCGAGCTGGTTGACGTTCTCGGTGAGGTCGCGCCAGGTGCCGGAGACCCCGCGCACCTGCGCCTGACCGCCCAGCTTCCCCTCGCTGCCCACCTCCCGCGCCACCCGCGTCACCTCGTCGGCGAACGAACTGAGCTGGTCCACCATCGTGTTGACGGTGTCCTTCAGCTCCAGGATCTCGCCCTGCGCGGCGACGGTGATCTTCTGCGACAGGTCGCCCCTGGCGACGGCCGTCGAGACCTGGGCGATGTTGCGCACCTGCGCCGTCAGGTTCGACGCCATCGAGTTGACGCTGTCGGTGAGGTCCTTCCAGGTGCCGGCGACGTTCGGCACGTCGGCCTGGCCGCCCAGCTTGCCCTCCGTGCCCACCTCTCGCGCCACCCGGGTCACCTGCTCGGCGAAGAGGCGCAGCGTGTCGGTGAGCGAGTTCATCGTGTCGGCCAGCTCGGCGACCTCGCCGCGCGCCCCGACCGTGATCTTCTGCGACAGGTCGCCCCGGGCCACCGCCGTCGCCACCTGGGAGATCGACCGCACCTGGCCGGTCAGGTTCGACGCCATGGTGTTCACCGAGTCGGTGAGGTCCTTCCAGGTGCCGGCCACCCCGCGCACGTCGGCCTGGCCGCCGAGCTTGCCCTCGGTGCCCACCTCCCGGGCCACCCGGGTCACCTCGTTGGAGAACGACGAGAGCTGGTCGACCATCGTGTTGACCGTGCGGCCGATCCGCAGGTACTCGCCGCGCAGGGGGCGGCCGTCGATCTCCAGCGCCATGTGCTGGGAGAGGTCGCCGTCGGCCACCGCCACGATCACCCGGGCGATCTCCGTGGTCGGCCGGCCCAGGCCGTCGATCAGCGAGTTGACGGCCCGCTGGTCCTCCGCCCAGGAGCCCTCCAGCCCCTCCTCCTCCAGGCGCTCGTTGAGCCGGCCGTCCCGACCGACGACCCGGCTGATCCGCAGCAGGTCGCGGTGCTGCCGCTCCTGGAGGGCCACCACCTCGTTGAAGGCGTCCGCCACCTCGCCGGCCGCGCCCGCCCGGGGCCGCAGCCGCACCTTCAGGTCACCCCCGCGCACGCGCCGCAGCGCCTCCGCCAGCTCGCCGAGCAGAGCGGCCTGGTCCGGCGCGGACGGGTCCGCGGCTACCGGGTGTTTCGCCGTGGTCATCGCATTCCTCGCTGAGTTCCGGGGGCCGCCGGCGCCCGTCGAACGCACCGGCCGTTCCCTCATTGTGCCCGGCTGGGCTCCGGGGACGCGCCGCCCGCCGGCCCGCCACGCCCGGCGACACCGCCGTCGACGCCGACGCCGGCCCGCGCGGCGCGGCGGGCCGACCGCCGGATCAGCTTGGCGCGGGGCCCGGCGGCGGTGGAGGATACGAAGGTGTCAGCGGAGGCGGGGCCGGCGGCCTTCGACGGTCCGGACGAGCGCGTCCGGCGGGTCCGGCTGCCCGCCGACCGGCGCACACCTGCCGCCGCCCGCGCCCTGGTCCGGTCCGTGCTCGCCGCCGCGCGCCTCGACGACCTGCTCAACGAGGCCCTGCTGCTCACCACCGAGCTGACCACCAACGCCGTCGAGCATGCCCGCACCGAACTGGACATCGAGGTCGTCGGCGACGACGTCGGCCTCACCGTGACGGTCTCCGACTTCGCCGCCGGATCCGTCGACGAGCTGACCGTCGGCGTACGCAACGACACCTCGGAGATCAACGAGGTGTCCGAGCGGGGCCGGGGGCTGCTGCTGGTGGACCATTTCGCCAGTCGATGGGGCACGACCTACCTGCCCACCGGCAAGGGGGTGTGGTTCCGGCTGGACCGCTCCGGCGCAGCCGACGGGCAGCCGGTCGCCGCCGGCCCCCAGGCCGGTGCCGCCGGGGGCACGCCGACGTCGACCGCCGGAGGGGAGCACGCGGGGCCCAGCGCCGGGGCGATGAGCGAGCTGATGCAGACCGCCCCCGACCAGTACGCCGACGACCCGCTGCCGGACTTCGCCACCGACCTGCTCACCCGGCTCGCCGAGATGGTCGGCGCGGCCGGTGGCCTCGTCCGGCTCGACCGGGGCGACGGGCTGGGCCGGCAGGTGCTGGCCCGCTACGGTCGCACCCCCCGCGCCGGCAACGAGCTGCTGCGGGTGCCGCTGGCGGTGCACCGGCCGTACACCGGGGAGCTGGAGCTGGACGCGGCCCCCTCGACGTACGCGCGGCCGCTCGCGGTGCTGACCGCCGAACGGCTCTCGCTGCACCTGGAGAACGACCGGCTGCGCCGGGCCGACGTACGCCGGCAGGCCTGGCTGACGTTCCTGGCCGAGGCGGGCGAGCTGCTCGCCCAGTCCCTCGACGTCGAGCTGACGATGGTGCTGATCCCGCAGCTCGTCGTGCCCCGCCTCGGCCAGTGGTGCGCGGTGCACACGGCCGACGAGTGGGGGCGGCTGCGACTCGCGGCCGCCACCCACGCCGACGAGTCGGTGCTGCCGCAGCTGCACAAGGTGCTCCGCGAGACGGGGACGGACTCGGTGCAGTCCCGGCTGCGCGAGGCGTCCCGGATCGGGTCGCAGGTGCCGCTGGGCGGGCCGATGGAGGGCTTCGCCGTCCCGCTGGTGGCGCGCGGGCAGCGGCTGGGCACCCTCGCGGTGGGCCGCCACCAGCGGCACCGGCACGACCCCGACGAGGTGGCCGTGCTGGAGGACGTGGCCCGGCGGGCGGCCCTGGCCATCGAGAACGCCCGCATCCACGCCGAGCGGCGGCGGGTGGCGCAGACGCTCCAGCGGTCGCTGCTGCCGCCGGTCCTGCCGGTCGTCGACGGCATCGGCTTCGCCGCCGAGTACGTGCCGACCGGCGACGACGCCGAGGTGGGCGGCGACTTCTACGACGTGCTCCCCCTGCCCGACGGGCGCTGGCTCGTGGTGGTCGGCGACGTGTCCGGCAAGGGGGTCGAGGCGGCGGCCGTCACCGGGCTGGTCCGCGACGTCATCCGGGTGCTGGTCAGCGACGGCAAGCCGCTGCCGGAGGCGCTGGTCCGGCTCAACAACACGCTGGTCGAGCGGGGCGGCGGGCGCTACTGCACGCTGGCGCTGGCGGCCGTCGGGCCGGGCGAGGGCGACCAGCTCGACGTGTCCCTGCACCTGGCCGGCCACGACCGCCCGGTGCTGCTGCGCGCCGGCGACGGGGCCGCGTTCGTCGGGGCCGGGGGCACCGCGCTCGGCCTGCTCGACGCGATCGCCTCCCCGGCCGCCGAGCTGACCCTGGCCCCCGGCGACTCGCTGATCTTCTACACGGACGGCGTGACCGAGCGCCGGCGCGGCCGGGAGCTGTTCGGCACGGAGCGGCTGCGGGAGTCCGCCGCGCCGCTGGCCGGATACTCGGCCGACGTGGTGGCCGCCCGGCTGCGGTCGACGGCGATCGGGTTCTCGGCCGAGACGCCCCGCGACGACATCGCGATCCTCGTGCTGCGCAACGACCGCCGCTGACCCCCGGCCCCGGCGCGGACCTGCGCCGGGCGGGGCCGCGCCACAATGTCGGCGACATGGGGGTGTCCCGGCCCCCGGGATACCCCCATGTCGCCGACATCGCGAGCCGCCCCACGCACGGCGGGGGCGGGGCGGCCCTGCGCGGGGTGGATGTCAGAGGCCGCCGGGGAGGCGGCCCGGGGCGAGCCGCTGGTGCGGGCCCAGGTATTCCTTCGCCGCCCGCAGCCTGGGCAGCGAGGCCAGCTCGCCCCACAGGTCGACGGCCTCCCGCACCGGAGGTGGCGCGGCGACCACCACGCACCGGCCCCGCCGGGCGAGCAGGACGGCGCGCACCCCGGCGACGATGGACGCCACCCGATCGACGGGCAGGGTGCCGGGCAGGGCGGCGTGCAGCACGCCCTGGCCGGCCGAGCCGCGCACCGGCACCGGGCCGCCGGCCGCGTCGCGCAGCGCGTAGGCGGCGGCGTGCAGGTTGCCGACCGGCACCTCGATGCGCAGCGCGGTCTCGCCGGGGCCGAACGGATAGCGCCGCCACCACTGCGGAGCCGAGTGCTCGATCTTGGCCTCGTCGCCGAACAGTCCGCGCAGACCGTCGGCGCGTTCGGCGACGTCGGCGGGGTCGCCCTCCAGCAGCACGGTCAGGCTGCCCGCGCCGGCCGGGGTCACCGTGCGCCGGAACATGGAGGGGTGGCGGGCCCGGGCGAGGGCCTCCGGGGCGTCGGGGTGCAGCGGCGGGCGCGCCCGGTTGGCGCGGGCCGGCAGGTCCAGCTCCACGGCCGCCGCGTCGAGCCGGGCGGCGACCACCTCCCGGACCAGGCCGTCGACCTCCAGCGGGCTCCACACCGGACGGGTGACCCAGGCCTGGCTGGCCGGCACCGGCTGCACCCGCAGGGTGGCGGAGAGGAGCACGCCGAGGCCGCCTTGCGACCCGCACAGCAGCCGGGCCAGCTCCAGGCCGGGCGCGCCGCCGCCGGCACTGATCAGCTCGCCGGCGGCGTCCAGGTAGCGCATGCCGACCAGTTGCTCGCAGGGGCCGCCGTGGCGGTGCCGCAGCGGGCCGGACTCGTCGGCGGCCAGCACCCCGCCGACGGTGGCCCCGGGCGAGGGCGCGTCGAGGGCCAGCCGCAGCCCCGCCCGTTCCAGGGTGGCCTGGGCGGCCCGCAGCGGGGTGCCCGCGCCGATCTCGACCACGCCGCCGTCGGCCGACCGGTGGCAGATGCCGGCCAGCCGCCCGGTGTCGAGCATGATGTCGACGTGCGCGGGGGCGACCCCCCAGTCGATCTTCGTGCCGGCGCCCCGGGGCACCACCGTCAGGTCGTGGGCGGCGGCCAGCCGCAGCACCTCGGCAGCGGCCTGCGGGGCACCGGGCACGGCCACCCACCGGGCCTGTACGCCGGCGACCTCGTCGGCCGCCCCCGCGAACCGTGCGAAGGGCGGGCCGCAGATCTCCGCCAGCCGTCGGGTGATGTCCACTGCACCGGACCGATCGATGGACCCCGCTGCTGTCGCCATGGCCGCAATCGTACATGTGTTCGAACAACCGGTCGCGCCGCCGGGCCGGCACCGGGCGTCGATCTCGCCGGGCGGGTGCCGGGGTCCCGACGGACGGTAACCTGACCGGCGTGACCACCGAGACTCCCGTGCCCGTCGCCAAGCGGGTCCCCAGCGAGCGCACCCACCACGGCGACACCGTCGTCGACGAGTACGCCTGGCTGGCCGCCAAGGACGACCCGGAGACGATCGCCCACCTGACGGCGGAGAACGCGCACACCGAGGCGCGCACCGCGCACCTGGCGGAGCTGCGGGCCACCCTGTTCGAGGAGACGCGCCGGCGCACCCAGGAGACCGACCTGTCGGTGCCGGCCCGCAAGGGCGACCACTGGTACTACACGCGCACGGTCGAGGGCCAGCAGTACGGCGTGCAGTGCCGCCGGGCGGTCCGCGACGGCGAGACCGACCCGCCGGTCAGCGTGGACGGCGCCCCGCTCGACGGCGAGGAGGTGCTGCTCGACGGCAACCTGCTCGCCGAGGGGCACGACTTCTTCTCCCTCGGCGCGTTCGACGTGAGCCCCGACGGGCGCTGGCTGGCCTACTCGACGGACTTCAGCGGCGACGAGCGGTTCACGCTGCGGGTCAAGGACCTGACCACCGGCGAGGTGCTGGCCGACGAGGTGCCGGGCACGTTCTACGGCACGGCCTGGTCCGCCGACGCCTCGGTGCTGTTCTACGTCACCGTCGACGACGCCTGGCGGCCCCACCGGGTGTGGCGGCACCGGATCGGCACCCCGTCCACCGAGGACGTGGTGGTCCACCAGGAGGACGACGAGCGGTTCTGGGTCGGCGTCGAGCTGACCCGGTCGGAGAAGTTCGTCCTGATCGACATCCACAGCAAGATCACCAGTGAGGTGCTGGTCATCCCCGCCGGCAACCCCACCGGCGAGCCGGCGTCCGTCGCGCCCCGGCGGCAGGGCGTGGAATACAGCGTCGAGCACCACGGGCACCGCTTCCTGATCCTGCACAACGACGACGCCGAGGACTTCGCGCTCGCGTACACCTCGGCGGACGCGCCCGGCGACTGGGTTCCGCTGATCCCGCACACCCCCGGCACCCGGCTGGAGTCGGTCGACGCGTTCGCCGACCACCTGGTCGTGTCGCTGCGCACCAACGGGCTGACCGGGCTGCGGGTGCTGCCGGTCGGCGGCGGCGACGGTCACGACATCGACTTCCCCGAGCCGCTCTACAGCGTCGGGCTGGACAGCAACCCGGAATACCGCACGCGGCAGGTCCGGTTGCGCTACGCCTCGCTGGTCGCCCCCGAGTCGGTGTACGACTACGACCTGGTCACCCGGGAGCTGACCCTGCGCCGCCGCAAGCCGGTCCTGCCCGGCCCGGACGGGCGCGAGTACGACCCGGCCGACTACGAGCAGCACCGGGACTGGGCGCTCGCCGACGACGGCACGCGCGTGCCGATCTCGCTGGTCTGCCGGGCCGGCACCCCCCGCGACGGCTCGGCCGGCTGCGTCATCTACGGCTACGGCTCGTACGAGGCGAGCATGGACCCGTGGTTCTCCGTCGCCCGGCTCTCCCTGCTGGACCGGGGCGTGGTCTTCGCCGTCGCGCACGTGCGGGGCGGCGGCGAGCTGGGCCGGCGCTGGTACGACCAGGGCAAGATGCTGGCCAAGAAGAACACGTTCACCGACTTCGTGGCCTGCGCCCGGCACCTGGTCAAGTCGGGCTGGACGTCGGCCGACCGGCTGGTGGCCCGGGGCGCGTCGGCCGGCGGCCTGCTGATGGGCGCGGTGGCCAACCTCGCGCCGGACGCGTTCGCGGGCGTCGTCGCGCAGGTGCCCTTCGTGGACCCGCTCACCTCGATCCTCGACCCGTCGCTGCCGCTGACCGTCACCGAGTGGGAGGAGTGGGGCAACCCCCTCGACGACCCCGAGGTCTACGCGTACATGAAGTCGTACGCGCCGTACGAGAACGTGGCGGCGGTGGACTACCCGGCGATCCTCGCGGTGACCAGCCTCAACGACACCCGGGTGCTCTACCACGAGCCGGCCAAGTGGATCGCCCGGCTGCGGGCGGTCGCCCCGCAGGGCGACTACCTGCTCAAGACGGAGATGGGCGCGGGGCACGGCGGCCCCAGCGGCCGGTACGACTCGTGGCGCGAGGAGGCGTTCGTCAACGCCTGGATCCTCGACCGCCTGGGCGTCGCGTAAGGAAGGGCCCCCTGTTAACGCATACGGTCGAGAAGGGCACCCTTCTCACCACTGGTCACGCGGTGGTGAGAAGGGCGGCCAGCACCTGCGGGTCGGCGTTGCCGCCGGTCACCACCGCGGCCGTACGCCCCGGCGGCAACTCGCCCGCGCGGAACAGCCGGGCGGCCGTGGCCACCGCGCCGCTGGGCTCGACGACCAGTCGGGCCTCGCGGATCAGGCGACCGGCGGCGGCCCGGATCTCCTCCTCGGTCACCGTGACGATGCCGTCGAGGCGGTCCCGCAGGTGGGCCAGCGTCAGCTCCGACAGGTTGGTGCGCAGCCCGTCCGCGCAGGTGCGGTAGGTCAGCTCCACGTCCCAGGTGACCACCCGCCCGGCGGCGAGCGAGTCCCGCGCGTCGGCGGCGAGCAGCGGTTCGACGCCGTACACGGCGGTCGACGGGCGCAGCGCCTTGACCGCCGTGGCGACCCCGGAGGCGAGGCCGCCGCCGCCGACGGGCACCAGCACCACGTCGACGTCGGGCAGGTCGGCGACGATCTCGGCCCCGACGGTGCCCTGGCCGGCGATGATCCGCCGGTCGTCGAACGGCGGCACCAGGGTCGCCCCCGTCTCGGCGACGATCCGCTGGGCCTCCGCCAGCCGCCGGGCCGGCGGGACGAGCAGCACCTCCGCCCCGAACGCCCGCATCCGGGCGACCTTCACCTCCGGCGCGCCCTCGGGCACCACCACCGTGCACGGCGCGCCGGCGGCCCGCGCCGCGTACGCGAGGGCCTGGCCGTGGTTGCCGGACGAGTGGGTGACCACCCCCCGGGCCCGCGCGTCGGGGTCGAGCCGGGCGACCGCGTGGGTGGCCCCGCGCAGCTTGAACGACCCGACCGGCTGCAGGCTCTCCGGCTTCAGCCACAGCCCGTCGTCCCACGGCGCGGCCAGCAGCGGCGTGCGCAGGACGGTCGGCGCGATGTCGGCGGCGGCGGCCCGGATGTCGTCGAGCGTCACAAGGTCCACGGGGGCCATCCTGCCGCTCTGCGTCGGGCCGCCGCCACTTTGTTCAGGTCGCCCGCAGCTCCTCGACGGTGGTGCTGGCCCGCAGGAAGAGCAGCCCGACCGCGACCGTGAGGGCCACCGCGGCGACCGCGCCGGCCCCGACCAGGGCCAGCTGCTCCAGGGGTACGCCGGGCATGGCGAACCGCTCGGGGGCCTCGATGAGGCGCAGGTACGGGCCCCGGGCAGCCGGGTCGGCGCAGATCGCGGCCGCTGCCTCGCAGACGTAGCCGCTGCCTCCGGTGCGTACCGGACCCGAGAGGAACCGGCCGAGCAGCAGCCCCACCGTCAGGGCGAGCAGCACCGCCGGCACCGCCGGGGCGAGCGCCTGCCAGGCGACCGAGCGGCCCAGCACGCCCCGGGGGACGCCCTGGGCGACCAGCGCCGCGTACGCCCGGCGGCGGGCCACGATCCCCTCCACCAGCGCGACCAGCAGCCCACCGGCGGCGATCGTGACGGCCGCCGCCACAGCGAGGTCCACCAGCCCGATCGTGTCCAGGTAGAACGTGTCCCCCGCCGAGGTCACGTCGCCGAATGTCCGCGCCTCGGCCAGCTCGGCGGCGTACCGGGCCTGGAAGTGGGCCCGGAAGGCCGCCGCACCCCCGCCGAACAGCACGGCGGCCAGCAGCGCGGCGAAGGTGCGGCTGCCGGCCCACGGGTCGGCAATGAGCCGGCGGGCGGCCAGCAACGCGGCCGGCCCCTGGGCGAGGCGGTGCAGCAGCCGGCCGGCGGCGTACGAGAACCAGCCCGCCGCGAGCACCGTCCCGACCAGGGCGGCGAGCCCTCCGGTGGCGACCAGGATCGGCAGGTACGGCAGCAGCGCCTGCACCTCGTGGCGCTCCAGCCAGTGCAGCAGCGGAAAGTAGCCGGCGAACGACCCCACGCCGGCCGGGACGAGCAGCGCGAACCAGGGACGGGGCGGGCGGTCCCGCCGGGCGCGGCGCACCACGCCGAACGGCGTGGTGACGACCCGGCGCAGCAGCAGCGCGGTGGCCACCGCCGCGACGGCGGGCAGCCCGAGCACCGTCGCCGCCAGCGCGACGGGCGACGGCAGCACGTCCGTGGGCAACGCGAGCCGGCCGTCCGCGCCGGGCCGGTCGAGCAGCTCGTGGGCGACCAGGAAGACGACCAGGCCACCGACGGTGCCGAGCAGGCTGGCCACCCCGGTCTCCAGCGCCGCGAGCCGGGTCACCTGGCCCGGGGTCGCGCCGGCCAGCCGGAAGGCGGCCAACCGGCGGTCGCGGGCCGGCGCGCCGAGGCGGGCGCACTGCCCGGCCAGCGCCAGCACCGGCAGGGCGAGCAGCAGCAACGCGAAGGCCGTGCCGCCGCGCAGGCCCGGCTCGCGCAGCAGCGCCGTGGCGTACTGGAGGGACCAGCGGACCTCGTTGTCGCCGGTGGCCGGCGGCGTCGGGATGGCCAGCACGGTCAGCGCGGCCAGCCCGGCGAGGGCGGCCAGGGCGGCGCTGAGCGCGGTCAGCACCACCCGGACGGCGTCGGTGCGGGTGCCGGCGAGGGCGAGGCGGCCCAGGATGCCGGGCCTCACCGCGCCCCACCCGCCGGCCGTTCGCCCGCCGGTGCCCCGCCCGCCGGTGCCGCGTTCGCCAGTGCTTCGCCCGCCGGTGCCCCGGTGGCGCGCAGCCCCAGGCCGGACCCGGCCGCCGCCGGCAGGTCCAGCCCCAGGCCGGCCCCGTCGACCGCGCCGTCGCGGAGGACCACCTCCCGGTCGGCGTACCCGGCGATGCGCGGCTCGTGGGTGACCAGCACGACCGACGTACGCTGCTCCCGGGCCAGCCGGACGAGCTGGGTGAGCACCTGCTCGCCGGCCAGTGTGTCGAGCGCGCCGGTCGGCTCGTCGGCGAAGATCACCCGGGGTTCGGTGACCAGCGTCCGCGCCAGCGCGCAGCGCTGCTGCTGCCCGCCGGACAGCTCGCCCGGCCGGGCGTCGGCCAGGTCCGCCACGCCCAGCCGGGCCAGCCAGGCCGTCGCCACCGTCCGCCCTGCTCGCCGCCCCGTGCCGGCGAGCAGGAGCGGGAGGGCGACGTTCTCCGCCACGGTCAGCTCGGGCACGAGCTGGCCGAACTGGAACAGCACCCCGAACTCGGTGCGCCGCAGCTTCGACCGGGCCGCCTCGGACCAGGTGTCGATCCGCTCGCCCCGCCAGAAGACCTGACCGGCGTCCGGGCGCAGGATGCCGGCCAGGCAGTGCAGCAGGGTGGACTTGCCGCAGCCGCTCGGGCCGGTCACCGCGACGATCTCCCCCTCGGCGACGTCGAGGGTGATCCCGCGCAGCGCGGGTGTCGGCCCGTACGCCTTCACCACGCCGCGAGCCTGAAGTTCCGTCACGAGTGCACCTCCCGGTGCCAGTCGGCGACCCGCTCCAGGGTGGTGTGCAGCCACCTCAGGTCGGCGTCGAGGTGGGCGATGGCGTAGTCGGCCGCGACGACGTCGTCGAGGCTGGCCGAGGGGTCCGTCTTGACTGCGGTCAGCTCGCGCAGCCGGTCGGTGTGCGCCCGGCGCTGCGCGACGAGGTACGACCGGACGTGGCCGGTGTCGGCGACCAGCAGTGCCACCACCACCTTGGCGAAGAGCGTGCTGGCCACGTACGGCATGGGCGGCTCGACCTCGGCGAGCCAGGCGGCCAGGGCGTCGCGCCCGGCGTGGGTGAGCGCGTAGGCGGTGCGGTCCGGGCCGGCGTCGCGGTCCTGGCCGGCGGGGGCGACGAGCCCGTCCCGCTCAAGCCGGCCGAGCGTGGCGTAGACCTGCCCGAACGCCAGCGGACGCGCCCGGGGCAGCCGCCGATCGTGGGCGCGTTTCAGCTCGTAGCCGTGCTTGTCGCCCTCGGCCAGCAGGCCGAGCAGCACGTGCGGAGTGGACACACGACCAACTATTCACTGAGCGAATAGCAGAGTCAAGCCAGCCCCCGGGCGCGCCCGCGCACCCCCGGGCAAGCGGATGGGGTCAGCGTCAGCTGGGGGACCAGTTGGGGTTTCGGCCCATTCGGGCGACGGCGCGCTCCAGGTCGGTGGCGTTCGGCGGGGCGGTGACCGGGGCACCGAAGGCACCCTGCTGCTGGCCCATCTCGCCCATCCGGTCCATGAACCCGTTCAGCGTGGCGATCACGGCCGGCGCGGCGTCGTACGGCTGGCCAGTGGCCCGCGCCAGGTCCCACGCGTGCACGGTCAGGTCGATCAGCGCCATGTCGCCGACGGTCTCCTGCGGCAGGCCCATCCCGGGCGACACGCCCTCCAGCGCGGCCGGGTCGGCCCACGCCGCCACCAGCCGCTCCGTCTCGGCGGCGAACCGGTCCCGCCAGCCGTCGGCGAGCAGATCGGTCTTGTCCGCCCAGTCCGCCGGCTGCCGGGCGGCCAGCGCCTGGAAGTTGACCACCACCTGGAAGAGATGCCCGAGCAGGTCCCGCACGGTGTAGTCCGCGCACGGGGTCGGCAGGTCGAACTGGTCGTCGGAGATAGCCCGGACCACCGCCACGGCACGCGGCGCGGCATCCGCCAGCAGGTCACTAGTCTTCGTGGTCATAGGGGCAGCGTAGGCAGCCCGGGAGGACAAGCTTGAAGAAATGCGACACCGGCCCGCGCGCCGACAACCGGGGCATCCTCGACCCGGCGCGGCTGCGGCGCGAGGTCCGCTTCCGTCGCCTGCCGCCGGCCCCGGCCCTGCTCCCGTACGTCGAGCACTACTGGCTGGTCGACTGGGACCTCGACGCGCCGTTCGAGCAGCGCGTGCTCCCGCACCCGGCGGTCAACCTGGTCTTCCGCCGCGAGCCGGCGGGCAGGGTGGTTGCCGAGTCCGCCGAGGTGGCCGGCGTCGGGCGGGACCTGTTCCGGATCATTCTCGCCGGCACCGGCCGGGTCAGCGGCGTGCAGTTCCGCCCCGGCGGGTTCCGCCCGTTCTGGCCGCGCCCGGTCGCCGAGCTGACCGGCGAGCGCCGCCCGCTGCCCGCCGGGCTCGTCGCGGGCCGGCACCCCTGCGACGGTACGGACGACGAGCGCGCCGCCACCCTCGACGCCCTCCTGCTCGCCTGGCACCCCCGCCCCGCCGCGCTGACGGCGACCCCGTCGACGGCTGACGCCCCGGCGACCGGCCTGCCGGTGGCCGGCCCGCCGACGACCGGCTCACCAGCGACCGGCCCGCCAGCGACCGGCCCGCCAGCGGTCGAGCCGCTCTCGGCGGAGGCGATGGCGCTGGCCGGGGAGATCCGCGCCGACCGCAGCGTGCTGCGGGTCGACGACCTGGCCCGCCGGCACGGCACCACCACCCGACGCCTGCAACGGCTGTTCCTCGACCACGTCGGCGTCAGCCCGAAGTGGGTGATCCGGCGCTATCGCATCCAGGAGGCGATCGAGCACGCCGCCGGCGGCGGGCCGGTGGACTGGGCGGCCGTCGCCGCCGACCTCGGGTACGCCGACCAGGCCCACCTGATCCGCGAGTTCGCCACCGCGACGGGCCTCACCCCGGCCGCGTACGCCCGGTCGCTCAACCGACCGGCGGGAGCCTCGCTCAGCCGGCCGGGGTGAAGCGGATCAGCCAGCGGGGGGTGCAGCGGGTCAGTCGGCCGGGGCGAGCCGGGTGAGGAAGGCCCCCCACGCCGCCGGGGCGAACGCCAGCACCGGGCCGGTGCGGTCCTTCGAGTCGCGCACGACCACCACGCCGGGCAGGTTGCCCGCCACCTCGACGCAGTTGCCGCCCGTGCTGTTGCTGCGGCTGCTGGTGCGCCACCGCGCAGCGCTCAGGTCCATGGTCCCGCCTCCGTGATCTCCGCGATCAGCTCGATCGACCGCTGGTGGGGCAGCGCCTCGCCCCGGATCGACTCCCACACGTCGATCGCCCGACGCACGTCGGCCGGGCGATCGACGACGTGCCCGCCGAGCTGAGTCTCCACATAGACCATATCCTCGCCGACCGGCGGCGTGGCGATGACGAACGAGCCGTCCAGCCCGGCATACGCCCCCACCGCGAACGGCACCACGTGCAGCCGCACCCGGGGCGTCCCCTCGCCGACCTTGACCAGGTGGCGCAACTGCTCCCGCTGCACCTCCGGGCCGCCGACCGGCCGGCGCAGCGCCGACTCGTCGATCACCAGGGTCAGCGTGGGCGGCCGGTCCCGGGTCAGGATCTCCTGCCGGTCGAGCCGGATGCCGACCTGCCGCTCGACCTCCTCCGCCGAGAGCAGCCTGGGTCCGGAGAGCACCGCGCGGGCGTACCCCTCGGTCTGGAGCAGGCCCGGGACGTAGAGCGGCTCGTAGCCGCGCAGCGCGGTCGCCTCCTGCTCGATCCCCGCCCACTCGCGGAAGTAGGGCACCACGGTCTCCCGGCTGATCCGGCGCTGGATGCGGACGAACCGGCCGCCCCCGCCGAGCACCGCGTCGCACCGCCTGGCCAGGTCGGCGCTGGGCCGGCGGTCACCGGTCTCGATCTTGGCGATCAGCGCCGCCGAATAGCTCACCGCCTCGGCCAACGCCGCCTGGGAGAGCCCGGCCGTCGACCTGGCGAGGCGCAACTCCTCGGCGAAGTGGTCGAGCATCGACGATCGCTCCACGGACAGCCTCCGTACACCCATGGGACCTGCGGGATCGCGGCCCGGACGCCCGGACGGTCCGGGCCGCGACCATTCACACAGTAACCGCAGCATCAGCAGAATGTGACCCCAGCGGGTCCGTTCGGGTGTCTTCCCCCGAGATTCCCCGGCCCGGGCGGGACCGCGCGGGGGCGTGCCGGGCACGGCGGCACGCCCCCGCACCAGTCGAGAAGGGACAGCCATAGTGGACGAACGACCCCGGGACCCGGCCCGCGAACACGCGACGCAGGCTCGCGAACGCCCGCCGGCCCGGGAGCATCTGCCGGCCCGGCCGATCTGGCTCTGCCGGGTCTGCGGCGGGCCGTGGCCCTGCTCGCCGGCCCGCCGCCGGCTCCTGCACGAGTACGCCGACGCGCCCGTCACGCTCGCCGTCCACCTCGCCGGGCTGATGCTGGAGGCGGGCGAGCAGCTCAACCAGGCATACCCGTACACCGCGCCGTCGCCCGAGACGCTGCACCGCCGCTTCCTCGGCTGGCTGCGCGACGGGTGTTAGGAAGGGGCCCCTGTACAACAGAAAGCGTTAACAAGGTGCCCTTCCTTACATACGGCGGACCGCCACCACCGCCACGTCGTCCTGGATCTCCGTGGGGGCCAGCTCGACCACCAGCCGCTGGCAGAAGCCGTCCAGGTCGTCGTCCACCGCCTCGGCGCAGCGGGCCAGGGCGGCCAGCCCCTCGTCGATGGTGGCGTCCCGCCGCTCGATCAGCCCGTCGGTGTAGAGCACCAGCGTCGACCCGGCCGGCAGCACGAACTCCAGGTCGGCGGGGCGGTCCACGCGCACGCCGAGCAGCGGCGCGGAGTGCTGGACGTACTCCACCTTGCCGGCGCGGCTGATCAGCGCCGGCAGGTGACCGGCGCTGGCCAGCCGGACGTGGCCGGTGCCGGGATGCAGCAGCAGCACGCAGATGGTGGCCAGCTCGCCGGGGAGCAGCGTGCGCATCAGCTCGTCGACCCGGGTCAGGATCACGCCGGGCGGGTGCCCCTCGACCGCGTACGCCCGCACCGCGTGCCGCAGCTCAGCCATCACCGTCGCCGCGTGCAGCGAGTGGCCGGCCACGTCGCCGATGGCCACCAGCAGCTCGTCGCCGAGCATCACCAGCTCGTAGAAGTCCCCGCCGACCTCGGTCTGCGCGCTGGCCGGCTCGTAGCGGACGGCGAGGTCCAGCCCGGCCACCTCGGGCAGCCGGCGCGGCAGCAGGCTGCGTTGCAGGGTCACCGCGATCCGGTGCTCCTCGTCGAGGGTCCGCTGCGCCTCCACGGCCGCCGCGAGGGCCTGGGCGAGCTGGCGCACCACCGGGGCGTCCGGGAGCAGGGCCCGGGGCGGCACCGCCACGTAGATGGGGGACCGGTCGGCGCGCAGCCGGGCGATCGCGACGACCAGCTCCGGTTCGCCGCCCCAGTCGTGCACCGCCCACTCGGCCGGGTCCACCTGCTCCCGCAGGATCGCCCCGATCGGCACGTCCTCGGTCGGCATGGGCCAGGGGCGCACCTCGGGCTCCGCGCCGGGGCCGGCGGTGGCGGCGGCGAGCGTGGTGCCGTCCATCGTCTCGGCGAGCACGACGACGGGGGTGGCGAGCATCTCCGCCGCGCCTTTCGCCGCGGCGACCATCAGCCGGGGAAAGCTCGGCGCGGAGTTGACCGCGAGGGTCGTCTCGGCGAGCCGGCTCAGCCGGTCGGCGAGCAGCTCGGCGCGCTGCCGGGCCCGGTAGTAGCGCAGCACCGCGTGGGTGGTGGCGACCAGCTCGTCCGGCTCGATGGGCTCGGCCAGGTAGGCGTCCGCGCCCCGGGTCAGGCCCTGCGCCCGGTCGTTGACGTCGACGGCGTGCGCCGACACGTGGATCACCGGCATCGCCGGATGGGCCTTCTTGATCCGTTCGCAGACCTCGAACCCGGTCAGGTCGGGCAACCGGACGTCGAGCACCACCAGGTCGATCGGGTCCACCCCGACCCGCGCCAGGGCCTCGCCGCCGCTCTCCGCCTCCAGCGTCGCGAAGCCGGCCCGGCTCAGCCAGCTCACCAGCAGGTAGCGCTTGGTGCGGCTGTCGTCGACGACCAGCACGGTCCCCTGACCGTCCACCGTCACGCTCCGCCCACGGGCAGGACGACGGTGAAGGTGCTCCCCCGCCCCGGCTCGCTGGTCAGCTCCAGGGCCCCGCCGAGCAGGTGCGTCACCCGCCGGGCGTACGGCAGGCCGAGGCCGGTGCCGCCGATGCGGGTGCTCCCCGGCACCTGGTAGAACTCCTCGAAGATCCGCTCGTGCAGCTCCGGGGCGATGCCCGCCCCGGTGTCGGAGACGGACAGCCGCCACCGCCCGTCGCGGATCTCGGCGCGCAGCCGGACCTCGCCCCGCTCGGTGAACTTGAGCCCGTTGTGCAGCAGGTTGCGCAGCACCTGGGCGAGCAGCACCTCGTCGGAGCGGACCGTGCCGGGCAGCGGCGGGTCCTCCACCACCAGCTCGACGCCCGGCTTGGTGGACAGCGCCCGCAGGGTGCCGCGCAGTTGACCGAAGATGGCCCGCAGGTCGACCTCGGTCCAGGTCGGCTCCAGCCGCCCGGACTCCGCCTTGGCGAGGTCGAGCAGGTCGTTGACCAGGCCGAGCAGGTCGGTGGCGGAGTCCCGGATCAGCCCCACCTGGCGGGCCTGCTCAGCGGTGATCGGGTCGGACGCCGAGTCGGCCAGCAGCCGGCTCAGCCCGATGATCGCGGTCACCGGGGCGCGCAGCTCGTGGCTGACGTTGGCCAGGAACCGGCTCTTGGACTCGCTGGCGGTGCGCAGCTGAGCCGACTTCTCGTCCAGCTCGGCGTAGAGGGCCACCACGCCCCGGTTGGTCTCCTCCAGCTCCTCGGTGAGCTGGTTGTAGAGCGCCATCACGCCCCGGTTGGTCTCCTGGAGCTCCTCGTTGAGCACGGCCAGCTCGTCGCGCTGACTGCGCACCTCGTCCAGGGCGGCGATGAGCTGCTCGTTCTGGAGGGCCAACTCGTCGAGGGCGCTGGCCGGAGCGGAGCTGCCGAGCTCGGCGCGCAGCTCGGCGAGGCGCTCCGGGGTCAGCGCCTGCGCGTTGGCCGGGACACGTCGGGACATCCTCACGACCGTATCGCCCTCCCGGCCCACTACGCCCAGCATGTCCACGAGGCGTGCCACCGCGCCGGACTGCGGCTCGTACCGGCCGTCGGGCAGCGGACGCACCGGGGCCAGGTCCACCCGCAGGTGGACCGGGCCCTGCACCTCGACCACGGCGGCGAAGGTGACGTCGGCCCCGCCGCAGAGACGCAGCAGGTCCCGGGCCACCTCGCTGAGCGCGGTGGCGAGGCGGACCTGGTCCTGGTGTTCCAGCCCGACCGCCTCGGCGACCTCCCGGCCCCGCTGCCGGATCAGGAAGATGTCGTGCTCGACCCGCAGCGCCAGCTGGAGCAGCAACGGGCCGCCGGCCGGGCCCGTCACCAGGGCGCCCTCGCGACGAGTACGCACGCGTCGTCCCGCCGCACCCCGGCGTCGCGCAGCACCGTCGCGGCCAGCACCAGCGGGGCGCGCCCAGCCAGGCTGGGATAGTCGTCGAGCTGCCAGCGGTCCGCCACCCCGTCACTGTGCATCACCAGCGACGCCCCGGCGGGGAAGGCGTACTCGTACTCGCGGACGACGGGTCGCTGGTGGCCGGCGATGCCGGGCAGGGAGACGAGCCCGCGCCGCCGCTCGCCCTCGGCGAGCACGGCCGCCGCGATGTTGCCCAGCCCGGCGTACCGCAGCAGGTGGGCCTGCCCGTCCAGCTCGGCGACGGCCAGCGCGGCCCCCCGGGTGTGCGTCATCGCGCGGTGCAGGTGCTGCACCACGGCGGCCGGCGCGGCGGCCGGCGCGGACCGGAACGCGGCGAGTGCCGCGTCGGTCGCGGACGCGGCCAGGGGCCCGTGCCCGAGCCCGTCGCAGACCAGCACCTGGTGCCGGCCTTCGGCGACGCGGACGGCGTACCCGTCGCCGCTGACCGCCTCGCCGGTCAGCGGCCGGGTCAGCGCCCCGGCCCAGGACTGCGCCGGGGCGGGGCCCTTCGGCCAGATCTGCACGGCGAGCACGGTGCCCCGGCCGGGGAGGGAGTAGCCGTCGAACCAGTCCGCCTGGCGCATGATGGCGCCGAGGCCGATGCCGAGCGTGCCGGCGGTGGAGTGGCCGTCGCGGGAGGAGACCGTGAGGTCGGCCATGCCGGGCCCGGAGTCGATGGCGACGAGTTCCACGCCCGCCCGGTCGCCGGCGCGCACGGGGCGCAGCAGCAGCACCCCGTCGTCGGCGTGCTTGACCAGGTTGCTGGTCAGCTCGGCGGCGACGATGGCCAGGTCGGCGGTGCGGGCGTCGCCGATGCCGAGCTGCCCGCCCAGCCGCTCGGCGGCCCGCCGGACCGAGCTGGCCGCGCTGCCGCTCTCGACCCGGAACCACAGGCCGTGGTCGGACACGGCGTCGTAGGTCATCGGGACCACTTGGTGACCGTGATCCGGGTGCCCCGCCCCGGGCCGGTGTCGATGTCGAACTCGTCGACGAGGCGGCGGGCGCCGCTGAGGCCGAGCCCGAGGCCGCCGCCGGTGGTGTAGCCGTCGGTGAGGGCCAGGTCCAGGTCGGCGATGCCGGGGCCCTCGTCGGCGAAGACGATCCGCACCCCGCGCCGCCGGCCGTTGTCCACGGTGGACACCTCTGCGGTGCCGCCCCCGCCGTAGACCAGGGTGTTGCGGGCCAGCTCGCTGGCGGCGGTGACCAGCTTCGTCTGGTCGACCAGGGAGAGCCGGACGGCCACCGCCACCGTACGCACCAACTGGCGGACCCGCACCACGTCCTCGTCGCTGCGGATCGCCTGGGCCTGCGGGTCGCCCAGGTCGACGCCCGCGGTCACCTCGTGTCCGTGGACTGGTCGCCGGGCTCGTCGAGGTCGTCGTAGCCGTAGTCGTCGTCGCGGGTCGCCGCGATCAGCTCCATGCCCCGTTCCACGTTGAGGGCGGTGCGGATGCCGTTGAGCGACAGTCCCAGCTCGACCAGGGTGATGGCGACGGCGGGACGCATCCCGACCACCACCGTCTCGGCGTCGAGCACCTTGGAGATGGAGGCGATGGTGGAGAGCATCCGGCCGACGAACGAGTCGACGATGTCCAGCGCCGTGATGTCGATGATCACGCCGTGGCAGCCGGTGGCGACGATCCGCTCGGCCAGGTCCTCCTGGAGCTGCACCGCCGTCTGGTCGGACATGTCGACCTGGATCGAGACGAGCAGGATGTCGCCGATCTTCAGGACCGGCACGCGCTCCATCAGGACTCCCGGCGCGGCTGGCGGCGCGCCGTCTCCACGCCCGTCAGCCGCAGCACGTGTCGCAGCGCGTCGGCGAGGCTGGCCTTGGTGGCGATGTCGCCGAACTCGATGCCGAGAGCGACGATGGTCTGGGCGATCTGCGGCCGGATGCCGGAGATGATGCAGTCGGCGCCCATCAGCCGGGCGGCCACCACGGTCTTGAGGATGTGCTGGGCGACCTGGGTGTCGACCGCCGGCACGCCGGTGATGTCGATGATCGCGTACGGCGAGCCGGTGTCGACGAGGGTCTGCAGCAGTCGCTCCATCACCACCTGGGCGCGGGCGGAGTCGAGCGTGCCGACCAGCGGGACGGCGACCACGCCCTCCCAGATCTTGACGACCGGGGTGGAGAGTTCGAGCAGTTGCTCGGCCTGGTCGGCGATCAGGCTCTCCCGGGTGCGCACGAAGCTCTCGAAGGTGAACAGCCCCATCTGGTCGACCAGGGAGGAGAAGGCCACGTAGTCGCGCAGCGCCGTGGTGGTGGCGTCGGCCTCCAGCAGCTCCAGCAGGACGTCCTTGAGGGCGTACACGCTGATCGCCGTCTCGGTGGCGGTGAAGCCCTGCCGGGCCCGGCCCCGGGACAGCTCGGCCAGCACGGCGCGCAGTTCGCCGGCCGACTCGGACTCCAGGTCGAACCCGCCGCCGCGGGCGGCCTCGATGACGGCCCGGTGCAGCTCCTGCACCTGGCGACGCAGCTCCGCCTGGCTGAGCCGGCCGCGCAGCGAGGCGCCCACCAGCTCCGTCCAGCGCTGGATGGTCCGTTCGGCGTGCTCGTCGAGCAGACCGGCCAGCCGACCGCTTTCCTCCGCGCTCAACGCCACGGGTTCCTCCCTCTGAGCTGGGTCGGCCGGACTCTACCACCGGGTAGTACGAAACTACTTGTCCCACGGCAACGACATGACGACCGGCACCCTGGCGCTCCCGGCTCTGCGCCGAACCGCCCTCGTGGGATACGGTTCCACCGATACCAGCAGGAGGTCGGCGAATGTCCTTGACGGTGCAGACGGAACAGCGCGGCGACGTGGTCGTCGTGTCGGTCGCGGGCGAGCTGGACATGGCGACGGCTCCGCAGCTCCAGGACCAGATCACGGACCTGCTGGACAAGGGCCGCAGCCGCCTCGTGTTCGACCTGGCGGAGGTCTCGTTCTGCGACTCGACCGGGCTGTCGGTGTTCGTGCGTGCCAAGAACAGCTGCGACGAGGCCGGCGGCGTGGTCCGGCTGGCCGCCCCGCAGCGCGGGGTGCTGCGCATCCTGGAGGTCAGCGGGCTCGTCGAGGTGCTGCACACCTACCCGACGGTGGAGCAGGCCGTCGCGGGCGACCCCACGCCGGCCTCCTCCTGACCGTCCCGCTCAGCGCTCGTCCTCGACGAAGCGGGGGCGGGCGATGACCAGGCCCGCGCCCGTCTGCACGGCGAGGGCGACGAGCAGGAACCCGATCGGCGCGGTCCACCCGCCGGTCGCCTCGTAGAGAACGCCGACCAGCAGCGGCCCGAGCGCCGCGATCACGTACCCGGTGCTCTGCGCGAACGCCGACAGCGCCACCGTCCCCTCCGCCGTGCGGGCGCGCAGCCCGATGGTGGTGAGGATCAGCGGGAACGCGCCCTGGCCGAGAGCGAGCAGGGCCACCCAGAGCAGCGCGCCGTCGTGCGGCGCGAGCGCCAGGCCCAGGTAGGACGCGGCCGAGAAGGCGGTCAGCCCGAACACCAGCGGGCGCAGCGTCCGCAGCCGGCCGGCGAGCGTCGGCATCAGCAGCGCCACCGGCACGCCGAGCGCGGTCACCCCGGCCAGCAGCAGCCCGGCCGTCTCCGGACGGAAGCCGGCGTCGCGGAAGAGCTGGGCCAGCCAGCCCATGATCGCGTACCCGCTCAGCGACTGCGCGCCGAAGTAGACCGCCATCGCCCAGCCGAGCCGCGTCCGCGCCGGCCGCACCCGGGCCGGGGCGGCGACGGCCACCGCGCCGGTGGCGGCCCGCCGCGCGGCGCGGGCCCGCAGCGCCAGCGGCACCCACGGGAGTACGGCCAGCGCGGCCAGCCCGGCCCAGACTCCGATCCCGGCCCGCCAGGACCCGAAGGCGTGCGCCACCGGCACCGCCGACGCGGCGGCCACCGTCGTGCCCGTCGTCAACGCCATCGTGTACGCCCCGGTGACCAGGCCGGTGCGGTGCGGGAAGTGCTGCTTCACCAGCATCGGCAGCAGGATGTTCGCCACCGCGATGCCGGCCAGCGCGAGCGCGCTGGTGGCCACGAAGAACAGCGCGGAGTCGGTGACCACGCGCAGCACCTGCCCGACGGCGAGGGCCGTCATGGCGACCACGAGCACCCGGGCCGGGGCGTACCGCCGGACCAGCCAGGGGGTGAGCGCGCCGAGCCCGGCGAAGGCGATCGTCGGCAGGGTGGTGACGAGCCCTGCCATCGCCCCGGAGAGCCCGAGGCCGGTGCGGACCTCGCCGAGCAGCGCGCCGAGGCTGGTCACGGCGGCGCGCAGGTTGAGGGCGACCAGCAGCATCCCGACCAGGACCAGCAGCCCGCCGGTCACGGGCCGCCCGGTCTTCTCGGCCTCGACCTTCTCGGTCCCGGTCCTCTCGGCCCCGATCTTCTTGGCCTCGGTCTTTTCGACGAGGGTGGGAGCGGGGGCCGGGGCGCGCGCCACGTCGACGGTCGGGCGGGTTCGGGCGGTCCCGGTGGCGGGTTCCGCGACGGCGGTCGGTGGCGGGGTCATGGCCTTCAACCTACAATCATGGGATGAATCCTGGGCAGGTGATGTAACCAGTGCCACCGTCGGTTGATTCCGCACTGCCGCCCGGGTCCCCGCCCCCGCCGCCCCGGGGCCAGCGCGTCCGGCAGACGATCGAGCAGCTCCGGGCCCGCATCCTCGGCGGCGAGTGGCCGGTGGGTGGCCGCATCCCCACCGAGCCGCAGCTCGTCGCCGCCCTCGGCGTGGGGCGCAACACCGTCCGGGAGGCCGTCCGCGCCCTCGTGCACGCCGGGGTGCTGGAGTGCCGGCAGGGCTCCGGGACGTACGTGGTGTCGACCGACGAGCTGGCCCCCGTGGTGGCCCGCCGACTCACCGACGACCGGATGACCGAGGTCGTCGAGGTGCGCCGCGCCTTCGAGGTGGAGGCGGCGCGGCTGGCCGCGCTGCGGCGTACCCCGGAGGACCTGGCCGCCCTCGACGGCGCGCTCGCCGCCCGGGAGGCCGCCTGGCGCGCGGGCCGGGTCGACGAGTTCGTCGAGGCCGACGCGGCACTGCACACGGCGGTGGTGAACGCCGCCCACAACGGCATGCTCGCCGAGCTGTACGCGTCGGTCGGCACGGCGCTGCGCAGCACGATCAGCCAGGCGACGGGCGACGCGCTGGAGCCCGAGCGGTACGTCGACCACGCCCGGCTGGTGGACGCGATCCGCCTCGGCGACCCGACCTTGGCGGCCCGGGAGGCTGGTGCTTTCCTGGAGCCCTCCCCGGGGGAATAGGTTGCCCGGGACACCGAACCGGACACCACGGGAGTAACGGATGCTCAAGGGCTTCAAAGACTTCATCATGCGCGGCAACGTCGTCGACCTCGCGGTCGGCGTCGTCATCGGCGCGGCGTTCACGGGCGTGGTCACCCAGTTGACCAAGTCGTTCCTGGACCCGCTGATCCGCGTCCTCGTGCTGCTGATCACCGGCAGCGACAAGGGCCTCGCCGGCACGGCCCCGGAGTTCCGGGGCATCGCCTTCGACTGGATCGCCTTCGTCAACGCGGTGATCACCTTCCTGCTCACCGCGGCGGCGCTCTACTTCCTGGTCGTCTACCCGATGAACAGGCTGGCCGAGCGGCGCAAGCGCGGCGAGGAGCCGCCGCCGGCCGCCCCCAGCGAGGAGGTCAAGCTGCTCACCGAGATCCGGGACGCGCTGGTGGCCGCCGGCCACACCACCCCGGGCCAGCAGCGGGGCGCCCTGGACGACGTGCTCGGCCGCAACCCGGAGCCCCCGGCCGCGCGCTGACGCACACCGACGCACACCGGCCCTCACGGGATTCCCGTGGGGGCCGGACCTTGTCGTACACATGTTCGATAGAGTCCCGCCATGGAGCAGCGGAAGCACTGGTGGAACGGCAAGTGGGGGCGGCTCGCGCGGCGGGACGTCTTCCTCCGGGTGGACGGCGACCGGTGGCACGTCGAGCAGCGCGCCGGGGGCGCGGAGGGCGTCTCCCAGTTCTACGAGTACCCGAACGCGGAGGAGGCCGAGGAGACCGTCCGCGCGCTGCTCGCCGGGGCGGACGGGTGGCGCGAGCTGTCCCCCCGGCCGCCGGGCTCGTGGCTGCCGACCCCGGACATCCGCGCCTGACCGGGACGGTGTTCGAGGTTCGGCGCGGCGTTCGGTCGGGCCTGACCGGGCGGTGTTCGGGTTCGGCGCGGCATCTGATCGGGCCTGACCGGCGCGGCGTTTAGTCGGGTGGCGGGGCGGGAACCGCCTCGGGATGGAGCAGCAGGGGACGGATCAGCAGGCGGCCATCTCCCGCGTCACCACCGGGATGCCCGTGGTCGACGTGACCGGCGCCGAGGTCGGCACCGTGGACCTCGTCCAGCGGGGCGACCCGAACGCGGTGACCGTGCAGGCGCCGACCGCCGCCCCGACCGCCGACCCGGGCGGCAGCCTCGACGAGTTGATCGAATCCGCGGCGGCCGAGGAGCCGGACGTCCCGGCCGACCTGGCCGCCCGCCTGCTGCGCACCGGCTACCTGAAGGTCTCCACCGACCAGGCCCCGACCGGCGCGGTCTACGTGCTAGCCGACCAGATCGCCGCCGTCGCCGACGGCCGGGTACGCCTCGACGTCCTCGCGACGAGCCTGCCCGCCGAGGAGTGACCCCGGCGGGCCTTGATCGACGCGGGCCTTGATCGAGGCGAGCCCCTTGGTCGACTCCGGCCTCTTCATCGACGCGGGGCCTCTTGATCGACTTGATCGACTCCATGTCGGCGACATCGCGGTATCCCGGGGCGAGTTTCCCCGCCATGTCGCCGACATGGAGTCGATCTAGCGCCCCGCCCGCCCAACCGACGCCCGCCCAACCGACGCCCGCCCAGCCGACGCCGGCTCGACGGGCTCGACAGGCGCGGCCGGCGCGACGGGTTCAGCCTGCTCGACGGACGCAGCGGGCTCGACAGGCGCGACGGACGCGGCCGGCTCAGCCGGCGGAACCGGCTCGACCGGCGGAACCGGCTGGGTCGGCTGGGCCGGCTGAGCGTGGTCGCTCTCGTGGCGGCGGCGCAGGAGGAGCAGCATCAGCCAGCCGGCGACCAGCCCCCAGAACGCGCCCCCGACGCCGAGCAGGCTCACCCCGGAGGCCGTGACGACGAGGGTCACCACGGCCGCCTCCCGGGTCGCCGGGTCGGCGACGGCCGCCGCCACCGCGCCGGCCAGCGCAGCGAGCAGCGCGAGCCCCGCCACGGCCTCGATGAGCACCGGCGGGGAGAGCAGCACGAGGGCGGTGGCGACGCCCGCGCCCAGGCCGAGCAGGGCCAGCCCGACCCCCGCCGTGACCGAGGCGACCCAGCGACGCTCCGGGTCCGGGTGGGCGTCGGGGCCAGCGGCCAGCGCGGCGGTGATCGCGGCGAGGTTGACCGCGTGCCCGCCGACCGGCGCGCCGATGGCGCTGGCCAGGCCGGTGACCCGCAGCGCGGAGCCGAGCGGGGGACGGTAGCCGTACCCGGTGAGCACCGCCATCCCGGGGACGTTCTGCGCGGCCATGGTGACCAGGAACAGCGGCAGCGCCAGCCCGATCACCGCCGGCACCGTCCACTCGGGCGCGGTGAGGACGAACACCGGCCGCAGGCCGTGCGCGCCGACGCCGCCGGGCGTGGTCACCGCGATGGCGACCGCCGCCGCGACGAGCGCGGCGGGCACCGCCCAGCGCCGGGCGAAGCGGTGCAGGACGAGCCAGGTGACGACCACCGGCGCGGCCAGCCTCGGCACCTCGACCAGGGCGCGGACGGGCGCGGTGCACAGCGGCAGCAGCACCCCGGCCAGCATCGCGGCGGCGATCGGGCCGGGGATCGCGGCCACCGCCCGGCCGAGCGCCGGGAACAGCCCGGCGGCGACGATCAGCGCCCCGCAGACGACGAACGCGCCGACGGCGGCCGGCCAGCCGCCGGGGACCGGGCCGGTGGCCACCAGCAGCGCCGCCCCGGGGGTGGACCAGGCGATGGCCATCGGCAGCCGGTGCCGCAGCCCCAGCCACACCGCGCAGAGGCCGGACGCGACGCTGACGGCGAGCAGCCCGGAGGCGGCCTGCCGTTCGTCGGCGCCGACGGCGCGCAGCCCGGCGAGCACGACGGTGAACGAACTGGCGAAGCCGACGAGCGCGGTCACCACTCCGGCGAGCACGGGTTGCAGCAGGCCGGCCACGTCTCCCCCTTCGCCGTTCCGTTTACGGAACGCTGGCGTGTAGCACGATAGCGGGATGGAGTCGCCGACACCAACCCCGCAAGCGGCCCGGGAGCAGCCAGCCCGGGAGCAGGCAGCCACGGACGCCGGCACGGTCGGTGCCCGGGTACGTGCCCTGCGCGAGGAGCGCGGGCTGTCACTGTCCACCCTGGCCCGGCTCGCCGGGGTGGGCAAGGCCACCCTCTCCGGCCTGGAGAACGGCACCCGCAACCCCACCCTGGAGACGCTCTACGCCGTGACCGCCCAGCTCGGGGTGCCGCTGACCGCGGCGCTCTCCGGGCCGGCGGCGACCCCCACGGTGCGCGGGGCGGCGGTGAGCGCGACCCTGCTTGAAGTGTTCACCGAGGCCGGGGCGACGTACGAGCTGTACCGGATGCGGGTCGCCCCCGGCGTCGGGCAGCTCTCCCCCGCGCACCAGCCCGGGGTCACCGAGCACGTCACCGTCTTCGCCGGGCAGCTCCGCGCCGGGCCGGTGGACGCCCCGCTGACCGCCGGGCCCAGCGGCCACCTGCGCTGGACGTCGGACGTGCCGCACGGCTACGCCGCGATCGGCGACGAGGAGGTGTGGGCGAGCCTGCTGCTGCGCTACCCCCGCCGCTGACCGGTCGACCGTTCGGGCCGGTCGACCGTTCGGGCCGCCGGCCGGTCGGCCACCCGCGCCGACACAAGATTCTTTTCGGGCCGACCCCGGAGTGCGTAGAGACGCCGGGCGGGTCTTCTTGGCAAGCTTGTCGTATGACGCTGATCCTCCGCTCGGCCATCCTCAACGACGTCGGCCTCGTGCGGACCAACAACGAGGATTCCGCCCTCGCCGGTGACCGCCTCGTCGCCGTCGCCGACGGGATGGGTGGCCTTCCGGCTGGTGAGGTGGCGAGCGAGATCGTCATCCGCATCCTCGACGAGTTGGACCCGCCCACCACCACCGAGGGGGCCGCCGACGCGCTGCGGGCCGTGGTGAGCACCGCCAACCAGCGGATCCGGGCCGCCATCTCCGTCGACCCCGCGCGCGAGGGCATGGGTACGACGCTGACGGCCGGCCTGCTCGCCGGGGACGTCCTGGTCCTCGCGCAGGTCGGGGACTCCCGCTGTTATCTGCTGCGGGACAACGAGCTGACCCAGCTCACCCGCGACGACACGTTCGTGCAGGCGCTCGTCGACCAGGGCGCCCTCTCCCCGGACCAGGCGCGGCACCACCCGCAGCGGTCGCTGGTGACCCGAGCCGTGCAGGGCGCCGACACGCCCCCGGCGGTCGGCACGCTCACCGTCTTCGCCGGCGACCGGCTGCTGCTGTGCAGCGACGGGCTCTCCGACTACGTGGACGACGCGGCGATCGCCGCCGCCCTCGCCATGTACGGCGACCGTCAGCAGTGCGGCGAGCAGCTCGTGAAGCTCGCCCACCAGGCCGGCGCGCCGGACAACGTCACCGTCGTCGTCTCCGACGTCACGGCGCTCTCATGACCATCCGGCGGTTGACCAACTCCGAGCGGCCGGCCACCTCCTTCCCGCTCCAGGCGTACGCCTTCGAGGCGTCCCCGATGCGGGCCGAGCGGGCCGAGGAGTTCCGCAGCTACCTGCCCTACCACGAGGCCACCCGCACCCTCGTCGCCGAGGAGGGCGGCGAGACGCTGGCCACCGCGTCGGCCATCCCGATGCGGCAGAACCTGCGCGGGGCGGTGCTGCCGATGGCCGGCGTCGCCGGGGTCGCCACCCACCCGCTGGCGCGGCGGCGCGGGCACGTCCGGGAACTGCTGCGCCAGCTCCTCGACGAGATGCGCGACGAGGGGCACCCGCTCACCGCGCTGTACCCGTTCCGCGCCTCGTTCTACGAGCGCTTCGGGTACGTCGGCCTGCCCCGGGCGCGTACGGCCGTCTTCGCCCCGGCCGACCTGGCCGCGCTGCTGCGCGCGGACCTGCCCGGCGAGCTGGCCTGGGGCCGCAGCGGCGCCGGGTACGCCGACCACCGCGCCTTCACCGAGCGCTGCCTGGCCGAACGGCACGGGTTCGCGATCTTCCCCGAGACCCGGGCGGTGCGGCAGCGCGACGACGACGACCGGTGGCAGCTCACCGCCCGCGTCGACGGCGAGACGGTCGGCGTGCTGACGTACCGGATCGACGACCACGGCGGCGAGCTGGCCGGCGACGACCTGCTGGTCGCCGACCCGTACGCCCGGGCCCTGATCCTGCAGTTCCTCGCCCGGCACGTCGACCAGGTGGAGCGGATCCGCCTGCGGATCGCGGCGGACGAGCTGCCCGAGCTGTGGCTGACCGACCTGGCCGTGCACGTCGAGGCGCAGGTCGCCCGGCCGGGTTCGTCCGCGCCGATGGCCCGGCTGCTCGCGCTCGACGCGCTGGCCGGTCTCCCGGCCGGGCCGGGCCGGGTCCGGGTGGAGCTGACCGGGGACCGGTGGCTCGCCGGCACCCACCTGCTCGACGGCGCGACCGGCCGCCTGGAACTGTCCGGCGACGCCACCGGGTCCGTGCCGGCCGCGACGCTCACGGCGGCCGGGCTCTCCGCCCTGGCGTACGGGGTGCTGGACCCGGCGGAGGTCGACGTCCGGGGCCTGGGGCGGGTGCCGGCGGACGCCGCCGCCGAGCTGCGCCGCCTCTTCCCCCGCCGTTGGCCATACCTCTTCGCGGACTTCTGACCCCGACACCCGCTTTGATCAGGCGCAACGTGTTCCGGGAGGCCGCGCAGGGCGTCGCTAGGGCGTCAGGGCTCTCGGGGCGTCCCGAAGAGGCCGTCGATCGCGTTCCGGGTGCGCTCCTCGCTGGCCGGCATCAGGTGCGTGCACACCCGGAGCGTGAAGCCGGGATCGGCGTGCCCGAGGTACGAGGCGACCGCCTTGATGCTCTCCCCCGCGTCGAGCAGCGCGGAGGCGTAGAAGTGCCGTAGCGCGTACATCCCCGTCGAACTAGACGACAGGACGCCTGTGGCTTTACCCCCGTACCGTAAGCCACCGCTTACACCATCCAGCTCATAGAGCCCTTTTCATCCTGCGTAGCGGTCGGTTTCGGTGTGGTGCAGGACGAGGAGGGCCTGCACGATCGTGGTGGTGCGGCGTGGGCAGCAGCGCAGCTTGGCCAGGATCTTCCAGGTCTTTAGTGTGGCGATGGCGCGTTCGCCACGAGCACGGATCCGCGTGTGCGCCCGGTTGACCGTCTTCTGCCGGCGTGACAGCTTCGGCCGGAAACGGCGCCGCTTGAACGGCGTACGCACGCTGCCTCGGGCGCCTTGGTAGCCCTTGTCGGCGAAGGTCATCACGTCCGCGCTGGTCAGTGCATCGATGATGCCGTGGGTGCGGGCGGTGGTGAGGTCGTGGGTCGAGCCTGGCAGTGCCGGTGAGGCCCACACTGGCCGGCCGGCCGGATCGGCGATGACCTGCACGTTCATCCCGTGGCGCTTGTGCTTGCCGGAGTAGTGGGGCTTCTGGTCCGCTACCCGGTCGATCGGGATCAGGGTGCCGTCCAGGATCGCTTACGCCAGGCGTCGAATGCGCCGCATCGCGGTGGCCAGTTCCTCAGCCGCTGCGGCGAGCAGCATGATTGCTTCCTGCACGTAGCGCCAGGCGGTGGCGACACCGACGGCGAATCCGGCCGCGAGGCGGGTGTAGG
Organism: Micromonospora sp. DH13; assembly: GCF_020873825.1. Classification (NCBI taxonomy): domain Bacteria; kingdom Bacillati; phylum Actinomycetota; class Actinomycetes; order Micromonosporales; family Micromonosporaceae; genus Micromonospora; species Micromonospora sp. DH13. The sequence goes on from NZ_JAHWGR010000013.1 coordinate 29,604, forward strand.
TGTCGCCGTTGCGCAGGTGGGCCAGGGCGAGTAGCGCCTGTCGCCCAGGGACGAGGCGTCGCCACCGGGAGCGATGCTGGCTGTGGTGCGCTCGGATGCGGTCGGCGAGGTGGTTCAGGGTGCGGCTGGACAGCGGGATCGTAGAGGGGTAAGACAGCACAGGCGAGGCTCCCGGTCGGGGCATCGGATCTTGGTCGACTGCTGTCTTACCTGGAGCCTCGCCCTCATCGATCTCCGGGTCTGCCGCACCCCCTCCGACCTGCAAGATTAGCTTGGAAAAGACTCATACATGTCCGCCAAGCCGCAAGAATGGAGCAAAACGGGCTTGATGAACAAGCTACCAAGCCCTGCTAGGCGCCCTCAGTAGATCGTTGAATCGTCAACAGAGCGCCCACCAGCAACGACCACATCTCCGCCACCTCGCTCCGGTGAGTTAAGCTCCCAGGGTCAGCACTATTTCCCAGGAGCTACATGAGCCTCACAGCGATGAGCGTCATAAGCGACATCCTAGCTAAGGCTGCAGCCAAAACCTTCGTCGCGCTTGGCCGCAATGTCATTGCGCGCAACAAGAACGAGCAGATCAGTGACGCGGCCTTTGCGATGCTCGCCACCACTTACACAGGACAGTTCATCGAAGACCTGAACGATGAACAGATGAGTGGTTTCAAGAACTTCGTTGAGTCCCCTCAGTTCGAACAGCTTGTTCAACAGGCTATGATTGCCGCCCTAGCAAGCCGTTCACATGAAGTTGGAAGCGACTTGCGCGACCAGATAAGGCATGCACTTAGGCATCGCGCACCATTCCCGGATCTAAAGCTCTTTCAGGCAACGGACGTCGCCCTTGTGTTAGTTCGGACTGCAGTTGAGGCAGCCAGGCAAGCCGCATCACCCGGCACGCTTGACAGCGCACAAGCCGTCACGATGGCCGCCCTTGTTGCCGCTTCCGGTGCTCGCAATAGCGAGCTACTCTCACGCATTGAATCTCTAAGGGAGATCGAAAAATTCGCACGCAACTTGCGGAACTCCGCTCAGACAAGCACAGATAAGCTTCGCTTAGCACATAGCGCACAGAAGCTACAGGTTAAGCATTCCCAATTATATGTAAACCCGAAGATAGTTCCCGCCACGGAGACACTCGGCACCCAGTCCACCAGGATTCATGCACGGAATGAGCCCCATGAAAACGAGGGTGCGAACTCCCTCACCGTCGCCGACCTATTGAGCGATTCTTTGCGGCGAGTGATCCTCGGAGATCCCGGGGCCGGGAAATCCACGCTAACGGCAAAGCTGGTGCAAGATCTCGCCACCGACAGGATTCCCGGCTTGAGTGGCCAGGTTCCGATTTTGCTTACCGTACGCTCACATACCCATTCCCTCAGAACGGACCATCACACGCTACTCCATTACCTGGAAGCGTCATGTCGCAATCCGCATAATCTCATACCCCCGCGAGATGGGCTAGAGTATTTGCTGCTAAACGGACGCGCAACCGTCATCATAGATGGGGTGGATGAGCTGGGAGAGGCCAGCTTCCGGATGACATTCACGCAACTCGTAGAAAGCTTCGCGCGTCATTACCCGCTCACGCGAGTAATAGTAACATCTCGCATCATCGGATATGCGGATGCCCGCTTGGATCCGGACCTCTTTCCAGTCGCCACGATCGCTCCTTTTAGTCAATCTCAGATCCTCCACTACGCTTCCAGGTGGTTTCGGCTAGATTCGACGCTTTCAACTGAGGAGCGAAGCGAGCTTACGCGATCCTTTTTCCAAGAGAGCAGTGCAGCTGGAGACTTGCGCTCAAATCCCCTTCTCCTCTCACTCCTTTGCAGCCTTTACGCGTCTGCGGGCTTCATACCGCGCAATAAACCCGAAATATACGAGAAGTGCGCTGAGCTGCTATTCGAGACCTGGGACCGTTCGCGCGGCATGGCCCCGACGCGGCGGTACAGCGCGCACATCAAGCCGGCAATACAAAGACTGGCCTGGCTCATTCTCACTGATGCCAAACATCGGCAAGCGTTACCCCGTAGTGAACTAGTCGACTTCTTGGTCGAATACATGCAGACTAAGCGATTCGAGGATGCTGATGAGGCCCGACAAGCGGCAGAGGACTTCCTGCGTTTTTGCGCGGGACGCGCTTGGGTCCTTACTGACACGGGATCCGATGCACTACAACCTCACTACGGATTTGTGCACCGAACGTTCTTAGAGTACTTTGCCGCCACTCAATTGGTGAAGCGTGACCCCAGTCCGGAAACGGTATGGAGCCAACTTGAGGCAAAAATCGCCGACCCCAGTTGGCACGTCGTGTCGCAACTGTGCATCCAGTTGGTGGACAGGCAGGTGGAAGAGGGATCTGAGAGGGTTCTCCAGCAACTTATCTCGACTGCAGACTCCAGCAACGATATTAGGAAGAAGTCGCTCCTTCTATCTTTTGCTGCCCAGAGCCTGAACTTTGTCGCTCCCGACAATCGCACACTTCGTCGACTCGTTAGCAAGTGCGTACAGCTTTCTTGTGCCGCCACTCTCCAGCAGCGGCAGACAACCTCCGACAGACCGTACGTTACAGGAAACGTGCTGCCGGGCAACGACAGTTTCATCCTCCATGATGCGCCGCTAGAAATGCTTTGTAGAGTAGGTTCTTCCGACAACACCGCGCGCGTAGCAAGCTGTGTTGCGGAATACGTTTACCAAACTGCACTCGAAGAGCATCAGTCGCCAGCCGGCCTGACCCACTTCTTTCTGTCGCACACCAACACATTCGCGTCGGAATCGGAAGTTTCCTCAATCATCTCGGATGAGCTGAGCAAGCGAGCAATCCCTCCAAGCGCCAAGCTTTGGAGGCGACTCGTTCTACAGCCGAGCCCGGATGACTTAAGGGCAAACGGCATGAACCTTCTCTATCACTTGACGTTGTTCGGAAATCGCGCAACGCCGTCCGTGATGAATACCTTGCTAGCTGCACTATTCAACGCAGAAGAGCAGAGCTCTCCCCACCTTGACTTGATCGAGTGGCCCGCCTATCTAGACGATATCTACGACGAGGCAGTCCAACAACATAGGTCCACTAATGCCAACAAACCCTCTGTGCTTCAAAACCGTCAACGCGTGCGCCTCGAAATCTCTCGGCTGATGCAAATCACGCCCCGCGCAAGAGGCTCGCTCCTACTACTACTGCTACCCATTGCAGAGTCGACAGTTATTGTCTCTGACAACCTTCCAGAGCTGCAACTGTTCCCCGCGCGGATTTCTTCGCATGCAAGGGGTACGGCGCTGCCCGTTCTAAGCTCTCTCTCATTGCCAGCGGAGGCGAATGATCTGCTGGTGGAGTGGTTTCAGGAAGATTAGCAACAAGACTTTTCTCCAAGCTGTTCCGCAGTGAGCCGGTCTCGTCCTCACGACGGACTTCCGACCCTGTTTCGCGCCCCGGGGGCGCGGGTAACGTCCTGCGGGTGCCGGAGTGGTCGCAAGCGGGTGGTTGGGGGCTGCTGGCCGGGTCGGCGCTGCTGCTCGGGGCGGCGCTGGGCTGGTTCGTGCCCGTCCCGCGCCGGGTCATCGCGTCGATCATGGCCTTCGGGGCCGGGGTGCTGCTCTCCGCCGTCTCCTTCGAGCTGATCGCCGAGGCGCACGAGCAGGGCGGGCTGTTGCCCACCGCGGTCGGGGCGGCCGGCGGCGCGCTCGCGTACACGGGGGCGAACGTCCTGCTGGCCCGGCGGGGCGCGCGGCACCGCAAGCGCTCCGGGGCGCAGCCGTCGGAGCAGGAGGCGCCCGGTTCCGGGTCGGCGATCGCGGTGGGCGCGCTGCTCGACGGGATCCCCGAGTCGGTGGTGATCGGCGCGAGCCTGCTCACCGGCGGCCCGGTCAGCCTGGTCACGGTCGTCGCGGTCTTCCTCAGCAACGTGCCGGAGGGCCTGTCCAGCGCGGCCGGGATGCGCCGGGCCGGCCGGAGCAGCCGGTACGTCTTCGCCCTGTGGGCCGGGATCGCGCTGGTCAGCGGTCTCGCGGCGCTCGCCGGCTACACGCTGTTGGGCGGTGCGTCGCCGGAGGTGCTGGCCTCGATCACCGCCCTGGCGGCCGGCGCGATCCTCGCGATGATCACCGACACCATGGTCCCCGAGGCGTTCGAGGACGCCCACCTGCTGGTCGGCCTGATCACGGTCGCCGGCTTCCTGACCGCCTTCGCGCTCTCCCACGCCTGAGCCCGCGGGATGTCAGGGGCGGGGGGAGGTGCGTACCCAGCTCTGCCGCTGCCGGCGGTCCCGGCTGCCGCCGGTGGCGGCCAGGCAGCGCGGGCAGACGTGACCCACGGTGTCGGCCTCGGTGAGCACGTCGGTCGAGGAGTAGTCGAAGCGGACGTGCGGGAAGCGGCGCAGCCTGGTCCGACTCAGGGGCAGCCCGCACAGGGTCTGGTTCTGCCCGGGCAGCCAGGCGTGCACCTCGCCGCCGGGCCGGCGCACCCCGTCGGGGCCGGTCTCCTCGCTCGACGCCGCCACCGCCGGGGCGCTGCTGATCCGCATGCCCCCAGGTTCCCCACCCGTCGCGAACTATCCCGCCGCGACCCCGGCCGTTGCGACGGGTGCCCGCCGCGGGGTGTCGACGCTGGCGAGGACGGCGTCCCAGGCCAGTTCGGCGGCGACCGTGCCCAGCCGGAGCGACGGGGAGGGCACCGTCACCTCGTCGGTCGTCAGGGCGAACAGGGTGTCGCCGTCGGCGATGGTGTGGAAGGGCTGGATCGCCCGGTGCATGGAGCTGTGCACCTGGGTGGCGAACTGGGCGAGCTCGGTGTCGGTCATCCGGACGTTGGTGACCACGGCGGTCAGGGTGGTGTTGCCGCCGGCCGGCGCGGGGTCCGGCGTGGCTGCCGCGAGCAGCTCGGCGTAGTCCTCGGCCGGGTGGCGACGCCGGCCGGTCGCCGGGTCGAGGTTGCCCCGCACGATGCCGCCGTCCCGGTCGACGATCACGCCCATCGCGTTCACCACCGTCAGCACCAGCAGCCGGGCCGCGCCGATGCGGGTGAAGGCCGCACCCTGCCCGCCCCACTCGGCGCGGGCGTTGTCGACCTTGCCGACGGTCGCGCCGACCCCGGCACCGACCCTGCCCACGGCCACCCCGTCGGTGCGTACCGCGCGCAGTCCGTCGGCGCCGAGCTGGGCATCCGGATAGACGGCGTTGTCCCGGGGGGTGAAGTCGTAGACGACGGCCCCGGACACCACCGGCAGGCTGCCGAAGTCGGTCGCGTAGCCGGCGCGGCGGAGCAGTTCGTCGTAGACACCGGAGGCCGCGGCGAGACCGAAGCTCGACCCGCCGGCGAAGCACAACGCATGGTGGTACGGGAACCCGCCGCTGACCCCGACGGCCCCGCCCCGCCTGTCCACGGCCGTACGCGCGCCGCCGGGGATGCTGAGCACGGTGACGCCGGTCGGCCCGTCGGGATACTCGGCGGTGCCGATCCCGACGCCGGGCAGGTCGAACTCGACCCAACCGTCGCCGGCCGCGCCGAGTACGGCGGGTCGCTGCCGGTGGTCGTTGCCGACGGGCGACGTCGTACGCGGCGGGGCGGGATGGTGCTCGGACATGAGGGTCACCGTCTTCCGTGGGGGGTGTGGTGGTGCCGTGTCCCGGCCGGTGCCCGGTTCCCTAGACTGGGCTGATGCCCCGTCCGGTCACGCTGCACGACGTCGCGCGCCGGGCGGGAGTCGGCAAGTCCACGGTTTCCAATGTGCTGTCGCGTTCCGGCCGGGTCTCCGAGGCGACCCGGGAGCGGGTCCGCGCGGCGATGGCGGAGCTGGGTTACGTCCCCAACCGCGCGGCCCGGCAGTTGCGGGGTGGCCGCACCGGCATCATCGGGGTCTACGTTCCCGGCGTGCCGTCCACTTCGGAGTTCTACATGCGGTTCGTCTTCGGCATCATGGAGCGCGCCGCCGCCCGCGACCGGGACGTCACCATCCTGACCGCCTCCGAGCATCGGTCGCCGCGGGCGCTCGACGGGGTGATCGTCGCCGACCCGCACCAGGACGACGAGTTCGTGGCGGTCCTGATGCAGGGCGGCATGCCGGTCGTGTGCTTCGAACGCCCCCCGGACGGCATGTGCCCGGAGGTGGTGCTCTGGGCGGACCACCACCGGGCGCTCACCGGGCTGCTGGACCGGATGGCCGCCGCCGGTGCCCGGCGTCCCGCCCTGGTGGTGCCGCCGGAGACCGGCGACTGGGCGGCCCAGCTCGCGGCGGGATACCGCGACTGGTGCGCCCGGCACGGCGTCGCCACCGTGGTGGCGCAGCACCCGTGGGTGCCCTCGCCGGCGGAGGTGTCCCGGGCGGTCGCACAGGTGCTCGCCCAGCCGGGGGTGGACGCCCTGGTGTGCGCCTCGGTGGACACCGCTCCGCTGGCCGTGCAGGTGCTGCACCGGCTCGGCCGCCAGGTCGGGCGGGACGTCCTGCTGGCGAGCGCCACCGAGTCGAGCGCCCTGCGGCTGGGACAACCGCCGATCACCGCGCTCGACCTGTCGCCGTTGGACGCCGGACGCCGCTGCGCCGACCTGCTCGACGAACTGATCGGTGGCGGCCCGGGTGGGGTCTACGAGCACCCGGTCCACCTGTGGTGGCGGGACTCCACCCGGGGGTCGGAGCCGGTCACCGGGTCATCCGTTCCAGTGCCTCCTCCATCCGGTCACCGGCCTCCACCGGGTTGAGCCCGGCCGCGAGGGCGTCCTGGTAGACCTGGTCGAGGAGGGGGACGGAAGCGGGCGTAGCGGTGTTCCCAGTCGGCCGCGTCGGTGCGCCAGTAGCCCACGCAGACGGCGCGATCGCGGGGCAGGCGGTGCACGGTACGCAGCACGGACCGGGCCTGGCGGCACTCGCCGGCCTCCCCCGCGACCCAGACGTAGCCGGGGCCGTCGGGCAGGGTCGTCTCCCGCAGCCGGTCGACGAGGCTACCCGGGCCGTGGCCGTTGCCCACCCCGACCCGTACGTCGATCTGCACCGCGGGATCGTCAGCGGCGGCGCTGAACAGGTCCCGGGCGTCGGCCATGTCCGGCAGGTCCACCAGCACCCGCACCGGGACGCCGGGCGTCCGTTCCGCGACGATGCGGGTGGCGGCCGGCAGCCCGGCCAGGTCGGTTGCCAGCACGAGCCACCGGGTGTCCGTCGGTGGGCGGAACCAGGCGCGGCAGCGCCACAGCAGGAGACCGGCGCCGGTTTCGGCCCGGCGTGCCCAGGACGTGGCGGGGCCGTGGTCGTGCAGGGCGAAGTCGACGGTCAGCCGCGTCGCGACCGGGTCGACGGCCCGGATGGAGTAGTTGCGGCCGGTCGGCGGGTGCGGCTCGTCGTGGTAGCCCCACACCTCGCCGCGCAGGGTCATCGGCGGCGGGGCCGGCTCGCCGGGGCGGGGGAAGTAGAGCGTCACCGACTCGTCCGGCACGCCCAGGGCGGGGAAGCGGGCCAGGTCGGGGCCGCCGAGGACGACCCGCTGCAGGTGCGGGGTCAGTCGCCGGGTCTCGTGCACGGTGGCGGTCCAGAAGCCGGGCCGGGTGAGCGTGTCGGTCATTTCGCGCTGTACTCCGAGTCGGTGGCGGGGTCGCCGTCGGCGGCGGCGGCGAGCGCGGGGACGATCCTGTCGAGCACGTACGGCAGGCTCAGCACGGAGGAGAACGCCAGCGCGCCGTTGGCCTCGGTGCCGAGGAAGACCTCGCGGCGTTGGGTGTGCACGTCGAGCCGGGTGTAGAGCGGGTCGCCGAGCAGGGTGGCCACGCCGGGGTCGGTGGCCGCCTCGGACCAGACGGCGACGTCCACGTCCGTCAGGTCGAACCGTTCGCGGCTGATCGTGGCGGACTGGTTGGCGTTGTCGGTGAGCGTGGTGACCTCGGGTGACATGGTCAGGCCGAGGTCGAGCAGGACCTTCGAGGCGGTGGTCTCGGGGCTGAACACGTAATACTGGCCTTCGTACGTGGAGGCGAACACGGTGCGGGCGCCCTTGAGGCGGGGCTGCGCCCCGGCGACGGAGGCGATCCGCTTCTCCAGGTCGGCGACGAGCGTCTCGGCCTCGGCGCTGCGGCCGGTGATCTGCCCGGCGGCCCGGGTCATCTGCTGCCACGTCACCGCCCAGCTGCCGTCCCCCGCCGGCTGGGCGACGGTGGGGGCGATCTTCGCGAGCAGGTCGTATTCCTGGCGGGACATGCCGGAGGAGAGCCCGACGATGACGTCGGGGCGCAGCGCGGCGATCTGTTCGTAGTCGAGTTCGGCGCGGGCCAGCACCTCCGGCCTGGCCTCGCCGAGCCGCTCCCGGGCCCACGGCCAGGTCGCGTTCGGCATGTTGCCGTACCAGTCGCGGATCGCGACGGGCACCTCGCCGAGGGCGAGGAAGTAGTCCTGCTCCTTGAGGCCCACCACCACGATCCGCTCGGGCTTGGCGGCGATGGTGGTCGTGCCGAAGGCGTGGGTGAGCGTGGTGGGGAAGGCGGCGCTGGACGATCCGGACGCCGTGTCGGCCGGGCCCGCCTCGCCTGCGGCGCAACCGCTGGCCACCAGCGTGACGAGCAACAGTGCGGCGGCGGTCAGGAGTGTGCTCAGCCGGCGTGGGCGGGTGTGTGACATGGCATTCGATCCTCTGAGGGGCGGCGAAACGAGATTCCCATGGGGCTTAGGGTAGGTTTACCTTAGCCAGCGATGGAACGTTCCACCATGAAGTGAGTCACAGTGTCGGTCGCCACCCCCACCGGCTTACGCCGCCCGCGCCTGCTCGCCGCCGGGCTGCTCGCCTGCGCCCTCGCCCTGCTGGCATCGATCGCGGCCAGCCTCGTCGTCGGCGCCCTGCCCCTGACGCCCGGCACCGTGCTGCGGGAACTCGTCGCCCACGGCGACAGCGAGGCGAGCCTGATCGTCTGGGAGGTCCGGTTACCCCGTACGGCGATCGCGATCTGCGTCGGAGCGGCCCTGGCGCTGGCCGGCGTCCTCATGCAGGCGCTGACCCGCAACCCCCTCGCCGACCCCGGGCTGCTGGGCGTCAACGCCGGTGCCGCCGCCGCCGTGGTGGCCGGCATCCTCGCCGGGGTGGCCGGCCAGCGCGGTCACCTCCTGCTCGCCCTGCTCGGCGCGGGCGTCGCCGCCGGCCTGGTCACCGTCATCGGCGGCACCCGGGGCCCGGGTACGGCCGAGGACGGCCGGCTGGTCCTGGCCGGCGCGGCCGTCGGCGCCTGCCTGACCGGCGCCGTCGCCGGAGTCACCCTGCTGGACCAGACCGCGTTCGACCGGTACCGCTTCTGGGCCGTCGGCAGCCTCGCCGACCAGCCGCTGTCCGCCCTGCTCACGGCCGCACCCGCGCTGGTCGTCGGCCTGGTCGTCACCGTGGCCGTGATCCGGCCGCTGGACGTGCTGCGCTTCGGCGACGACGGCGGCACCGCCCTCGGCGTCAACCCCGGCCGCACCCGGCTGCTCGCGTTGGTCGCCACCACCCTGCTCTGCGGCGGCGCGACCGCCGTGGCCGGCCCCATCGGCTTCCTCGGACTCGCCGTCCCCCATGCCGCCCGCGCGATCTGCGGCCCCCGGCTCGGGTGGATCGTCGCCTACAGCGGTCTGCTCGGCCCGATCCTGCTGATCACCGCCGACGTGCTCGGCCGGCTCCTGGCCCGCCCCGGAGAGATCGAGGTCGCGATCGTCATGGGCGCCATCGGCGCCCCCGTGTTCATCGCCCTGGTCCGCGCCCGGAGGATCCCCCGACCATGACCACCGCCCCCACCAGCGGTCCGGGCCGACGCACGCTCCGTCGGCAGACCCGCCGCGCCACCCTCACCTGCGTCGTCGTGCTCGCGCTCAGCGCCGGCCTGGCCGTCGCCGCCCTGGCCAGCGGCCGGTACGCCACCCCGCTGCACGACCTGTGGCCGGCGCTGACCGGGGGCGGCGACCCCGGCCTGCGGTTCGTCCTGTTCGAGCTGCGGCTGCCCCGGATCGGCACCGCGCTCGCCGTCGGGGCGGCCCTCGGCGCGGCCGGCGCCCTCTTCCAGAGCGCCAGCCGAAACCCCCTCGGCAGCCCCGACATCGTCGGCTTCACCGTCGGCGCGGCCACCGGCGCGCTCGTCGTCCTGCTGGTCCTGCACGACACCCGGCTCACCCCGGCGGTGGGCGCGGTACTCGGCGGTGCCGCCGTCGCCACGGCGGCGCTGCTGCTCGGTGGGACCGGGCAGCGCCTCATCCTCGTCGGAATCGGCCTGTCCGCCCTGCTCACCTCCGTCAACGCGTACCTGCTGACCCGCGCCGAGGTGACCGACGCGCAGAACGCCGCCGTCTGGCTCGTCGGCAGCCTCAACGGCAGCGGCCACCACCTGCCGCTGCTGCTCGGCGCGCTCGCCGCGCTGCTGCCGCTCTCCGTGCTGGCGGCCCGGGGGCTGCGGCTCATCGAGAACGGCGGGGACAAGGCACTGAGCCTCGGCGTACCCGTACGCCGGCAACGCCTCACCGCGACGGCCCTGGCGGTCGCGCTCACCGCCGTCGGTGTCGCCAGCGCCGGACCGGTCGGCTTCGTCGCGCTGGCCGCCCCCCACCTGGCCCGCCGGCTCACCCGGGTCGCTGCCCCCCTGGTGACCACGAGCGCGGCGCTCGGCGCCGCCCTGCTGCTCGCCGCCGACCAGCTGGCCCAACGACTCGTCCCCGGGCAACAACTGCCCGTCGGCGCGGTCACCGGCGTCCTCGGCGGCGGCTACCTCGCTCTCGTCCTGGCCTGGACCTGGCGGGGGAGGCCCAGGTGAGCCGCCCCCGTCCCGCACCGCACCCGCCGCCCCGGAGGCAACCATGACCGCCCCGCCCGCGATCGAGCTGGACTCGGTCACCGTCGGCTACGACCGCCGAACCGTCTGCCGCGACGTCTCCCTGCGGGTCGCCGAGGGAAGCTTCACCGTCTTCATCGGACCGAACGGGTGCGGCAAGTCCACCCTGTTGCGCACCGTCGCCCGCGTGTTGCGACCGACCAAGGGCCGCGTCGCCGTCCTCGGCCGCGACGTCCGCGGCTACAGCCGGCGGCAGTACGCCCGCACCGTCGGGCTGCTCCCCCAGGGCATCGAGGCACCGGCCGGGATGACCGTCACCGACCTGGTGCTGCGCGGACGGCACCCGCACCGATCGCCGCTGAGCCGGTGGACGGCGCAGGACGAACGGGCGGTCAGCGCGGCGCTGGACGTCACCGGGACCGCCGGATTCGGCGACCGGGTCCTCGCGGAACTCTCCGGTGGTCAGCGGCAACGCGCCTGGCTGGCCATGCTGCTGGCGCAGGACACCCCGATCCTGCTGCTCGACGAACCGACCACCTACCTCGACATCGCCCACCAGTACGAGGTCCTCGACCTGCTCGCCGACCTGCACGCCGGCGGCCGGACCGTAGTCGCCGTCCTGCACGACCTCAACCAGGCGGCCCGCTACGCCACCGACCTGGTGGTGCTGCGCGACGGCCACGTCGCCGAGACCGGTCACCCGTCGACGGTGCTCACCCCGGCCCTCGTCGCCGACGTGTTCGGGCTGCGCTGCCGGATCGTGCCCGATCCGGTGACCGGCACGCCTGCGGTGTTCCCCGAGCCCTCCCGACCCCACCCGACCGGTTCCGCACCGGCGGGTGGGTGAACAGGCGACCGGTACGGCAGCCGCTGCCGCCGGCGTAGCTCCCCGGCCTGGACGTCGCCGGGCCGGGTCGAAGCGCTCGATCGCCGGCATCCGGGCTGCCGCGAGCTCACGCCGACCGTTCCTCCCTCCGTTGCGGGTGGTCGTGGTAGGTGGCGAGTCGGTCCCGCACGACCTGCTGCTGCGGGTGGTCCGTGTCGTCGAGGAGACCGAGGGCTTCCCGGCCCCGGACGAGGGCGCCGTCGTGGTCGCCGACCGCGCTGAGTGCCTCCGCCGACACGACCAGGGCGCGCGCCTGCCGCAGCGGGTCGGCCAGTTCGTCGCCGACGGCCCGGGCCAGGGCGGCGTCGGCCAGCGCATCGCGGTGCCGGCCGAGGCGCAACTGTGCCTCGGCCGAGATGGTGAGGGCGTCGCACCGGATGGTGTCGTCGGTGACCCGGTCGTGCAGGCCGAGTGCGACGCGGCCCTGGGCAAGGGCGACCTCAGGCTGGCCCGCGTCGAGGCTGAGTTCGGCGAGCCCGACGTGCGTGAGGCTTCGTCCACGCAGCGAGCCGACCCGGTCCCAGACGACAAGAGCCTGCTGGTAGAACGCGCGCGCCTCGTCGCGGAGCCCAAGCCGATGGTGCGCATCGCCTAGGTTATGGAGGGCGTACGCCTCCCCGGGGACCTCCCCGACCGCGCGGCAGTCGGTCAGCACCTCGTGGAAGCTGTCGATGGCGGCGAGGGTCGCCCCGGTGCGCAGTTGTACGGAGGCGAGGTTGTGCCGACAGGCCCGCTGCATCTCGGCGCACCCGTTCTCCCGGGCGAGGCGCAGGGCCTCGGTGAAGAGGCGGCCGGCGCGGTGGTAGTCGTGGGTGGTGAAGTAGCTCGCGCCGAGGTTGATGAGGGTGCCGGCCCGGCCCAGGTCATGACCGTCGGCAGTCGCGGTGTCGAGGGCGATCCGCAACATCTCCCGCGTGTCTTCCTGGTCGCCGGACCGGTCGAAGACCTCGTGGACGGTGTCGACGATCTGCCAGGCGTGCCGGTGCAAGCCTTCGGCCGCCGCGCGACGGACCATGGCGGGCAGGTTGGTCCGTTCCACCTCGCACCAGCGCAGGGCGGCACAGTCGGAGGCGAACGTTATCGGCGTCACCCCGCCCGGCTCGGGCAGGTCGGGAACGGCCGGTCGGCCCGGTGCCAGCAGACCGACGGCGGTGACGGCCGTGTGCAGGTACCAGTTCAACAGCCGACGGAGCGCCGCGCGGCGCTGCTCGGGTGGCACGTCCTCTCCGGCCCGGTCGGCGGCGTACTGGCGCAACAGGTCGTGCATCCGGTAGCGGCGGACGGTGTCGTGGTCGACCAGGTGGGCGCGGGCGAGCCGGTCGAGGGCCCGCTCGGCTCCGGCGACGTCCACCGCCAGCATCGCCGCGGCGGCCTCGGCCCCGATGGTGCTGCCCGGGAAGAGGCCGAGCGCGAGGAAGAGCCGGGCGGGCAGCGGGTCGAGCGCGTTGACCGACCAGGCGAAGACGGTCCGCAGGGTCATCTCGCCGGTGTCGTCGCCCTCGACGTCGAGCAGCCGACCGGCCAGTTCCTCGGCCAGGTCGCCGAGCCGCCGGTCGGGCCGGGAACCCACATGCTCGCCGATCACCCGCAGCGCGAGCGGCAGGCCGCCCGACAGTCTGGCCAGCGTCTCCAGCGCCCCGGGCTCCGCGCCGGTGCGTCCTGCTCCGACGATGCGGCCGAGCATGCGCTGTCGTTCGAGGTGCGACAGCGGTGCGACGGTGAGGCTGCGGATGCCGTGCCGGACGCTCAGTCCGGGGAGCCGGTCGCGGCTGATCACGACCGTGAAACTGGTCTCGGAGCGGGGCAGAAGCTGCCGCGCCTGGTCGGAGTCGACGACGTTGTCCAGCACGACGAGCATCCGCCGCCCGCTCATCAGCCGGTGGTACAGCTCGAGGCGTCGTTCGGCCTCGGCGGGCACCCGCTCGGCCGGGACGCCGAGGGCGACGAGGAAGCGGTGCAGCGCCTCCTGCGGGCGGACCGGCGGGGCCGGTCCGTGCGCCTCCGCGTTCAGGTAGAGCTGCCCGTCCGGGAACCAGCCCCGCCGGCGATGCCCCCAGTGCCCGGCGAGGGTCGTCTTGCCCACCCCCGGCATCCCGGTCAGCACGACCACCTTCGCGATGCCGTCGCCGGCGGCGAGAGCGTCCAGCTCGTCGAGCAGTGCGGTGTGCCCGGTGTAATCGGGTACGTCATGCGGCAGCTGCCGGGGCGTCGGCACGGTTCCGTCCGTGCCGGCGAGTTGGCTCCTCACCGGCACGCCGGCCTGGAGAGCCGCCAGGTCCAGCACCGGATCAGTTCGCATCGCCCGGCGATAGCGTCGCCGGTAGGCAGCGACAAAATCCCGCGCATCGTGGGTACGACCGGCCGCGTGCAGTGCCGTGGCCCACAATCGGGCCAGCCCCTCGTCGAGTTGGTTCTCGATCAGCAACGGTTCGAGCCGGGTCAACACCCGCTCGTGTAGGCCGATGGCCAACTCGCTCTCCGCCAGAAGTTTCTCCGCCCTGAATTGCTTCTCCCGCATATCCCGCCGGAGGTGTTCACCACGCGCGCCGCGCAGCTCGGCGAGCGGATCATCCCGCCACAGCTCGATTGCCCTGGTGAGCAGATCAATTCCCCGATCATGATGATGCTGGCCAATTGCCTGCCGCGCCTCGGCGGTCAATCGCAGGAACCGGTGGTAATCGACCAGCTCCGGATCCACCGCCAGCCGGTAGGCGTCGGCGCCGGGCACCCGCACCAGGGCATCCTCAAGGCCGACCAGCCGCAAGGCCGACCTCAACCTGCTGGCCAGCGTGTAGAGCAGCGGTCGGCGGGCATGGACAGCGGAATCATGCCACAGGAACTCCACGATCGTCTCGACCCGCACGGGATCGCCGGCGTGGTAGAGCAGGACAGCGAGCAGGCCGCGCTGTTTCGCCGCCCCCAGCGGGATCGCCCGCCCCCCGACCGTGAGTTCGGTGGGACCCAGAATCGTGAACTCCATCAGCTCTCGCCCCCCACTAGATCTTGATCGACGTTCACCTATTTATTCTTGATCCGACAGGCTGATAGTCACAAACCTTTCTCCGCAGAGTCCAAGATCGGACATTCCACTTCCCAGCGCCCTGCAAGCCCACTGCAAGGCGACCGGCAAGGTGATCCGCAGCCGCCCACTCGACGCTGATTCCCATCCGCACAGAACGCCGGAAGGGACGCAAAATGACGTCATTGGAATGGTCGGCCAGCCCGATCGGCATCGACGCCAGCCGTTGGGTGAGCCGGTCGGGCTGTCGTACGGTGCTCGTCGTCGCCCACACCATCACGAGCTGCCAGCGGCTGCTGGACGTGATCGAGTACGTCGAGAGCGACCCTCGGGTCCAGCTGGTCTTCACGGTGGCGCCGGACGTCTTCAACCCGCACGTGAGGCGGTTCCTCGACCGGCTCGGCGCGCTCGTGCTCCCCTGGCACCAGGCCGTCCGGGAGCAGTTCGACCTCGGCCTCGCCGCCGCCTACGGCGGGCTGCACCAGCTGCACGCGCCCCTGCTGCTGATGGCCCACGGGGCGGGGCACAGCAAGCGGGTGCGACCAGCGTCGTACGGCGGACCGGTGCTCGCGGAGCCGCCCGTGTACGGGCTCGACGCCCAGCGGCTGACCCACGGCGGGCGGGTGCTCCCGACGGCGATCGCCCTCTCCCACGACGGCGAGCTGGAGGTGCTGCGCCAACAGTGCCCAGAGGCGGTCGAGGCCGCGGTGGTCGTCGGCGACCCCTGCGTCGACCGGCTCGTCGCCAGCCTCCCCCACCGCTGGAACTACCGGCGGGAACTGGGTCTGGACGACCAGCAGGAACTCGTCGTCGTCTCCTCTACCTGGGGGCGGGACGGCGTCTTCGGACGCTGGCCGGACCTGCTACCGCAGCTGATGACTCAGCTTCCGGAGCAGCGGTACCGGATCGCCGCGCTGCTGCACCCGGCGGTGTGGGACGCGCACGGGCACCGCCAGATCCGCGCCTGGCTCCGGGACTGCCGCGAGGGCGGGCTGCTGCTGCCCGATCCGACCGTCGACTGGCGCGGGCCCGTGGTCGCCGCCGACCACGTCATCGGCGACCACGGCTCCGTCACCGCCTACGCCGCCGCCATCGGACGCCCGGCCCTGCTGCTGCCCGCCCCCCGGTCGATGCCCGCCGCCGGCACGGCCCAGCACCTGCTCGCCACCAACGCGACCCACCTGGACCCGCACCGGCCGCTGCCACCCCAGCTCGCCCTGGCCGCAACGATCGACCCGCAGGCGGTGATGGCGGCCCTGACCGCCCGACCGGGGGAAGCCGGCGTGCTGTTGCGGCGCACCATGTACCGGCTGCTCCAGCTTGCCGAGCCGGGCCGGCACCGGCAGACTTCCCCGGTGCCGATGCCGGCTCCGCTGGACGGCCGGGCATGAGCGCCGCCGCCGAGCCCGTCGTCGTCGCGCTGCTGCCGGGTGGCCCACTGCCCCGCGCGGCACGGCTCGCCGACGTCGTGGTGACCATCACCGGCGGCGATCCGACCCGGGTCGGCGCGAGCCTGCTCACGGCCTGCCCCGGGATCGCCCTCGCCGTCGTCGGCACCCCGGCGGGCGACATCACCGTCGGCGTACGCAACGGCCCGCCGCTGGATCTCGGCCAGGTGACCCCGCCCGGCCTGCTGACCGTCGGCCTACTCGCCGTGACGGCGGGGCTGCTGCACACCCGCTGGATCGCCGGAACCCTCCACCACTGGCGGACCCTAACGGACGCGCTATGGCTCGCCCGCGCCGCCGCCCGCCTCGTCGAGCAGGCGGAGCACGTCGGGCAGCCGGGGAGAGCCGATCCGGGTGAAGACGTCGGCCGCCTCCCGATACTGCTGCCGTGCGGCCTCGTCGTCGCCGCGCCGCCGGGCGATGCGGCCGAGCAGCACCACCGCCTCTGCCCGCTCACTGTCCGACCCGAGGTCGGCCATCCGGCGCACCGCCTCGGCGGCACAGCTCTCTGCGGCGGCCAGGTCACCGAGCCCGAGGTGGGCGTCGGCCAGCCCGGACAGCACCCGCGCGGCGTTGTACGGGTCGACCTCGGACAGCCCGGCGAAAACCTCCCCGGCCTCCACCAACAGCGGTAGCGCGTCGGCGGGTCGACCGGTCCTGGTCAGCAGCATGCCCAGGTTGAGGCAGGACAGGCCCACGCTCCGTACGTCCGGCAGTGCCCGCCGCCCGGCGAGCACCCGGGCGTACGCCTCCGCCGCCTGTTCTTCCTGGCCGGTGTCGGCGTAGAGGGTGGCCAGGCCCTCCTCGGCGTCGACGACCCCCTGGGCGTCGCCCGCCTGGCGGTACCGGTCGACCGCCGCCCGCCCGTGCTGCTCAGCCGCGTCGTAGGCGCCGACCCGGCTGCAGGCCCGGGCCAGCCGCTTGAGCATGTCCGCCTCGGCCCACACGTTTCCCCAGACGCGGGCCGCCCGCACGCCAAGATCATCGATCTCGAGTCGGTCCCGGTAGCTCTTCACGTAGAGGAGCAGGGGCCACATCACGTCGCTGAGCTGCCAGGCCAGCTCGTGGTGCCCCAGGCCGAAGGCGACCCGGCCGGCCGCCATCAGGTTGCCCCGCTCCTGATCCAGCCAGGCGAGGGCGGCGGCGCGGTCGGCGAACTCGGGTGGCCCCTCCAGGGGCCGCAGGAAGGTGTACGGCAGCCGCCGCCGGTAGGGGGTCACCACCAGGTCGGCCCGGCGCGCGGCGGCGAGGTAGAACTCCAGCATCGTGCGTACCACCGCCTGCCGGTCGGCCTCCGGGTCGCGCTGCTCCGACACCTCGCGGGCGCAGAGCCGAAGGATGTCGTGGATCCGGAAGCGGTCCTCGGACACCTCGTCCAGCAGGCTCGCGTCCAACAGCTCACCCACCAACGCCGCCACCTGGGCGGCGCCGCCGGCCCCCGCGCCGACCACCGCCGCGACCAGGTCCACCCCGAACTCCGTCCCCGGGTGCAGGGCTAGCCTGCGGTACAACACCGAAGCCTCCGGCGTCAGCGCCTGGTACGAGAACTGGAACGTCGTCCTGACCGACAAACCGTCCACCGTCGAGAGCCGGGCCAGCCGCTGCGCCTCGTCGGCCAGCTCCGCGACCATCCGCCGGAGTGTCAGCTTGGGACGGGAGACCAGCCGGCCCGCCGCCACGACGAGCGCGATGGGCAACCCGCCGCAGATCCCCGCCAGTTCCTCGGCCGGCCCGGACTCCCGCAGGATCCGCTCGGGGCCCACCGCCCGCCCCAGCAACTCCACCGCCTGCGTGGTCGGCAACGGACCCACGTCGAACAGGCGCGCCCCGTCGGGCAACAAACCGGTCAACCGACGCCGGCTGGTCACCACCACCGCCGTGGACGTCGAGGCCGGCAGCAGGTGCCTGACCTGGCCTGCCGAGAACGCGTCGTCGAGCAGCACCAGCAGGGACCTGTTCGCGGTCACCGAGCGATAGAGGGCGACCTGCTCGGCGAGGTCCACAGGGATGCGGTCCGGCGCCACCCCGAGGGCCCGGAGGAAGGCCGCCAGCGCGACCCCCGGGTCCAGCGGCCGGTCGCCGCTGAAACCCCGCAGATCGGCATAGAGCTGACCATCCACGAATTGGTTCCGCCTGCCGTGGGCCCATTGTCTCGCCAGCGCCGACTTGCCCACGCCGCCGGGCCCGCACAGCACCGCGACGCTGTTTCCGCCCTCAGCGAGAAGGCCGTCCAGTGCTGACAACTCACTCAGCCGAGCGGAAAAGTTCGGCGACGGGGCAGGCAGTTGCCGGGGAATCGGATAACGATCAGCGGGAACGCCGTTGAAATGCACACCGCCGTGAATTACGCCAGCCTGGATGCTCGACCCGGACACATGACCCGACTGCTCGTTCGACGCGGCGAACGGCACCTTGTCCCCGGCCCCGCGGAAATCTGTCCCCAATCGCCGCACCCCCATACGCCTCGCGGCGCGCCCCATTCCGGCAGGCCCTAGAAGATGATGTCTCCCTGCACGTCACGCGCCTGAACGACCCTCTCAGCCGTCCCGCTGAAGTGGTTCACCACCTGACCCTGAACAGCGACGACGCCCGTCCTCGACAACCTGCGCCACTCTTCGTCGAGGGCGGTGGCGAAGTCGGGGTCCCGAGCCATCACGTCAGCCAACGCCGAGGCAAGAGCGGCCTGTCGCCAACGCTCCTGTGGGTGCTCGATCGCGGCTTCAAGAACAGCCGATTCCTGCGTTCCCGCCCCGAACCGGGCACGGACCAGTTGGAACAGCGAGCCGATCGCACTGCGGGCACCGGCCGCGAGCGCCTCCGCCCCCTTGGTCGACAGCGCCGTGGCGACAGCAAGGACTACCTGATCCTCCACACGCGCCCCCCGAATCAGGATTCACATAGACGTTTGGCGTTTCAGGTTTCGATCAGCCTAACGCATTCAGTCAACAGCTCCGAGCCTTCGACAAGCACCACAAAGCAGCAGATTTTATTCATTTCCCAACAGAATCGCACGAACCAAGAAATACGGCATAGCACACAAACGACGCTTTGCGATCATTTCGGACAGACGGCCGCCCACCTCCCGACAGATCGACTTACCGCCCCCGAGGCGATAACGTCCCCCCTCATGATCCAAGCAATGCTGGCAGCGCTGGCCATTGCAGGCCTCGCCACCAAGTTATCGGTACTTCACTCGGAGTTAGCACCTAGCTTCACTCTGCACATGCCCGATACGGAGACAGTCCTAGTGTATTCATCATTCTGGTACAAGTGGGTCACTTCCACTGGGGCACATGTTATGGATCTGCTGATGAACTCAATAACGTTCTGAAAGCTGTCGACTACTTAACGCAGTTGCAGCGATTGCGTTACGTGTGCGCTGCCGGCCGTGGCCGGCAGCGCACACCCTCTATCGAGCTACCCAGCCCGGCTTCTCGCCGGCATGGCGAGACGACGCCCGGTTCCGACCGAGAGAGGCCACCCCCGCCATCGTCGGCGACCGGCGCCACGGCCCAGGGAGTACGGGCACCGGTCTCGCTGACGAAGCTGCCGGCCTTCCTACCGCGTCTGCATCGCCCGCAGCCCGCTGCGGCACGATCGAACGCGACGTCGACAGGGGCGACGTTGAGGCCCGGTGGTCGAGCGCGGTCCCTGTCCTCGATCAAGCGACCGGATGCCACCTGCGATCCTCGAATACCCAACGCGCATGTACGGCCTTTGGCAGCACCAGGCCCGCCCAGGCTGGCGGCGGCGCACCGCGTGCCCCCGTAGCCACCAACCGGGCGAGTGCTCGCCGCCGCCCGTACAACAAGGCCCAGAAACCCGACAATGCTCGTGCGAAGGGCTGCGACATGAGGTGACGGCGGGATGTTCTCCGAGCTCAACGGTGGGCCGCCTGGGACTCGAACCCAGAACCTAAGGATTAAAAGTCCTCAGCTCTGCCATTGAGCTAACGGCCCGCTGAGCCACAGATTACCCGAATGCCTCCTCGCGGTCGGGGTCCGCCTGCGAGCCGCGGCTCGGTACGGCCGGCCGGGGTCACATGCTCCTCGTCCCGGCAGTTCGCGTCAGCGGCATCGCCGACGTGTCGCCCGAGGAGGCGGCCCCATGCTGGCCGCTCTCCCGAGACATCCCGCGTTTCCACTGGCACATCGTTCCGCGGTACCTGGGCGACGACTTCAACAGCGCCAAGTCCTCCGAGGTGCCCCCGAGCAGGCTTGCAGCTCACGGCGAAGCTTGGCAGCACCTTGTCAGACGAGGCGGCGACGAGCTGGCCCTACGGTTGTGGCGGCTGCTGGCCGCCGAGTCGGAGAAGCACTTCCTGACCGTCTACGACCAGCTCGGCCGACCTGCCCGAGGCGGCCATCGCCGACGTCGCCCGCGCGGTCGGCATCGGCGCCATCAAGTACCCCGACCTGTCCACCGACCGGATCCAAGGACTACGTCTTCGACTGGCAGCGGATGCTCTCCCTCGACGGCAACACCGCCCCGTACCTCCAGTACGCCCACGCCCGGATCCGGTCCATCTTCCGCCGCGCCGGGATCGGGCAGCCCACCGTGGCACCGATCTCGATCACGCACCCGGCCGAGCACGCCCTCGCCCTCGAACTGGTCAACTTCGGCGCCGTCGTCGCCGACGTCGAGCAGAGCCTGGAGTTCCACCGGCTCGCCGGATACCTGCACACCCTCGCGGCCACCTTCAGCGGCTTCTACGAGCACTGCCCGGTCCTGCGCGCGGCCAGCGAAGTACGCGACAGCCAGCTGGCCCTGTGTGACCTCACCGCCCGAGTCCTGCACCAATGCCTGCACCTGCTGGGCATCACCACCCCGGACCGCATGTAACCGATCCTCGGCCTCACCACGTGTGCTCGCCGGACGGCAGGTCTACTACCGAGCTAACTCCGCACTGAATCGTGCTTCCGACAGACAGGTGCGGGACCGGGTCCCAAATGGCGGCGCGAGGCGGCCGAGTTGGTGCCGAGGATCTCGTCGCTGAGCCGGAAGACCTCAGGTGCCCATGGTCCGACCCGGCCACCACCTGGGAGCCGGGCGGTGGCAAGGGTCGTGGTCAGCAGCCAACCTCGTGGGGACGGGCTGATGACGAGGCTTCCGTCTGCGTCGTTGCTTGCGGCGGGGACCAGTCGGTCGCCATCCCAGCGAACCCACGCCTTCCGAGGGGCTCTCTCGTCTGCAGACGTGGCCGCACCGAAGATCGTGCAGGTGCTGCCGATGGAAAACAGCATCCGCACGTGCCCATCCTGCCCGCCATCCGCTCCGGTCGGTATCGGCAGCGCTACCCGCCCTTCTGGCTCGCGCTGCGGTATCGCAGCTACAGGAAGATGTCGTTGATGCCGTAGTTGTCCCACCAGGCGTGACGGTGTCTGTGCAGGATGCCGGCGATGCGGGTGAGGAGCAGCCAGTTGCCGTTCAATACCAGCGCGGCGTCCTCCGGCCGGCCGGCGAGCACGCGGGCCACGGCCCTCACCATGTCGGGCACCGACCTACCGGACGGGTCGTCCTTTGGCATGTGGAAAACGAGGTTCACATGCCGGTCGGGTTCCCACTCCCACTGGGTGCCGTCGTCGTCTTCGGCGTCGAAGTAGCCGTCGCTGCCGCCGTAGATGCTGACCGTGTACCCAGACGTGTCCTGAAGGTCCGCGCCGAGCAGCCGTGGATAGCCGGGCAGGGCCGACTCCTCGAATCCTTCCGGCGTGACGAGTTCGGCCACCCGTTCCAGCGGCATGTCTCCCGCCAGCGTCAATCGGTACTCGATAGCCACGTGCCGCCCGCCTTCTCAGTCTCGCCGTATGAGTTGAATGATCTCACCGCCGCGGGTCACCGCAGCGAGCTCTTTGAGCTGGTGGATCGGCCAGTCGTCGAACTGCTTCTGGAGAGCGGTTAGGTCACCGCGCCAGTCCCGCAGGTTCAGCACCACCCGTTGGGTCTGCTGGCTGGCCACCTTTCCCGACACCTCCGTCCAGATGCCGCGCACGGCCTTCGCCGGATTCGGTGCGTAGCAGTCGAAGACGTGGCCTTCGATCAGATAGTCGGGGTCCTTGTCTGGCTTTCCGACGTCGCCGGTGTTCAGCCGCGCCTCGGCGATCTCCCGCTTAGTCGGGTTCTGGTGGACCCGGTAGCCCCGCTCCGCGACCGTGTCGGCGCACGCGTTCTCCAACTCCAGCGACCGCCGCACGCTCTCGTCCTCCTGCGGCGGGATCCGCGTTCGTGGTCCGGTTGGTGATCCGCCGGGGACGCCGGTGGGTTGCCTGGCCCACGGGGTGGGGCCACGCCCAGCGGAGGTGTCACCGTCGAGGCTGGTAGCTGGACCAGCCGGGACGCTGGTGGCGGACGGGGGCGGGCTGGTCGGTGCGGGACCGCCAGCCCCGGTCAGTTTCCCGAGGAGCCGAGCTGTCGCGCCTCGGCGATCGCCGCCTCGACGTGCTGACGTGCGATGCCGGTGCGCTGGACCACCAGGACCAGGACCTGCTTGATGCCGTCCAAGGCCTGGAGCAGTGGGCCGGGCTGTCCACCCTGGAGGATCATCGCAACGAGTTGCTGTGCCTCACCGACCTGGGTGATGATGCCGGTCGTGGCGTCGCGGGCGCTGTCCACGGCGGCCAGCACGGGAGTCAGCCCGGCGATCGTCTCCTGCGGGGTGGCTTCGTGCGGGACGGCCGCAGTCGCCTTCGTCGCCTCCCCGATCGAACCGGAAAGGCTGCCCAGGCCGCCCTGGATTTCCGTGATGGTGCTGCCGACCCGGGTCATGCCCGCCGCTACCGCGACGAAGCCGGCACCCGCGGCCCGCAGCGCCACTTCCTGCGCCTGGTTTCGGGCAGCGGCCATCAGACCCTGCGCACGCTCGACGCCCGTCATCAGCGCACGCAACTCACCGGTGATCTTCTCGATATGCGACACGAGGCCGACTTTCCGATCGAAGACAGACACCACTGAAGCTACCGGGGCGTCCTCACGGCCACCAGGACCCCATCGGGGCCGACGGGTGCTCCACGGGTGCTCGTATGTCCCCGACACGGACGGGTTCACGGCGCGAATCCTGGACGTCGACCTCGACCCACCCTCGCCCGGCTGCAGTAGGCGACACCGGGGGGCGACAGTCTCCCCCGGGGTCGTCAGCAAGTGTTGGGCTCACCTTCGACGTCGGCTGCACTGCCAGCAGTCGCCTACGCCGCCTAGCCGGTCCGGGCCCTCAGTCGAGGAGACCACTGGCGCGGCGGGAGAGAGCGGCGAGCTGGCCGTCGGCCCGCTCTCGGCGGGCTCTCACCCGGTCCTTACCCTCTGCCGCAACGCCCGCTGGCACTCGCCGGGCTGGCGCAGCGCCCTGGGTAGTGCAGTCGAATGTGGACAAGGCGGCGTCGCGGACGTCGATTGCCTGGCGGCGCATGATGACAGGTCACCGCCACGGCACGACCCTTCGATCGTGGGCAATGTCACACGGCGTTGCATGGTGCAAATTGCAACTAGCGACAAGCGCGTCGCTGCATTTCGCCAAACGTGTCCGTTACAAGGAATATGAGACGTTTTGCGGGTGCGGGAAGCAGGATTCGACCCGAATGTCAACGTACAAACCGTGTGGCAAGACGGTGAGGGAATAGTCACGGCGACCGGCGACCCCTGGGGCGGCGCCCGCGTTTCCGTCGCAACGTCCGTCACTCCCGCCCCTGCTGAGCGTTGAGTCGAACGCGGAGGGGAGTACGTAGACCTTCTTCGGGTCACCGGTGTCCGAAGAAACTGAAAGGCCTGAAGGCCCCAACGAAACAAGCCCCGCCCGTCCCGGGAGGCAGCCAGCACCCCGAGACGGCACGGTCCGAGCAGTGGAGGCGCTGGCCACCGCGTTCGAGCTTGCAGCAGTAGTGCTGGAGGCCCGGGGAAACGGTGGCCCTGCTGACGCAGCCAGGGCCACCGCCCATCTGCTACGTCTGATCGCCGCACTCGCAAAGTTCAACGATCAGAGGTAGCCGCTCCCGGTGCGGGGCCGGCGCATGCCGGCCCCGCACCATTCTCAGCATCCAACGAGGACGCTTCAATAACGACGCGGCACTCTCACAAATATGCACTGACGTGCGAAAACATCTGACTGTGAACCAGATGGCCGCCCGTCGATCGGGCATAGCGCGCAGTCACCTACGGGCCACACCTGTCGAAGGCGGCACTGTGTCATGGGTCAGGACGGCGTTCGCGCGCGATGCGCACCCGGACCTCGCACCGGACCTGCGCCGCCGGCACGGGGTGGATCGCCTCGCCCCCTTTCAGAGCCGGCGACGGTGTGGGCCTCGATGTAGGCATGCAGACTTCGGAGCGGGATGCGGATGCTGCCGTTCGGCCCGTCGCCCTTGATCGCCTCCAGTGCGCCGGCCCCGATGTAACGCCCGACGCTCCATCGGGAGACCCGGAGGACGTCCGCGACCTCCTGGACGGTCAGGAAGCGGTCTGTATCCAGCTCCGTCATCGAAGACCACCTTGCATCGAATCGCAGCGTATCCGTGCGTCACAAGATGCTAGTCGACGCACGAAGCCGACGCAAAGCGATGCAGGACGAACACGCAGCAAGGCCCCGTGGCCTGCACCATCGCGGCTGGGACTATGTCCGGATCATGCAGTCGTGCTACAACATGCACGTGACTCGGGGGCCCGAGACGGGCGTGGCGTACGACCTCTGGTGGCGCGTGCGCCACGAGCAGGGCGCACGCGGCTGGACGGACGAGGAGCTACGCGCCCGGACCGGCGTCGCCCGCACGACGGTCGACCGCCTCCGGGGTGGGAAGCGGCCACCCACCGCCCGCGTCGTCAATGCCCTCGCGGACGCCCTCGACATCGACCTGACCGAGGCGCACCGGCTCGCCGGTCGCGCGCCCGCCCCGCCGGCCGCCTCCATCGACGGGGAGGGCGCGCCCCGGGTGAGCGCCCGTGAGGCGATCCTGCGGGATCCGGCCTACACCGACCAACAGCGCAGGGCGATGCTGGAGCTGCTCGACATCTTCGAGCAGGCCAATCGCAGCCGCCGGCCCTGAGCACGGCCGGCCCTGAGCACGGCCGGCCTGAGCACGGCCGGGCGGGCGGGGACGACGCCCGCCGCCCCGTCGGTCGCCTGGTGGGCGGGTGGTCGGCTCACGCCCCCGGCGCCGGGCCGGTCGATTGGCGCAGCACGAGGTGGTTGAGGCCGGGCGGGTGTGCCAGGCTTTCCGGCTCCTCGCCTCTCAGGAGGGCGAGGAGCCGCAGCATCGCCTCCCGGCCCTGCCGTTCCCGGTCGACCCTGACGGTCGACAGCGCGGGCCGCATGTACCGGCCGATCTCCTCGTCGTCCCAGCCGACGACGCTGATCTGGCCGGGCACGTCGATGTGCAGGCTCTGTAGCCCCTGGATGACCCCGAACGCGACCCGGTCGTTGGCGGCCAGCACGGCGGTGGCTCCGCACCCGGCTATCACCGTGGTGGCCGCCTCCCAGCCGGACCGTACGGTCCAGTCGCCGTCGACGACCGCGCAGGAGGTGAGGCCGAGTTCCGCGACGGTCGCCTCGTAGACCTTGCGGCGGTTGCGCGCGGAGGCCCACAGGTCGGAGCCGGCCACGTGCACGAAGCGGCGGTGACCGTCGGCGGCGAGTCGGCGCACGATCTCGGCCATCGGCGCGGCGTCCGCGAGCAGGCCCTGGGCCCGCATGTTGTCGTCGTACTCGCCCTCGACCAGCACCGGCACGGGAAAGGACGTGAGGTCGAGGCCCGCCATGCGGGTGGCGAGCGGGGCGAAGGCCAGGATGCCGTCGATGTTGTCGGGATGCAGCAGTGTGTGCATCCGGTCGGCCCTGGCGGAAGCATCGCCTTCGAGCCCCACGACGTCCAGCAGGTAGCCGGACTCGTGGGCCGCGTCGGCGGCACCGTTCAGCAGCCGCGTGGGCACGAAGTCGGTGGGGCCGGGCAGCACGACGGCGACGCGGCCGGACCGCCGGGTCCGCATGGACCTCGCGGCGAGGTTCGGCCGGTAGTTGAGCTTCTCGATGGCCTGGGTGACCTTCTGCAACGTCTGGGGCTTGAGCCCTCCCTGGCCTCTGAGGAACCGCGACACCGTCTGGTGGGAGACGCCGGCGGCACGGGCCACCTCGTGGATCGTGGCAGCCTTCCCGGTGCGGCCGGCCGGCTCTGGATACCCGGTTGCCATGTCTCATCCCCCCTGGTCGGCAGCATTGATCGATGAGCGTTGACAGAAAAGTGATCGATCACTATCGTAGGCGAAAAGCATAGATGTACGTCTAATTACAGTGCGGGTCCGCGGCGGATCCGAACCAGCTGACCGGCGGCGACGGTTGCCGTCCGTTCGCAGGGTACTTCGCTCGGTGTTCGGGCGCGCCCCGGCCGGGTCCCGCCCGGTCCCCGCCGGGCGAGTTCCCGCCGCCCTCGTGCCATGCCCTGGCCCGGGCACCGTCCGTGCCGCCACAGGCGGGGCCCTGGCCAGGTCCGCGCAGTTCACGTCGCAAGCGATGACCAACGGGACCGGCCCGCACCAGCGGGCCGGGCGTCCGCCGGCTCGTCGTGCGCTGACGCCCGATCGGTGACCGCCGCCGGTGTCGGCCTCCGCACCATCCTGACCAGGAGGATCGTCGATGACGAGATCCCGTCCGAACGCGCTCGCGACAGCCCTCGCCCTGCTCGTCGCGGTCGCCGCCGGGTGCGCCGCCCCGGACCGTACCCCGGTCGCGGCACCGCCGACGACGGTGCCGGACCTACCGACCAGGCCGGTCGCGTTACGCATCCTGGACGTGTCCGGCGTCCTCGCCCTGACCAAGCCGATCATCGAGAACTTCGCCAGGGAACACCCGCAGCTCGTGTCCTCGGTGCGGTACGAAAGCGGCACACCGACCGACGTCATCGGGAAGCTCTACGCCCAGCAGCAGTCTGGCAACGTCACGGACGACCTGGTGCTCACCGGCACCGAGGGGCTGTCCCTGCTCGCCAAGCAGCAGACCGTCGTACCGCTGCTGCCGGGCTACGCCACCGCCCTGCCCGACCCCGCCGCCGTGATGACCCCGGCGGCACGGCAGTTGCAGACCGCCCTCGACGGCACCGGCATGATCATCTCGGGCCAGCCGGACGGCCCGGTGCTCGCGTACGACACCCGGACGGTCGCGCACCCGCCGAAGACCCCGCAGGAGCTGCTGGCCTGGGCGAAGGCCCACCCGGGGCGGTTCGGGTACGCCGCCGTGCCCACCGGCAGCGGGCCGGCGAACCAGTTCACCGACGCGCTGCCCCACATGCTCGGCGACAGCAACCCGGCCGACCCGGCGACCTGGACGAGGACCTGGGCGTACCTGGCGGAGCTGAACAGGTACACGGCGCCGTACGCCACCAAGACCGTCGACACCTTCGACGCGCTCGCCCGGGGCTCGCTCGACATCGTGCTGACCGAGACCGGCTTCGACGTCCAGATGAAGGCCAAGGGCGTGCTCGGCGACCAGTTCGCGCTGCAGGCGTTCGACGATCCCGTCACGATCGAGGTCGCCCAGTGGGCCGCCGTACCGAGGGGCGTCGCCCCGGACAGGCTGGCCGTCTGCCTGGCCCTGATCAAGTATCTGTTGCAACCCCGTCAGCAGGCGCTGACGATCCCGTTCCGCGCCGCCTTCCCGGTGCAGGGCGTGGAGCTGTCGATGGCCTCCGCCGACGCGCGGGCGCGGTACCAGCGGTTCGGCAGCCCGGACTTCAACGAGCGGCTCCTGGCGACCGCGCAGGTGCAGAACCCCGTGGTCGGCGACCACGTGCAGGTGAAGTACGACATCTGGAACCGGTCGATCGGCGCGAAGAGGTGACCGGCCGGGGAAGCGGCGGCGGCGCGCTGCGGATCCGCGCACTGCGCCGGGAGTTCGGCTCCTTCGCCGCGCTGGAGGGCCTCGACCTCGACGTGCCCGCCGGCGAGTTCGTGGCGCTGCTGGGCCCGTCCGGCTGCGGGAAGTCGACGGCGTTGAACCTGCTGGCCGGGCTCCTCGAACCGACGACCGGCACCGTCAGCCTGGACGGCCGGCGCATCGACCGGCTGCCGCCGGAGAAGCGCGGCATCGGGATGGTCTTCCAGAACTACGCGCTCTTCCCGCACCTGACCGTGGCCGACAACATCGCCTTCGGCCTGCGCATGCGCGGCTGCCCGAAGCCCGAACGGGCCGAGCGGGTGCGGCGGGCCCTCGACCTCGTACGGCTGCGGGCCCAGGCCGACCGGTATCCGCGCCAGCTCTCCGGTGGCCAGCAGCAGCGGGTGGCGATCGCCCGCGCCGTGGTGGTCGAACCGCGCCTGGTCCTGATGGACGAGCCCCTGTCCAACCTCGACGCGAGCCTGCGGCTGGACCTGCGTACGGAGATCCGGGCGCTGCACCAGCAGCTCGGCCTGACCACCATCTACGTGACCCACGACCAGGCCGAGGCGCTGTCGCTGGCCGACCGGCTGGTGGTGCTCCGCGACGGCGCGGTCCAACAGGTCGGCACGCCCGCCGAGGTGTACGAGCGGCCGGCCAACGCGTTCGTGGCCGGGTTCGTGGGCTACCGCAACAGCGTGCCGGGGGAACTGGCCGCCGGGGTGTTCGACGCGGGTCCCCTCGTGCTCCGGGTGGGCGGCACCGGGAGCACCCCGCCGGACGGTGGTCGCGTCGTGGCGATGATCCGGCCCGAGGACCTGCTGATCACCCGGGAACCCGCGACGGGCGCCGGCAACGAGGTGCCCGTCGACGTGCGGGTGTGCGAGTACCAGGGCCGGAGCTTCGCCGTCGAGGGGACCGGCCCCGGTGGGCGCGTCCTGCACGGCCGCTCGGACCAGCCGGTCCGGCCCGGCGAGCGGGCGGTGGCCGTCGTCGCGCCGGACCGGATCCGGGTCTTCGCCGCCCCCGAGGAGGGCGCGCGGGCCGGCGGGGCCGCCCTGTTGGCCGGTCGGGAGCCGTCGTGAGGGCGGCCGGGCCCGCCGGGGCCACCAGCGACCTCGACCACCCGGAGGCGTACCGGCTCACCTGGCGGGACCGGGCCCGCCAGCGGGGCCTCACGCCCACGCTGTGGCTGGTCGCGCCGGGCGTGGTGTTCATGATCGTGTTCTTCGTCTATCCGCTGTGCTACGGCGTCGGGCTGTCGCTGCAGGGCACGGGCGGCTGGTTCTCGGCCTACCGTGACTTCTTCGCCAACCGGCTGGTCAACGACCACGGCAGCCGCGAGTCGATCCTGATCACGCTGGAACTGGCGCTCGCCGCCTCGATCGTCAACGTCGCGCTGGCGGTGCCGGTCGCGTACCGGATGCGGGGAACGGTCCGGGCCAAGCGCACCATCATGGCGGTCGTCCTGGTGCCCATGACGCTGGGCACCGTCTTCGTCGCCTCGGCGATGAAGGAGTTCCTCGGCCCGTCCGGCTGGCTCAACCGGGCGTTGCTGCACACCGGCGTCGTCGACCAGCCCCTGCAACTGGTCGGGAACTTCACCGGGGTGCTGCTGTCGCTGGTGTTCACCGGGCTGCCCTTCGCGTTCCTGCTGATGGTCGGGTACACCTCCGGCATCGACCCCAGCCTGGAGCAGGCCGCCGCGGTCTGCGGCGCGCAGCCCGCCCAGCGGTTCTGGCTGGTGACGTTCCCGCTGCTGCTGCCCGGGATGACGATCACGTTCTGCCTGTCGTTCGTGCTGGCGTTCGGGGTGTTCCCCTCCGCCACCCTGGTGGGCAACGACGCCGGGCCGACCCGCGTGCTGTCGAAGATCGCCTACACCGAGTACAGCTACGGGCGCTACCCGACCGCGTCCGCCGCCGCCGTGGTCATGGCGGTCGTCCAACTGGCGGTCCTCGGCCTCGTGCTCTGGGGACGCGGCCTGCTCCACCGGGGGCCCACCACCGGGGGCAAGGGATGACCGGCGTCGCCGCCCCGCCCGCCGAGGAGACCGCCCCGACGCTCCCCGGGCCCGGCCGCCGGCCGCTCCGGCACACCCTCACCGGAGCGGTGACCTGGGGCGGGCTGTGGGTGTTCGTCGGGGGCCTGCTGCTGGCCGTGGCCACCGTCCTGCTCGCCTCGCTCACCACGCAGTTCACCGACGGCTGGCTGCCGCGCGGGTACACCACCCGTTGGTATGCCCAGTCGTGGGCCACCTTCGACCTCGGGCACCTGCTGGCGACCACGGTCGGGGTCGGGGTCGCCGTCGTCGCGGTCACGCTGGCGGTGGCGCTGCCGACCGCCTACGTGCTGGCCCGGCTGACCTTCCCGGGCCGCAGGCTGCTCCTGCTGCTGATCCTCGTGCCGCAGGTGGTGCCCGTCATGACGTACGCCGTGCCGCTGGCGACCCTGGTCTACCGGCTGAGACTCAACGACACCCTCGCGGGGATCGTGCTGGTCAACCTGGTCCCCGCCATTCCCTTCGCCGTGCTGGTGCTCGTTCCGTTCGTGGAGCAGATCGATCCCCGCATCGAGCAGGCGGCACGGGTCTGCGGGGCGACGAACCGACGCGTCTTCGTCCACGTCCTCGGGCCGCTGCTGGTGCCCGGCCTGCTCGCGGCCGGGGTCCTGACGCTGGTGCGGGTCGTGGGCCAGTTCGAGCTGACGTTCCTCGTCTCGGGACCGGACAGCCAGACGCTGGTCGTCGCGCTGTACGGCGCGGCGGTCCAGGCCGGCGAACTCGCCTCGCAGGAGATCAACGCCATGGCGGTGGTCTACATGCTGACCACCCTCGTGCTGCTGCTCGCCGCCCTGCGGCTCGTCGATCCGACCGCGGTGGCCGCCCGGGACCGGCGGTCCCGCCGATGAACCCGTCCGCCGCACCCCACCCGCAGGACCGAACCCCCGTCGCACCGACCGCCGAAGGAGCAACCGCGTGACCCGTCGAGACGAACGCATCCGGGTGGCCGTCGTGGGCACCGGCGGAATCGCCACCAGCAGTCACCTGCCCGCCGTCCAGGCCCACGGGGACCGGGTCGAACTCGTCGCCGCCGTCGACGTTGACCCGTCCCGGGTCGCACGGTTCTGCGAGCTCGCCGGCATCACCGCCGGCTACACCGACCTCGACGAGATGCTCGCCGCGCGACAGCCCGACCTGGTGCACGTGTGCACGCCGCCGGCCGAACACGTCGGGCAGATCGAAGCGGTGCTGTCGGCCGGGATCTGGGCCTGGGTGGAGAAGCCCCCGTGCCGCACGCTGGCCGAGTTCGACCGGATCACCGCCGCCGAACAGGCCAGCGGGGCGTACGCCTCGGTGGTGTTCCAGCACCGGTTCGGCTCCGCCGCGCGGCACACCGCCGCGCTGCTCGCCGCCGGTGAGCTGGGCCGTCCGCTGCTGGCGCAGTGCACGACCGCCTGGTACCGCCCGCCCGCCTACTTCGCCGTTCCCTGGCGCGGCAGCTGGGCGTCCGAGGGCGGCGGCCCGACCATGGGACACGGAATCCACCAGATGGACCTGCTGCTGACCCTGCTCGGGCCCTGGGAGGAGGTGACCGCGATCGCCGGGCGGCTCGACCGCGACGTCGAGACCGAGGACGTCTCGCTCGCCCTCGTCCGCTTCACCAACGGCGCGCTGGCCAGCATCACCAACAGCATCCTGTCGCCCCGCGAGGAGAGCTACCTGCGGATCGACCTGTCCGACGCGACCGTCGAACTCACCCACCTGTACGGCTACCGCAACAGCCACTGGACGTACACCGCCGCCCCGGGCGTGGCCGACGACCGCCAGCGGCGGTGGCGGCTGCCGGAGCCCGACCTGCCCAGTTCGCACACCGCCCAGTTCTCGCTGCTGCTGGCCGCGATGCGGGCCGGCGTGCGTCCGCCGGCCAGCGGGGCGAGCGCGCGTCGCACCCTCGAACTCGTCACCGCCCTGTACCAGTCGGCTTTGACCGGCCGGTCGGTGCGGCGGGCCGAACTCGTCCCGCAGAACCCGTTCTACCACGCGCTGCACGGCGACACGGCCGGCTGGGCGCCCGCGCGGAGCACCGCATGACCCCCGGCAGCCCGGCCCGCCTGCGGGTCCGGCACGACATCGGCACGGCCGTCACGGTCGGCGTGCGGGACCGGGACCTGGTGTCCTACGTGTACGGCGCGGAGCCGGACCCGTGGGAGTGCCCGGCACCCTTCTTCCACCCGGTACGCACCACCGCCGGCAACCTCGTCTCGGCGCACCGCCCGCACGACCACCGCTGGCACAAGGGCGTCGCGATGACGATCTCCCACCTGTCCGGGGACAACTTCTGGGGTGGCTACAGCTACGTGCGCGGCGAGGGCTACCAGCGGCTGGACAACGTCGGGTCGCTGCGGCACGACGCGTTCTCCCGGTTCGACGTCGGCGACGACCGGCTCGACCTGACCGAGCGGGTGTGCTGGCGCAGCGCCGGGGGCCGGCACTGGATCTCCGAGCAGCGCGACATCGCGGTGCACGACGTCGACGGGCCGGCCGGCACGTGGGAGCTCACCGTCGCCACCGCGCTCACCAACGTCAGCGGGGGGCGGCTGGAGATCGGCAGTCCCACCGTCTTCGGCCGGGAGGCGGCCGGCTACAGCGGCTTCTTCTGGCGTGGGCCCCGGGATCTGACCGGCGGCACCATCCTCGCCGCCGGCGGCCTGGAAGGGCCCGGCGTGATGGGCCGCCGCGCGGCCTGGCTCGCGTACACGGGTCCGCACGACGTCGTCGACGCGGCCTCGACCGTGGTCGTGGTGCCCGACCCCGCCGCCGACGACAGCCCGCCCGTCTGGTTCGTCCGCAACGAGCCCTTCCCGGCGGTCAACCCGTCGCTGGCGTTCGCCGAGGAGGTGGCGCTGGCCGCCGGGGCGACCCTGCGGCGGCGTTACCGCCTCGTCGTCGCCGACGGCGCGTGGGACGCCGACCGCGTCGAGGAGTACCTGAAGGAGCACCCGTGGTGAACCTGCCCAACGGCGTCGGCGTCTCCGGGCTGGAGGTCTACCCCTGGGCGGCGTCGGACGGCTGCCACGGCGGCTCGCCGCACCTGCACACGGCGTGCACCGAGGCGTACGTCGTCGTCGGCGGGCGCGGCGAGCTGCACACCCTGACCCCCGCCGGTCCCGCCACGACCCCGCTGCTGCCCGGCACCGTCGCCTGGTTCACGCCCGGGACCGTGCACCGGGCGGTCAACCTCGGCGGCCTCAGGGTGGTCGTCATCATGGAGAACTCCGGGCTGCCGGAGGCCGGGGACGCCGTACTCACCTTCCCGCCGGAGATCCTCGCGGACCCGGCGGCGTACGCCGAGGCCGCCATCCTCGGGCCGGAGCCCGCCGACTCCCCGGCGGCCGAGCGCCGCGCCCGCCACCGGCGCGACCTCGCGGTGCGGGGCTACCTCGCGATCAGGCGCGACCTGGCCGCCGGTGACACCTCGTCGCTGCGGGAGCTGTACCGGGCGGCGGTGTCCCTGACCGCGCCCCGGACCGCGGCCTGGCACCGCATCCTCGACGCCGGTCCCGCCGCCTCCCTGCGGGAGGTCCGGCGTCGCCTGCGCTCCCTGGCCGACGGCTCGGGCGCGCACCTGGCCGAGGCGAACGTCCGCGTGCGGACGGCACCCGAGCCCGACCAGCGGCCGTTCGGCATGTGCGGCCGGCTCAGCCCCTACCGGGCGACCTGAACGCGGTCGCCGGCCAGCCGGCCCACCAGCACCACCACCACCGGTGCGGGCCACCGCCCGCACCACGCACCACCGCACCACGCACCACCCGCGCCGTGCACCGCCGCACGGTGCGCGTCCCGCCCGCGCGCCGGACGTCCGGCGCGCGCGGCTCCCGTCCCCGGATCTTCCCAGGAGGAGATCGATGACATCCGTCAGAACAGGACGAACCTTCACCGCCGTCGCCGCCGGCATCCTCGTGGCCGCCGGCATCGTCGCGGTCGAGGCCCCCGCGGCGCAGGCGGCGGCCACCAGCACGATCACGGTCGACTACGGCGCCGACCGGGGCGCGGCCACCCAGGTCGCCAGCGGCTTCCTGCACGGCATCTCGGCGGCCTCGCCCGCGCAGTATCTCGTGGACGGGGTGAAGGTCAGGTCGCAGCGCGGCGCCGACTACCACCCCAACCTGCCGAGCCTCTACGACCCCGCCACGTACCAGCGGGTCTCGGCGACCGGCGCGAACCTGCGGGTCGGCCTCTACTACTACACGGCGAACCCGAACAGCCCGTACCGCAACTACCGCCCGGGGGACAACGGCAACTTCAGCACGTGGACGACCATCGTCAACGGCGTCGTGTCGGAGGCGGAGCAGAAGGGCTACCGGGTCAACGCCTGGATCCCCTGGAACGAGCCGGAAGCGCAGTGGGGGAACCTCTACACCACCACGTACTTCCAGGCGCACAAGGTGGCCTACGACGCGGTGAAGGCCCGCAACTCGTCGTACCGGGTCGAGGCTCCGGAGCTGAGCGCCTACAACTTCACCAAGCTGCAGCAGTTCCTCATCTACTGCCGCGACAACCGCTGCCTGCCCGACGTCCTGTCCTGGCACGAACTGAACCCGACCACGACGGACGTGCCCGGCCACACGGCCCAGATCAGGAGCTGGATGCAGGCCAACGGCATCACCCCGATGCCGATCGCGATCACCGAGTACCAGGGCAGCAGCTACGGCAACGCGGACGCCTGGGCGGCGGGGCCGAACGTCCGCTGGCTGGCGCAGTTCGAACGCAGCGTCCCCAACGGTCTGGAGGACGCGTTGACCTCGGACTGGGACTACATCGGCAGCGACAACAACTTCATCGCCACGCTGGGCAACTCCGCCGACAAGGCGACCGGCACCCTGCCCAAGGGCGTCTGGTGGAACTACAACACCTACAAGACGATGACCGGCCGGATGGTGAACGTCACCTCGTCGTCCGCGACCACGGTCGACGCGCTCGGTTCGCTGGACACCGGCCAGCGCCGTGGCGTCCTGCTCATCGGCAACCAGACCGCCAGCGACCAGGGGGTGTCGCTGCGGCTGAACAACGCGTCGGCGCTGTCGCTGTCCAACGCCGTCCACGTCCGGGCGGAACGGATCAGCAACGCGTCGACCCTGTCCGCGCCGCAGGTCGTGCTCGACTCGGACGTGACGCTGTCCTCGGGCGGCGCCACCGTCGCGCTCGGCACGCTGCCCGGCAACGCCGTGTACAAGGTGCTGGTCACCCCGGCCACGGCGAGCGCACCGGTCACCAGGGTCGAGGCGGAGTCCCTGTCGACCACGGCCTCGCCCGGCCTGACCGGCCGGGTCTTCACCGAGGCCGGGGCCAGCGGCGGTGCGGCCACCGCCCTGGACGGGACCGCGAAGGGGCAGTACCTCCAGTTCACGCTCCCGGTGGCCGCCTCCGGCGTCTACGACCTGCGCGCGATCGGCAAGCGCAACGGCAACCGGGCGTTCCTGGCCCTCTACGTCGACGGCGCCATGGTCGGCCCGCCGCAGGACCAGTACGGGGGCGCGGCCTACTACCCGACCGACTTCGGCACGCTGTCGCTGTCCGCCGGCAACCACACCGTGCGGGCCGTGGTGGTCGGGAAGAACGCGGGTTCCACCGGCTACAGCATGGTCTTCGACCGGTTCGACCTGGTCAGGGTCGGCTAGGGCGCTGCCCCGGCACCGGATACGGGTGGCGGACGGCGGGTCGAGAGGGTGCTCCGGTCGACCCACCGTCCGATCCGGGGCCGGGGCGCGTCCGCGGGCGGCGTCGCGGCCCGCCCGGGCGCGGACGGCATCGACGCCGCTGCGTGGGCGAACGATAGGCTGCGGGCGGCGTCCGAGCGGCCTGAGGAGAACGGGTGGTTGGCAACATGGTTCGCGCAGTGGTCGCGGCCTGCGGGCATCCGGCGTGAACGACGGGCTGCGTCCCGGCGACCCGGCCCGACTCGGTGGGTACGAGCTCCTCGGCCGGCTCGGCGACGGTGGCATGGGCAGCGTCTTCCTCGCCCGGTCGCCGCAGGGGCGGCGGGTGGCGGTCAAGGTCGTCCGTCCTGAGCTCGCGCACGACGACGTGTTCCGGGCCCGGTTCCGCAGCGAGGTGAATCGGGCCCGCCAGGTCCCGCCGTTCTGCACGGCCGAGGTCCTGGATGCCGACCCGGACCACGACCCGCCCTACCTGGTGGTGGAGTACGTCGAGGGTCCCAGCCTGGCCCAGCTGCTCCGGGAACACGGGCCGCTGGGCGCGGCGCAACTGCACAGCATCGCGGTCGGGGTGGCCACCGCGCTCACCGCGATCCACGGCGCCGGGGTGATCCACCGGGACCTGAAGCCGGCGAACGTCCTGGTCGCGCCGGGCGGGATCCGGGTCATCGACTTCGGCATCGCCCGCGCGTTCGAGGCGACCAGCCAGCACACCCGGACCAACCAGCTGGTCGGGACGGTGTCCTACATGGCTCCCGAGCGGCTGGACACCTCGTCCGGCAAGCCGGCCGGCCCGGCCGCCGACATCTTCGCCTGGGGCGCCCTGGTCGCCCATGCCGCGACCGGTCGCAACCCGTTCGGCGGTGACTCCGCCACCTCCATCGCGATGCGGATCCTCACCCAGCCTCCGGACCTGGCGGGCCTCGGCGGGCCGCTGCGGGAGCTGGTCTCCCGGGCGCTGGCGAAGGACCCCGCCGCCCGGCCCACCGCCCGGGAACTGCTCGACGCGCTGCTGACCGCAGCGGATCAGGGAGCGTTGCCGTCGGGGTCGGGCACGGCCGGGCGCACGGGCTCGAAACGGCGTGGTTGGCTCACCGGGCTGGGCGTGACCGCCGCGGCGATCGCGGTGCTGGTGCCCGCCGTCCTGTTCGGCCCGCGGCTGCTGGGCCCGGCCGACCCGGACCCCACCGGGTCGACCACGGTCGGCGGGCCGGCGACGACCGGGCCGGCCTCCACCACGCCGACACCCGCGTCGGGTACGCCGACCGGGTCGCCGTCGTCCGCCGGGGCCGACCACACCCGGGCCATGCTGGCCGGCCAGCGGCGCGTCCTGCTGCACGTCGTGGAGATCGACCGTGACCTCTCGCTGCCGTACGACGGCAAGGTCCACGTCGGCGACGGCACCGGCAAGGACGCCGTCTTCGTGCTCGAACCCGTCGGCGTCGACTACATGATCAGGTCGCTGAACCCGGAGATCGCGCACCAGCCGTGCCTCGGCGTCAAGATCGATTCCGCAGGGTACGCGTCGCTGGTGGGAGCCGAGTGCTACCCGACCGACGCCACCCTGTTCGGGATCACCCGCGAGGGCAAGGACGACAAGGGGCGCACCTCCTACTCCATCATCAACGAGAAGTACGGCGTGGTGCAGTGGAGCCCCAGCCAGAAGAAGATCTACGTGGAGGTCCTCGGCGACGCCCCGATCGGCACGACGTTCAGCCTGGTCGACCGAGGCGCGGCCTGACCAGGGGACGCGGCGGCTCAGCCCGCGATCGTAGGGCCGAAGAGGGGATCCGCCGGGCCGGCGGTGACCGGCTCGGCGTGGTGCTCCGGCGGCGGGAGCTGCCTCGCCGGCTGGCGGGAGTGCAGGCGCACGCCCGCCTCCCCGCGCCGTGCGGCAACGGTGAGGGTGGCCATCCGCACCGGCTCCGGCGGTGCGGTGAAGCCCCGGGAGCCCCACCGCACCCAGATCGGCACCCGCCCGGCGGCGGCCTCGGCGAGCAGCTTCTCGAGCGTACGACGCCGGTCGGTGTGGTCGACCTCGATCACCACCGGCGGCGCGGACGGCCGGGCGCAGGCGACGTCCACGACCGACTGCTGCCCGGACATCGGGGGCGGCAGCGGCACGACGCTGGCCGCCCGCCGGTAGACCCGCCACCCCTGTGCCGCACCCCAGTCGGCGATCGTGTCGACGAGCAGCTCGGTGACCCGCTCGGTGGTGAGGTCGACGAAGGTGAGGGCGGCGAGCCGGTCGGACAGGTCCCCGGCCAGGCGCGCTCCGTCGTCTGGGTCGCTCATCGGGCCCGGCCCACCGCTGCACCGTCGTGGTCCGCGGCGGCGGGTCGCCCGGTCACGGCTCGTCCGTCATCGGCATCCCCGCACGATAGCCACCGCCGCCACACCTACGCCATTGATCGACGGACGACTATCATCAGCGCATCCAGCCCGCTCGATCGAGAGGTGCCTCAGTGAAGAAGCTCGTGCGGAACGCCGTGGTGGCCACCCTGCTGACGGTCGCCGGCACCACGGCGGTCGTGGCCAGCCCGGCCCACGCCATCCCGTACCCGAAGGACAACGAGAGCATCACCATCGTCTACTACTCCGACGCCAGCAGGACCGTGGAAGTCGGAATGCTCGTCTACGGAAACTGCCTCGACGACTTCGAGTACGGCATCCGCACCGCCTACTCGACCATCAACCGCACCACCTGCCCCAGGAACCTGTAGGGGCTCGGGTGGGGCCCGACGACGAGCCGGGCCCCACCCGACGGCAGCCCTCCGGCCCGGCCGGGCGGCTCAGCGGCGGACGCCCACCCCGCCGAAGCCGTGCGACACCCCCGCTCGCGGCTCGCCGTCCGGACGCCAGTCGGCAAGCCAGGACAGGCCCGGCTCGACCAGCTCGTACCCGTCGAAGAAGCGCAGGATGTCGGCGCGGGTGCGGGGCACCAGCGGGGCGCTGCTCTGCTGATAGACGGCGCGACCCTGCTGGGCGGGCAGCGGTGGGGCGCCGTCGAGGGTCAGGTGGGACAGCAGCAGCTGGCTGCCGGGGGCGGTGGCGTCGCGCAGCCGGGCGACGGCCGCGTAGGGATCCTCCGCGTCGGGCACGAAGTGCAGCACCGCCACCAGGAGCACGGCCACCGGCCGGGTGAGGTCGATCGACGCCGTCACGTCGGGGTGGGCGAGCAACTCGTCGGGCCGACGCAGGTCACCCTCGACGACGACCGTGCGGGCCGCGTCGCCGAGCAACCGCCGGGCGTACGCGACGGCGACCTCGTCGTAGTCGACGTAGACGACCTTGGAGTCGGGGGCCACCGCCTGCACCACCTCGTGCACGTTGCCCTGGGTGGGCAGCCCCGCGCCGATGTCGAGGAACTGCCGTACCCCCCGCTCGGCGGCGTACCGCACGGCGCGGCGCAGGAACGCGCGGTTGGTCTGGGCGGCGACACCGGTGTCGGGGAAGATCTCCAGGACCTGACGGGCGGCGGCCCGGTCGACGGCGAAGTTGTGGCAGCCGCCGAGGTAGTAGTCGTACATCCGGGCGACGTTCGGCCTGCTCTCGACGCCCCCGGCGGACGAGGTCGCGGGCTGCGGGGTCGTCGGCCCGGAGGTCGGTGCGGTCGGTGCCGGCTCGCTGGTCACGGTGTCCTCCACGGGGGTCCGCGCCCGCCGCGCGGCAGCCCGCCGCGAACGCGCCCTGAATGTCTAGCACCCCGCGTGGCTGCCCGCAGGCCCGTCGTGTCGTTGATCCGGTTGTGTCCGTCGACCACCCGGGCGACGGTGGGCTGCGGGTGCCGGCCAGGCCGGCGCCGCGAGGTCGAGGAGGTCGCCATGACCCACCAGCGGGAGACCGTCGAGGTCGATCCGGTCCTGTTCCGCGCCGTGTACGACTCACCGGCCTCGCTGCCCGGCCGACACCGCTGGATCACCCCCGAGCACGACGTACGCCGGATCGAGAAGCTGCTCGGCATGCCGGCGCGCAGCATCGGCGCGCCGCTGTGGGTCAGCGGCGACGAGCCGGACTGCCCGAAGTGCGGTCGGCGGATGACCTGGCTGGACATCGTCTCGTCGGCCCTGCACGGGGTGCACGACCCCGCGATGATCGCCCGGGTGATCCTCGGCGACCGTCGGTACGTCAACACCGAGGTCCCGGACGCGATCCCCGGCGTGCACTGCGTCGACTGCCGGACCCCGATCGACGGGCTGCGCAGTTTCAAGTGCCACAACTGGGCGTACGCCTTCGAGGCGCTCCAGGACGTCGTCGAGCGGATGTCCGGCGTGGTGCAGCACCCCGTCCCCGGCCCGGCCGCACCCCCGGCGTAAGCCGCCTCGCCCCGTGGTCCGGTCGGTTCACCGACCCGGGGTCGGGTGAACAGCAGGTGAACTTTTGGTAGGGTGAATCATGATCAACGCTGGTTTGTCATCGATTCCGCCCTTCAGCGATGGTCTGTACCACGGCGTCGTCAGCTTCGCCGACGGCACGCCCGAGCCCGTCCAGTGGTTCGCCGCGCACTTCACCGAGTGGTCGATCGTCCTGCTCGGCCTGCTCCTCGTGGCCGCCGCCCTGCCCAAGCTGGGTGCCGGGCCGCGCAACCTGGCCCTCGCCGTGGCCGCGCCGGCCACCGTGGTTCTCGCGTACGGCGGCAGCGAGCTGCTCAAGACCGTCGTGGACCAGGACCGCCCCTGCCGCGTACCGACCGACCTGTTGATCATCGCCGAGCGGTGCCCGCCCGTGGGGGACTGGTCCTTCCCGAGCAACCACTCCACGATCGCCGGGGCGCTGGCGACGGCGATCGTCCTGCTCTCCCCCCGGCTCGCCTGGTACGCGGTTCCGCTGGCCGTGCTCGCCGCGTTCTCCCGCGTCTTCGTCGGGGTGCACTACCCGCACGACGTGCTCGCCGGCCTGCTGCTCGGCGCGCTGGTCACCGGCGTCGGCGCCCCGCTGCTGGCGCGGCCGGCGGCCGAACTGCTGCGCCGGCTGGCCCGCCCGGTGAAGGGAGGGCCCGCGCGTAGCGCGGGCGCGTAGCGGGAGGCGGCTCGGTCAGCGGGCCAGCAGCAGGGCGGCGACCGCGCCGAGAGCGAGGAACGGGCCGAACGGCAGGTGGCTGGACCAGCGGACCCGGCGGGCCAGCAGCAGCACCAGGCTGGTCAGCGCGGAGAGAGTGAACGTCACCAGCAGGCCGAGGACGAGGACGGGCCAGCCGTACCAGCCGAGCAGCGCGCCCACCCCGAGCGCCAGCTTGGCGTCGCCGAGGCCGAAGCCGCGCCGCCCGAGCAGCAGGGTGGTGGCGGCGAAGGCCAGCGCCAGCCCGGCCCCGGCGAGCGCGGCGCGCAGCCAGGGGGCGCTCCCCGCCGAGGTCGCGGCGGCCAGGCCGTAGAGGGCCAGGACCCCGGCGGCGGCCGGCCAGGTGAGCCGGTCGGGCAGCCGGTGCACGGCCGCGTCGATCAGCACCAGAGGCACCGCGCAGCAGAGCCACCAGGCGAGGGCCGCCCGTTCGGCCGGCGCGGCGGGCACCGCCACGAGCACCGCCAGCGCCGCGAGGGCGGTCAGCTCGACCGCGCCGGCCGGTGCGCCGACCCGGGCCCGGCAGCCGCCGCACCGCGCCGTCGGGCCCAGCGCGGGCCAGGGCCGGTCGAGGCCGAGCGGCGTGCCGCAGCGCGGGCAGGCGACCCGGTCCGGCTCCCCCGGCGGTACGGCGTACCGGGCGACCGCGAGGCGGAGCAGCGGCGTGCCGACCAGCAGGGCCGTCAGGCGTACGCGAGAAGGCCGGCCCGGCGCGGGCGACGCGAGGGTCGGGGCGGACGGTCGGCGGAGCCGTTCCCCGGTCACGACCGACTCCCACACCTGGACGCCCCCGGGCGGGGCGACACGGTGAGTAGTTCTCGGTTGGCCGACGTGTAGCGGATGGTGCGGAATCCGGCGGCCACGCGTCCCGCCGGGCCGCCGGTCAGGCGGGACGCCCGCCCGGCGGCGATCCCCCGCCGGCCGGGGGGCAATTCGGGCCTACCCGCCTGGAGCGGGCCAGCATTCGAGCCGAACGGACCAACCGCCGTAGACACCCCGACACTGTGACGGCGGTCACCGTACAGCAGCGGAGCGCGACCCGGGGCATCGACGCCCGCCATCCGTGATCACCGCCATCCATCACCCAGCGTATTCGAACAGATTGCCTCTGTTGCATCGCCCAGCGTCAGCTTATGCTCGCCCCTTGAGTACGACGCAACCCCAGCATGAGGCGTCGGAGGCCACAGAAGACATCGGTGCACGGCTCTTGGAAGATCAGCACAGGTAAATGCGGCGGTGAACCGAGGGGCCCGGATGAGTTGATCCGGCCGCGCTGCCGCACGCCCGGAGACGGTCGCTGCACCGCCCGCCCCGGGTCGCCAGCGAGGAGGCACGGCGTTGCGAACACGGCGCCCCGGCCGATGGATGATCTTACTGGTCACGGCCCTGACCGCCACGCCGGTGGCTGCCTGCGGCGCGAAGCCGGAAGCCGCCGCTCGGCCCCATGCGACGGCAGGGCCGAGCGCCACCGCGACCCATTCCGCGGCGGAGGAACGGGCGGCCCGGGAGGCGGCGCTCGCCGCCTATTCCGGATATCTCGCGGCATCACGGGCGGCGAGCCGACGCAGCGATCCGCGCCACCCGGAACTGGCCAAATTCCTGGCCGACCCGTTGTTGACCAGGGTTCGACTGGCAATTCGCGAAGCTAAGGAGCACGGTGCCGTGCGTACCGGAACTTTCGTTTCCGACCCCACCGTCACCTCGGTGAGCCTGGACTCCGTTCCCGCCACCGTGGAGATCCAGGACTGCCTGGACACCACCGGCTACCGGCTGGTCGACGCCAAGACCAAACGGGTGGTGCCCGGCTCGGGCGGCGGCCGGCACCTGGCCACCGCAACGGCCACCCGGTACCACGGCCGCTGGTTGATCAACTACGGCGCCGGCCACGAGGACCAGCCGTGCTGACCCCGTGGGGCCGCCGCGCGGCCCACACCGCCGACGGCAGGGTACGGCTGCCCGCCACCCATCCCGGGCGGCTGCTGGCCACGGCCCGCCCCGCACGGCTGCTGGCCGCGATCGGCCTGGTCCTCGCGCTCGCCGTCGTGGCGGCACCGCCGACCGTCACCGTCGCGGCGGCCCGCGAGGGCGGCATCGAGTGCCCCATCGGCCAGAACGACTGCGACGTCTGGGACGACGACCCGGGCAACCCCGGCAACCCCGGCGGCGGGAACCCCGGCGACGGCGACGGGTCGAGCGGCGGCAGCGGCACGTGCCAGTATCTCGGCGAGGTCCTCCCCTGCTACGACGACCTCCTCGGCTGGTTCAACAACGGCGACGGCTGCTACTACAAGCTCGCGCAGCCGCAGCCGGACGACACCCCCGAGGGCAAGCAGTGGTACGTGGCCACCTGCAACGGCGGAGACCTCGGTGCCCAGCACCCGGTCCTGCTGGACGCCCCGCCGCCCGGCTACGGCACCCCGCCCGACCCGGAGGAGCTGGCGCGCCGGGCGCTCGCCTCGATCTCGCTGCTGCCGCCCCGGGCGACCGTCGCGCCCCGCAAGAGCATCGGCCCCGGGCTGGTCGGCCTGCCGGTGTGGATGTGGGCGAGCCCCGGCGAGAGCTACTTCGGCACGCTGCGCGCTTCGGCGTCCGACCGGGGCCTGACGGTGAGCATCACCGCGAAGGTCGACAAGATCGTGTGGGACATGGGCAACGGCGACAAGGTCACCTGCCACGGCCCCGGCACCCCGTACGACCCGAAGGGCCCGAAGGCCGGCGGCCCCTCGCCGGACTGCGGCTACCACGGCGGCTACGCGAAGGCCGACACGTACGAGATCTTCGCCACGACCCACTGGAACGTCCACTGGACCGGCGGCAACCAGAGCGGTGACATCCCGCAGACCCGCACCAGCGGCATCATCCAGGTCCAGATCGACGAACTTCAGGTGGTGACGCGGTGAGTCTCGCTACGCGCAACGGGACCGGGCAGCCGGTGGACGCTCCCGTCGCACCACCCCGGGTCGTCCGGCAGCGGCGGGTCCGGCCCGGCCTGCTCGGCCTCGCCGTGCTGCTGATCGCCCTCGGCGGCCTCGGCGCGGCGTTCGCGGTCACCTCCGTGCGGGCCACCGGCAGCTACCTGGCGATCGCCCGCCCCGTCGAGGTGGGCCGCACGCTCGGCGCGGACGACCTGGTCACCGTGCAGGTGGCCGGCGGCCAGGGGCTGCGGCCGGTGCCGGCCGCCCAACTCGACGACGTGGTCGGCATGCGGGCGGCCGTCGCCCTCACCCCGGGCACCCTGCTGACCCTCGGCCAGCTCACCGACGACCCGCTGCTCGGCCCCGGCCAGCAGCAGCTCGCGCTCGACCTCGCCCCGGGCCGGGTGCCGGCGAAGCGGCTGCACCCCGGCGACCGGGTGCTGCTGGTCAGCACCCCGGACCGCGGCTCCGGCGGGCAGCCCGCCTCCAGCACCCGGTTCGAGGCGACCGTCATCGACACGGCCACCCCGAGCACCAGCAGCGTGGTGGTCTACGTCGCGCTCACCGCCCGGGACGTGCCGGCCGTGGTGGCGCTCGCCGCCCAGAGCCGGATCGCGGTCGTGCTGACCCGGGCGGCCTGAGCATGGCGATCATCGCGCTGGTCTCGGCCAAGGGCTCGCCGGGCGTCACCGCGTCCGCGCTCGCCTGCGCCCTGACCTGGCACCGGCGGCTGATCCTCGCCGAGTGCGACCCGGCCGGCGGCTCGATCCTCGCCGGCTACCTCGGCGGTGCGCTGGACGGGCCCCGGGGCATCGGCGAGCTGGCCGTCGGGGAGTTGCGCGACGGCAGCCTGGAGACGGCGTTCTGGTCGCAACTGGTCGACCTGGACGCCCCGCGCCGGGAGCGGCTGTTGCTGCCCGGCGTCGTCGACCCGG
Source organism: Micromonospora sp. DH13 (assembly GCF_020873825.1). Lineage (NCBI taxonomy): Bacteria > Bacillati > Actinomycetota > Actinomycetes > Micromonosporales > Micromonosporaceae > Micromonospora > Micromonospora sp. DH13. Next base: position 74,185 of record NZ_JAHWGR010000013.1, read on the forward strand.
CCCAGGCCGGCAGCGTCGCCCCGCTCTGGCAGCGGTTCACCGACTTCTTCCTCGACCTGGAGCGCGGCGACCCCCCGTACGACGTGCTGGTCGACTGCGGTCGGCTCCAGGTCGCCGGCCCGCCGTGGCCGATCCTGCGCGCCGCCGCCGTGGTCCTCCTGGTCACCCGGGCGCGGCTGCCCGACCTCTCCGCCACCCAGGCCATGGTCCGGGCGATCGAGCGGGACTTCACCGAGCACCGGGTGCCGCCGGGCACGCTGCGGCTGCTGCCGGTCGGCGACGGCCACGGTCGGGGCGAGATCAGCAAGGCGCTGCGGCTGCCGGTGATCGCGCGGCTGCCGGACGACCCGCGTACCGCGGAGGTGTTGACCCTCGGCGGGACCCTGCGGGCCGGACGGCCGCTGATGCGCGCGGCCGGCGCCCTGGAGGTGCCGGTACGGGCGCTGCTGGACCGCCGCCGGGCGCGGCTGACCTGGCCCGTCACCCAGGGGGTGCCGGGTGCGGTTTGAGCCGGTGTCGCACGACCCCCGGGTGGCGCGGCAGCCCGCCGCGACCTCCATCGCCCCGCCGCTCGCCCCCGCGTCGGGCGGCCCCCACCCGCCACCCGCGCCGACCGGCGGCGGCCACCCGCAGCCCGCGCCGCCGGCGGGGGCCGCGCCGGCCCCGCCCGTCGCGCCGGCCCCGCCCCGCCCCCGGGTCGACTTCGCCGTGGTACGCGAGCTGCGCCGCGAGCTCAGCGAACGGCTCACCCTGTGGCAGCGCGGCCGGGAGTTCGACGCCGACGCCGAGGACGTCGAGCGGGCCCGGCTCGCCGTCGCGGTGGTCGCCGAGTACGCGGACGCGGTCCGCCGTGCCGGCACCCCGATGGCCGCCGGGGAGGAGCGGCTGCTGCTCGACCAGGTGACCGCCGAGCTGGTCGGCCTGGGGCGGCTGCAGACGCTGCTGGTCGACGGCACCATCGAGGAGGTGCACATCCTCGGCTGCGACCAGGTGCGCATCACCCGGCACGGCGGCGGGGTCGACTGGGCCGACCCGATCGCCGACAGCGACGACGAGCTGGTGGAGATCCTCCAGGCGGCGGCCCGCCGGGCCGGGGCGACCGAGCGGTCGCTGTCCACCTCGAAGCCGACCCTCGACCTGCAGTTGCCCGACGGCAGCCGGCTCGCCGCGGTCTTCCTGGTCAGCCACCGGCCGTACGCGGTGATCCGCAAGCACAACACCCTCGAGGTGAGCCTCGACGACATCGCCGGCGGCCGGGGCGACCTGGACGAGATGATCGACCCGCTGCTGCGCGACTTCCTCCGGGCGTCCATGCGGGCCGGGCTGAACATCATGGTCGCCGGCCTGGCCGGGGCGGGCAAGACCACCGTCATCCGGGCGCTGATGGACGAGATCCCGGCCGACGAACCGTACGTGCTGCTGGAGGAGAGCCGGGAGCTGCTGCCCACCCGCCGGGGGCACAAGCACCGGGCGGTGATGAGCTTCGAGGCCCGCGAGGGGCACGGCGAACGCGGGCTGGACGGCCGCCCGGCCGGCGAGGTGAGCATCGCCGACCTGATCCCCGTCTCGCTGCGGATGGGCGTGCTGCGGATCATCGTCGGCGAGGTGCGGTCCCGGGAGATCGTGCCGATGCTCCAGGCCATGACCACCAGCCGGGGGTCGATGTGCACCATCCACGCCCGGTCGCCGGGCGGGGTGGGCGAGCGGATCGTCGAGCTGGCGCTCTCCCACGGCCGGGAGATGACCGTCGACCAGGCCCGCCGGATGGCCGGCAACGCCCTCGACCTGATCGTCTACGTCACCGTCGAGGACGAGACCGCGATCGGCGGGCGCAAGCACCGCTTCGTCTCCCACGTGGAGGAGGTCATCGGCGTCGGCGAGGGCAGCCGGATCACCACCACCACGGTCTTCGGTCCGGGCCCCGACGGCCGGGCGGTCCCCCGGCACCTGCCGGAACGCGTCCGCGACCAGTTGCTGCGGGTGGGCTACGACGCCCGGCTGCTGGGCCGGTGGATCGACGCCGGCACGGGGGCGTGGCGGCGGCCCCGGCACACCCGGCTCGGTGCGCGGGCGGTGGCCCGGTGACCGCCGACATCGAGCTGATCGCGGTGGTCTCCGGCGCGGCGTGCGTGGCCGGCCTGGTGCTGGCCGTCGTGGCGCTGGTCGGCACCACCCGGCCGGCCGGGCCGGCCCCCGGCGCGGGGCCCGGCGGCGGGCTGAGCCGGCTCTGGCAGGGCTCCGGCACGCCCCGGCAGCGGCGCAACCACCAGCTCCTGCTCGGCGGGGCGGTGCTGGCCGGCGCGCTGGCGTTCCTGCTCACCGGGCTGCCGGTGGTCGGCCTGCTGGTCGCCGTGGCGGTGCCCGGCGCGCCGTGGCTGTTCTCCGTCGGCCGGGCCGAGCAGCGGGCCATCGCCCGGATCGAGGCCGTCGGCGAGTGGACCCGCCGACTCAAGGACGTCTCGTCGACCGGTCAGGGCCTCCAGCAGGCCATCCTCGGCACGCTGGCCACCGCCCCCGCGGAGATCGAGGAGGAGGTACGCCTGCTCGCCGCCCGCCTCCAGGCCGGCTGGCTGGCGAAGTCGGCGCTGCTCGCGTTCGCCGACGAGATCGGTGACCCGGTGTGCGACCAGGTCGTGGCGGCGCTGATCCTGCACCTGTCCGACCGGGGCGAGCGGCTCGGCGACGTGCTCGGCTCGATCGCGGGTGCCGCCGCCGCCGAGGTCGCCACCCGGCGGGAGATCGAGGCCAAGCGCACCCAGCCGCGTTTCGCGGTGCGCTTCCTCACCGGGATGACCCTGCTGACCGTGGCGTACGGGCTGGTCAACACCGACTACGTCCGCCCGTACGGTACGCCGGTCGGGCAGCTCGTGATGCTCGTGCTCGGCGCGGCGTTCGTCGGGCTGCTGGCCTGGGTGCGGTCGATGAGCCAGCCGCCCCGGCCGGCGCGTTTTCTGCCCGCCCCCGATCCGGCGGAGGCGATCGGATGATCCTCAACTGGCACCTCACCCTGGCCGTCGTCGGTGGGGCGGCGGTGGGCCTCGGGCTGTTCCTGGTGGTCCGGGAGGCCCTGCCGGCCGCACCGGCGCTCGGCCCCGCCCTGCGCCGGCTGCACCAGCCGCCGGGCACCGGCCGGGCCGCCACGGGGCGCGGGCCCGACTGGATCGGCGGGTTCGCCCGCTGGCTGCGCCCGCCGCACCGGCAGCTCGCCCTGCTCGACCGCACCCCCGAGCAGTACGCCCTGTCCCTGCTGCTCTCCGCCCTGGTAGGGCTGGCCACCCCGACCTTCCTCGGCGCGGTGCTCTTCCTCGGCGGCGTGTCCGTGCCGCTGGCCGTGCCACTGTTGGGCAGCCTCGGCATGGCGTTCGTCGCCGCCCTGATCGCGCACCGCAGCGTGCTGACCCGCGCGGACGCCGCCCGGGACGAGTTCCGCCAGGCGGTCTGCACCTACCTGGACCTGGTGGCGTTGCAGCTCTCGGCCGCGCACGGTCCGGTGCAGGCCCTGGAGCGGGCCGCGGCGGTCTGCGACGGCTGGGTGTTCGACCGGATCCGGGAGTCGCTGCGGATCGCCCAGATGCAGATGCACTCGCCGTGGGACGAGCTGCGCGAGCTGGCCGACCGGATCGGCATCCCGGAGCTGGGCGACGTCGGGGCGATCATGCGCTCGTCGGGCAGCGAGGGCGCGCAGGTGCACGACACGCTGCGCAGCCGGGCCGACTCCCTGCGCGACCAGATCCGCACCGACAACCTGGCCCGCGCCGAGGCGATCACCAGCCGGCTGGACATTCCGGGCTCCCTGCTGGTCTTCGTGCTGCTCGGCTTCGCCGTCTACCCGTTCCTCGCCCGGTTGTGAAACCCCTCCCCCTCCGAAGGAGCACGTCATGCACCTCATCGCCTACCTGCACGTCGCGCTGACGACACGGCTGGCCGAACTGCGCCGCGACGGCGAGCGGGGCGACAGCCCCGTCCCGACCGCAGTGATCATCTTCGGGCTGGTCTTCGTGGCGATGGCGGTAACCGCGCTCGCCCTCGCCAGGGCCAACGACTGGATGAGCAACATCCCGACCCACCAGGACCCGACGGCACCGTAATGACCCACCGCCCCACCCGCGTGGACCGGAGCCGGTCGGCACCCGCCGACCGGCCCGCCGGCCTGCGCCGCCACGGGCCGCCCCGGCCAGGGGCCGGCCTCAGCCGGCGGGCCCCGCGGCGGCTCGGCGGCGGCGTACGGCTGGGCCGGGCGGCCCGGCGGCAGCTCACCAGCGGTCTACGGCTCGGCCGGGCGGTCCGGCGGCGGCTCACCGGGGGCGGGGCGGACCGGGGGGCCAACCCGGTGGAGCTGGCGGTGGTGATGCCGGCGATCCTCGTGCTGCTCTTCGCCTCGATCCAGGTCGCCGCCTGGTTCGTCGCCCGCGCCACCGCGCTCAACGCCGCGCAGAGCGCGGTCAACGCCCAACGCCTGTACGAGGCCCCCGCCGGGGCCGGCGAGGCGCGGGCGGTCGACTTCCTCACCGCCGCCGGGGACTGGCTGGTCGGCTGGGACCAGCCGGGGCCCGCCTGCGTCACCGACGTCGCCGAGGTGACCTGCACGGTCAGCGGGGACTCGTTGTCGGTCATCCCCGGCGTCAGCTTCCCGGTGCGCCAGACCGCGCACGGCACGATCGAACGGTGGACGACCGGATGAGCCGCCGCCGTCGCCCCGCAGCCGAGCGCGGCTCGGTCGCCATCGAGGTGGCCGTCCTCGCCCCCGCGTTCATCGGGCTGATGGTGCTGGCCGGCGTCGCCGGGCGTACCGCGATCGCGCAGGAGGCGGTCCAGTCGGCGGCGCACGACGCCGCCCGCGCCGCGTCCATCTCCCGGGACGCCAAGACCGCGCGCGAGCAGGCCCTGGCCGCCGCGCAGAGCCAACTCGACTGGCAGCGGGCCAACTGCGCCGGCCAGCCCACGCTCACCCTGCGCGGCTCGGTGGGCGGCTCGCCGACCAGCTTCGCCGAGGCGTTCGACAGCGGCCCCGGCACGACGGCCGCCGTGACCGTGCAGGTCACCTGCACCGTCTCCTTCACCGACATCGACCTGGCGCTGCTGCCCGACATGGCGGCCAGCCGGACGATCTCGGCCAGCTTCACCTCCCCGCTGGACCGCTACCGGAGCCGGTCGTGACCGCCCGCGCCCCCGGCGGAGCTGTGCACACCGCCCCCGCCGACGGTCCGGGCGAGCGCCGGGCCGTCACCCCCGCCGCCGGCCCTGGACGCCGGTGGCGCGGCGACGAGGGCCGGGTCAGCCTGTTCCTGGCGGCGGCGATGATCGGCGTCCTCGCGATCATCGGCCTGGCGTTCGACGGCGCGGGGCAGCTCCGCTCCCGGCAACTGGCCGACAACCTGGCCGCCGAGGCGGCCCGCACCGGCGGTCAGTCCATCGACCGGGCGAAGGCCATCCAGGGCGGCCGCAAGGAGATCGACGAGGCGGCGGCCAGGGCGGCGGTGACGAGTTACCTCGCCGCCGCCGGTGCCACCGGCCACAGCGTCGAGTTCCCCGTCGTCGACGGGGAGAAGCTCATCCGCGTCCAGGTCACCGTCACCTACGACCGCTACCTGCTCGGCTTCTTCGGCTTCGGTGACGCCGTCACCGTCTCCGGCGAGGCAACCGCACGCGCCCTCACCGAGGGCCCCTAGGAAGGGAAGGCACGCCATGGCCGCACCGGGTCGCTCCGCCGCACGGCGGGTCGGGCAGGTACTCACCGGGTTCGGCGCGCTGGTCGTGCTGATCGCCGTACTCGTCGGGGGGCCGGTGGCGTTGCTCGCGTTCGCCGGGAACCCGCTGCCCGACCACCTGCCCAGCCTCGCCGAGGTCGGTGCCACGCTCACCAGCCGGGACGACGGTCAGCTCTTCCTGCGGGCGCTGGCCCTGGTCGGCTGGTTCGGCTGGGCCACGTTCGCCTTCTCCGTGCTCGTGGAGCTGGGCGCGCAGACGCTGCGCCGACCGGCACCCCGGCTGCCCGGGATGAGCCGGCAGCAGCGCGCCGCCGCGGCGCTGGTCGGCTCGGTGGCCCTGATCATCGCGGCGAGCCCGGCCGCCGCCAGCGCGGCCACCGTGCTGTCCGGCCCGTATCCCGCCGCCGCACCCGCCGCCGTCGCCGGGGCACCGGTGGCCCGCCCGGTCGCCGCGCTGCCGGTGGTCGACGCCCGGGCAACGATGCCGACGGCCGCCACGGCGGCCGACCTCCGGCAGGAGGCGGAACCGACGGTGTACCGGGTCGCCAAGGGCGACTACCTGGGCGAGGTCGCCGAGCGCTATCTCGACGACTTCGACCGCTACCGGGACGTGGCGAAGCTGAACCGGCTGGGCGACCCCGACCGCATCCGCCCCGGGCAGCTGATCACGCTGCCCGACGGCGTCCACGACACCGGGGCCCGCAGGCACGCGACCGGGAAGCTGGTGGTCCAGCCCACGACGCCCACCCCCGGCGGTACGGTCACCCCCCGGCCGCCGTCGGCACCCGCCACCCCGCCCGCCGCCGACGCGCCGGCCGCACCAGGTGCGGCCCAGCCCTCGCCCACGCCGCCCTCGCCCACCTCGCCACGGGCCACCCGCCCCGCCCCCGGCCCCTCCGCCGCCCAGCCGCCGGCCGGCTCGTCGTCGGCGGGCTCGTCGCACGGCACCCAGCAGGTCGCCCAGCCGCCCTCAGGGCCGCAGCCCGCGATGGCCGCCGGAGCGTCCCGGGCGGGGGCTGGCGACCAGATGAACCGACCCCTCGCCGTCTCCGCGGTACTCGCCGTCGCCAGCATCGTCGGAGCGCAGATCGGGGCCGTCCTCGGGCTACGCCGCCGGCCGGCGGTCGCCAGGGCCACCAGCAGCGCACGGGCCCTCGTCACCGGCCGGCACCGCCGGGACTGACCCCCGAGCCAAGGCACGGCACCGAGCCGGGCGGGGCCGAGCCGGGCGGGGCCGAGCCGGGCGGGGCCGAGCCGGGCGGGGCCGAGCCGGGCGGGGCCGAGCCGGGCGGGGCGCATGATCGACTTCATGTCGCCGACATGGGGGCATCCGGCGTGCGGGAAACCGCCATGTCGCCGACATGGCGGCCGGGCCCGCAGGTCTGGCCTGGGCCGGCCGGGCCTCAGGGCAGCCTCGCCTCCAGGACCCCGTCGACCACCCGGGTCGGCAGGATCTGCTGGTCGTTCCCGGACGGCCCGTGCATGACCTCGCCACCGTTGAGCCGGAACGCGCTCCCGTGCCACGGGCAGACAACGCAGGCATGTCCGTCGATCTCGGTGACCTCGCCCTCGCCGAGCGGGCCGCTCTGGTGCGGGCAGCGCTCCAGCATCACCGTGACCTCGTCGCCGTGCCGGTAGAGGATCACCGAGACGTCGTCCACCTCGCGGGTGACCAGCTTCCGCTGGGGCAGGTTGGCCATGTCCGCCAGCGGGTGCCAGCCCTCGCCGATCCGGTGCAGTTCGGAGATGCTCTGGTTGACCTGCGCCCCCTGCTTGTACGCGAGGTGCCCGCCGAGGTACGCCCCCGCGCTCGCCGCGCCCAGCCCGAGGTAGGCCAGCGCCCGCCCCGTCCCGTGCCGCCCGCGCAGCCGGGCCGCCAGCGAGCCCGCGTACAGGGTCAGGCCGACGGCGTTGGCGGCGGCGTGCACCAGCCCGACGCGGCGCTGCTCCCGGGAGAGGGCCGCCCAGTCGTTCAGGCCGGCGATCGCCGCCGGGACGGCGCTGACGGTGCCCAGCCCCACCAGGGCGGTGGCCGCCCGGCGCTGGCCGGGCATCAGGTCGAGTACGGCCGCGCTGATCCAGGAGCCGACCGGCACCTGCACCAGCGCCGGGTGCAGCGGATGGCCGATGAAGACGCCGTGCAGCAGGTCGCGGACCCGCTGCGGGCGCAGAGTGGCCTGGACGCCGCGCTGCAGCCGGTCGCCGGCCTGGTCCAGGGCCGAAGCCTGTTCGAGTTTCGTCAAGAGTGCCCGCATTCCGTCCGACTTCCCGGCAGAAGCGGTCGCAAACCGGGCAGCCGTGCCGGGTGTCCGGCGTACGCACGGGTCGCGCGTACGCCGGACACGGGACCCCGGCTACCGGCAGATGAACTGGGTGGTGCCGCTGTACTGGGTCGTGCTGCCGTCGAAGTAGCTGTAGCTGGCCCGCACCGGGTGGCCGAGGTTGCTGGCCGGGCAGGTGGCGAAGAGGGTCGACCCGGCGGTCGTGAAGGTGCCGACGCTGCCGGAGTACCAGGTGATGCTCCAGGTCGTCGTGCCGGCGCTGCTGGCGTCGCAGTAGAACTGAGACGCCATGGACTCGCAGAAGGGTGCCGGGGCGGCGGCGAGGGCCGGGGTGGCACCGGCGGCGAGGCCCAGGGCGGCGAGGGCGGACGCGGCCAGGATCCTGACGGTGGTACGCATGGAACTCCTCCCAACGTAGCTAAGTGATGACTCAGCGCCACGCCAGCCTAGCCACCGCATAGACGTACCTGAATTAGCTGTTCGGTCGGTCGGTCACCCGTTGCGGCCAGCGGTCGTGGTGCACCGCCTCGGCGAGGGGCCGGCGTCGCCGCCACCCGTGCCGCTCCAGGTCGGGCACGGCCTCCAGGTGCGTGACCGGCCCGACGCAGAGCCAGGCCACCGGCCGGATGCCGGCCGGCACGCCCAGCAGCTCGGCGAGGAACGGCTCCCGGTAGAAGGAGACCCACCCGACGCCCAGCCCCTCGGCGGTGGCGGCGAGCCAGAGGTTCTGGATGGCCAGGCAGACCGAGTAGAGGCCGGCGTCGGCGATGGCGTGCCGCCCGAGCACGGCCGGGCCGCCGCGCTCCGCGTCGTACGTGACGACGACCGACAGCGTCGACTCCAGCACCCCGTCGATCTTGATACGCGCGAACCGCTCGGCCGCCGCGCCGTCCAGGGTGGCGGCGAACGTGGCCCGCTCGGCCTGCACGTGCCGGTGGAACCGGCGGCGGACGGCGGCGTCCCGGACCAGGACGAAGTCCCACGGCTGCGAGTAGCCGACGCTGGGCGCGGCGTGCGCGGCGTCGAGGATCCGGTGCAGGGTGTCGGCCGGCACCGGCTCCCCGGTGAACTGGGCCCGGACGTCCCGGCGGCGGTGGATGGCGTCGTAGAGTTCCACAGGCAGGCTCCCGCTGCGCTCGGCCCACCCAGCGGGTGGGCGGTCGACGCGAGGCCGGTCTTCGGACTCCCGGATCGACGCCTGCCCGTCCGCCTTCCCAGCCGCACGGCCAGTGGCTGCGCTCCTCGCGCGTGGACGGTGGCTCCCCGGTCACCGCGGCGGGCCCGTGCCGGATTCACACCGGCTTCCCGATTCTCCCCGCACCCGCGGGGCACCTCGCATGATCGTGCCGCCGGCGATGCTAACCCGTGTCAGCGGTGCAGCGTCCGGCCGGGCAGTTCCCCGTACGTGGTGAGGTAACGGGCGGCGAAGCGGCGCGGGTCGGCGAATCCCCAGCGCGCGGCGGTCGCGGCCACAGAGGTGCCGTCGCCGGGCGTGGCCCGGGACAGTTCCTGGCGGGCCAGGTCGAGTCGCACCCGACGCAGGTAGGCCAGGGGGGTCATGCCGAGCTGACTGCGGAACGCGAGCTGCACGGCGCGGGGGGTGGCGCCGGCGGCGCGGGCGATGTCGACGAGGCCGATGTCGGTCCCGGCGGCGGACTCGATGAAGGCGATCGCCCGCCGCAGGGTCCCCGCGTGGGCGTCGGCCCGGTCGCACGGCCGGTCCTCCCGGAGGGCGTTGCTGGGAAACGCGGCGAGCGTCGCCGCGGCGAGCAGGCGGCCGAGGCCACCGAGCACGAGCGGGGACGCGCCCGGCGCGCCGCCGGCGGCCATGACGGACTCCGCGTACCGGACGGTCTGCCGCCACCGCCACTCCGCCTCGGCGCGGATCGGCCGGAAGCTGACGAACCGCAGGGGTGCCAGCGGCCGGTCCGGATCGGCGCGGGCGACCTGGTCGATCAGCGAGAGGTCCAGCAGGACGCAGGTCACGTCCAGGTCGCTGGACCACGAGGAGCCGGGCAGGTCGGGCTGGTACAGCACGGCGACCTCGCCGGGCCCGACCATCTCGTCGACACCGTCGCAGCGGCGCCCGAAGCACCCCCGGCGGGGGGCGGCGAGCAGGACGTACCCGAGGGGTTCCGCCTGCACCCGCAGGTCGAGGGCGATGCTGACGTCGTCGATGCAGAACGCACCGGCGTTCCACCGGTCGTGGCGGAGCGGAAGCCCGGTCGGCACGGCGGCCAGCCGCACGCTGCGTCCGTACGCGGTCTCGTAGACGTGCGCCGCCTCCGCCGGGTCGCTGGTCGAGAACCGGGTGAGCGTGGGCGGGCCATGATTACCCGAAGTCACCAATTCACCCCCCTGGGTCACGAGGGAGCCTAGCTACCCGCGCGGGCGGACAGTGCAACGGCACGCCGGAGCGCCACCTCCCAGGCCCGAGGGATTCTCGCCGCCGGTCAGCTCCGCAGGGTCTGGCTGGGCGGCCGCCCGTAGGCCCGGCGGTACTCGGTGGCGAACCGGCCCAGGTGGGCGAAGCCCCACCGGGCGGCGACGGCGGCCACAGTGAGGCCCGCGCCGGGCTCGGCGGCCTGGAGTTCGGTGTGCACCCGTTCCAGGCGTACCCGTCGCAGATAGCGCGTCGGGGTGGTGTCGAGGTGCTTGCGGAATGCCTGCTGGAGCGCCCGCGCGCCCAGCCCGGCCGCGACCGCCACGTCGGTCACGGTCAGGGCCTGGTCCGCGTACTGCTCGATGTAGGCGACCGCACGACGGACCGCGGCCGGCGCGACGCCCCCCGCGCCGCGCGTCGGCGCCTCGGTCATCGTCGTGTTGGGAAACGTGGCCAGCGCGACGGCCACCAGCAGGCCCGTCGCCTCCGCCTGCACCAGCGCGTTGGACCCGAACGCGGCGCCCGGCAGCGCCACCTGGGTGAGATAGCGCGTGGTGTTGCGCCAGAGCTGGGCGGCGGACGGGGACACCGGCGACAGCCCCTGGAACCGCAGGTCGACCGGCGCGAGGCCGCACCGCTCCTGCGCCACCCGCCGCACGTCGGCCAGGGGAAGCTCCACGGCGAGGACCTCCATGTCGCGGTGCAGGATCGCCCTGGTCCGCCCAGGCGGCACCAGCAGCAGGTCACCCGCGCCGGCCATCACCTCCCCGGCCCCGACGTCGAGCCCCCAGCCGCCGGAGAGCACCTCCGCCACCCCGACGACGTCCCGGGTGAACACGTCGTTGTCCGCGTTCATCGGATAGCGCACCCGGGCCACACTGGCCGAACCGAACCGCGCGTGGGCGGCCCGGAAGACGACCCCACCGCGGCGGTCGAAGGCGCGGAGCCGATGCTCGGGGTAGGCCGCCAACAGCCAGCGGTGCGCCTCGTCCGGGTCGTCCGTGACGAGCCGCGACCACAGCCCCGACTGGTCGGTGGCCGCCTCGTCGCCGCAGTCGACCCGCTTCGTCGCGGACGGCCCCGCCCCGGTACGTCCTGTCACGACATCTCCCCGCATCGCCGGCGGCGGCGCCGACCGGCGTCCCTCACCCTCACCTCACCCGGGGCCCACGGCGACGGGCGACGGACACCGCACGAGTTCGCGTCGCCACGTTCGGTGGCCCTTCAGCGCGCATTCTGACGGCCGACGAAAGGCGAGAGAAGCCGCCACGGGCCGGGCTGTCCGCCGTGCGAAGCCGATGTACGGAGTACGAACACCGGTGGCCGTCCGGCAGGGTGGTCACGCCCGCGCTGGTGCGTCGGCGTCCGGGCAGGGCATGCTGTCCCGATGGGGGTACGGGTCGAGCACGCCGCCGCGGTGACCACGGTGATCCTGGACCGGCCGGCGTCCCGCAACGCCGTCGACGGTCCCACCGCCCGGGCCCTGGCCGACGCGTTCCGCGCCTTCGAGGCCGACCCGGCGGCAGCGGTCGCCGTGCTGTGGGGGGCCGGCGGCACGTTCTGCGCCGGGGCGGACCTCAAGGCGATCGGCACGCCGAGCGGCAACCGGGTCGAGCCGGACGGCGATGGCCCGATGGGCCCGACGCGGCTGCGGCTGTCCAAGCCGGTGATCGCCGCGATCTCCGGGTACGCCGTGGCCGGCGGGCTGGAGCTGGCGCTCTGGTGCGACCTGCGGGTCGCCGAGTCCGACGCGGTGCTCGGCGTGTTCTGCCGGCGCTGGGGCGTGCCACTGGTCGACGGCGGCACCGTCCGCCTGCCGAGGCTGATCGGCGAGAGCCGGGCGATGGACCTGATCCTCACGGGCCGGCCGGTCCCGGCCGAGGAGGCGTACGCGATGGGGTTGGTGAACCGGCTGGTCGCGCCGGGTGCGGCCCGCGCGGAGGCCGAGCGGCTGGCCGCCGAGATCGCCCGGCACCCGCAGGCGTGCCTGCGCAACGACCGGGCGGCCGTGCTGGCCGGCGCGAACCTGCCCGAGCCGGACGCCCTCGCGGTGGAGCTGGCCTACGGCGCGGCGTCCCTCGCGGCCGACGCGACGGCGGGGGCGGCCCGCTTCGCGGCCGGCGCGGGCCGCCACGGCACCCCCGCCTGAGGATGTCGATCGGCTAACTCAGGTCGCGCACGGCGGTCTCGATGGCGCGGTGGAACGTCGGGTACGCGTAGATCATGTGCCGGAGCCGGCTCAGCGGCACCTCCGCGTGCACCGCCACCACCAGGCCCGACAGCACCTCGCCGCCGGCCGGGCCGACCGAGGTGGCCCCGACCAGCACCCCCCGGTCGGCGTCCGCGACCAGCTTGACGAACCCGTCGCCCCGGTGGATCCAGCCCCGGGTGGACGAGTCGAGCCGGCTCACCCCGACCTGCACGTTGATGCCCCGCTCGCGGGCCTGCCGTTCGGTGAGCCCGACCGCGCCGATCTCGGGATCGGTGAAGGTGACCCGGGGCAGCGCCCGGTAGTCGGCGTGCGGCACCCCGCCGGCGATCCCGGTGCCCTCCGTGCGCGCCGCGCCGCCGACCGCGCTGGCGGCACCGCTCGCGTCCGCGCCGGCCCGCGCCCGCCGGACGTGGTCGAGCACGTCGGCGACCACGATGGCCGCCTGGTACATGGCGATGTGGGTGAACGCGCCCTCCCCGGTCAGGTCGCCGACGCCCCAGATCCCGTCGGCGGCGCGCATCCGGTCGTCCACGGCGAGGAACCGCTGGCCCGGGTCGACGCCGACGGTGTCGAGGCCCAGCTCGTCGAGGTGCGCCCGGCGGCCGGTGACCACGAGCAGCCGCTCGGCGGTGAACTCGGCCCCGCCCACCGCCCGCAGGGTGAACGCCCGCCCGTCGTGGTCGACCCGCTCCGCGCGTACCTCGGTGGCGATCCGCACCCCGTCGGCGCGCAGGGCGGCGGCGGCCACCTCGGAGGACTCGGGCTCCTCGACGGCGAGCACCCGGCCCGACGCCTCCAGCACGGTCACCTCGACGCCGAACCGGGCGAAGACCTGGGCCAGCTCCAGCCCGATCGCGCCGCCGCCGAGCACCAGCAGACTGGCCGGCAGCTCCTCGACCTCGATGGCCTGCTGGTTCGTCCAGTACGGCGTGTCGGCCAGCCCGGGCAGCGGCGGCACGAAGGGCCGGGTGCCGGTGCCGAGCACGATGCCGTGCCGGGCCCGGAAGACCCGGTCGCCGACGCGGACCCGACCGGGCCCGTCGAGCGCCCCGCTGCCCCGCACGAACCGGCCGCCCTTGCCGGTGAACCGCTCCACGGCGACCCGGTCGTCCCAGTTGTCGGTCGCCTCCTCGCGGATGCGCTTCGCCACCGGGGCCCAGTCGGGGCGTACGTCGGCCTCGCCCGCGAACTCGGCGACCCGCCGGGCCTCGGCGACCGCGTTCGCCGCCCGGATCATCATCTTGCTCGGGATGCACCCCCAGTACGGGCACTCGCCGCCGACCAGCCGCCGCTCGATGCCGACGACGCTCAGGCCGGCCTCGGCGAGCCGGCCGGCCACCTCCTCGCCGCCGACCCCGAGCCCGAGCACGACCACGTCCACGTCCACCAGTTCCGGTTCCGCCATTGGACCAGCATTCCGCACCGGAGGACCGTGGGCCACCGCAAGGTGGAGTTCCGGTGCTGCGGGCCGTCGCCGCCTCCCGGAAGCCCAGCGCTGGCTGCCCTCGCCCGCCTCCCGGAATTCCCGCGCCGCGGGCTCGCCGGGCCCCTACCGTGGCCGGATGCGCGCACGCTTCGCCCCCGTCCGGGACTGCTTCCACGACCTGTTCGCCGCCGGCCGGGAGACCGGGGCCGGCCTCGCCATCTGGTACGACGGCACGCCGGTCGTCGACCTCGTCGCCGGTTCCCGGGCCGCCGTCCCGCCGGGCCGGTCGGTGCCGCCGGCCGGGGGCGGCGACCCGTGGCGGCCGGACACGCTGGTCAACGTCTACTCGGTGGGCAAGCCGGTGGCCGCGCTCTGCCTGCTCCTGCTCGTCGACCGGGGGCGGCTCGACCTGGACGACCCGGTCGTCGACCACTGGCCGGCGTTCCGCGCGCCGGCCACGGTCCGCCAGGTGCTCAGCCACACGGCCGGGCTGCCGGCGTTCCCGGTGCCCCGGCGGGCCGACGCGATCGCGGACTGGGACCTGCTCTGCGCCGACCTGGCCGCCGCCGAGCCGCGGTGGGAGCCGGGGACCGTCGCGGGCGAGCACGCCTGGACGTACGGGCACCTCGTGGGCGAGCTGGTGCGCCGGGTGGACGGGCGGTCGGTGGGCCGGTTCCTGGCCGAGGAGATCGCCGGCCCGTGGCGGCTCGACCTGGGCTTCGGGCTCGGCGCGGCCGACCGGCGGCGGTGCGCCGACCTGTCGTACGCCGATCCGGGCTGGCCGGTCCGCACGCTCGGCGAGCCGGGGTCCCTGCGGGCGGCGGCGCTGGGCAACCCGGCGGGCGGCCTGGACGTGGCGGTGCTGAACGGCCCGCTGTGGCGGGGCGCGCAGGTGCCGGCGGTGAACCTGCACGCCACGGCCGCCGGGCTGGCCCGCTGCTATGCCGGCCTGCTCGCCGGGGGCACCCTGGACGGGGTACGGCTGTTCAGCCCGGAGCTGGTCGCCGAGGCGACCCGGGCCCAGTACGACGGGCCGGACCTGGTGCTCGACCGCCGGGCGTGCTGGACGCTGGGCATGCAGCGGGAGCCGGACGGCAGCTGGGGCATGGGCGGGATCGGTGGCAGCAGCGCCTGGGCCGACCCGGGGCGGGGCTACGTGTTCGCGTACGCGACCGCGCGGCTGGCCGACCACGACCGCGTCGACGAGCTGGTCGAGGCCCTGCACTCCTGCCTCTGACCGCGCGCTGCGCTGCCGGGTCCGGGGTGTTAGGAGGGGGCCCTTGTACAACAGAATGCGTTAAGCAGGGGCCCCTCCTTTCACCCAGCGGCGGACGTACGCGCCGTCCGGGTCGAAGCGGGCCGCCTGGCGCACCGGGTTGAAGCCCCGGTGCGGCCGGCTGTCGTTGCCGGTGCCCGCCACCCACTGCCAGTTGCCGGCGTTGTTGGCCACGTCGCCGTCGAGCAGCCAGCGGGAGAAGACCGCCACCCCTTCGCGCCAGTCCAGCCCGAGCACCTTGGTCAGGTAGCCGGCCGTGATCAGCCGGGCCCGGTTGTGCATCCAGCCCTCGGCGCGCAGCTGCCGCATCCCGGCGTCGACGATCGGCAGGCCGGTACGCCCCCGCGCCCAGGCGTCGAGCGCCTCGGGGTCGTGCCGCCAGTCCTCGGTGGCCCCCCGCCGGTACGCCTTTGTGGCGATCTCGGGGAACGCGGCGGTGACCTGGTAGTAGAAGTCCCGCCAGCAGAGCTGCCGGACGAACGGGCCGAACCGCGCGCCGCCCGGATCGCCGGCCCCCTCACCCGCCCGGTTCGCCAGCTCCAGCGGTGAGAGGCAGCCGAAGCGCAGGTACGGGCTGAGCCGCGAGGTCGCGTCGCCGGCCAGGTCGTCGTGGATGTCGCCGTACCGGTCGACGGTGGGCAGCCACTGCGCGAGGCGGCGGCGGGCGGCGGCCTCCCCGCCCGGCACGGCGTGCGGCGACTCCCCCTTCGGCAGAGCGGGCAGCTCCCCGACCGGCAGCCCGTCGGGCCGCGAGCCGGCCGTCGACCCGTCGGGCCGCGCCCCGGCCGCCAGCGCGTCGGGCAGTCGTACCCGGTCGGGCGGGGCCGACTCCTCCCGCCACAGCGCCCCCTGCCAGGCCCGGAAGTAGGGGGTGAACACCCGGTAGTGGTCGCCGCCGGCCGGGCGCACCGCGCCGGGGTCGACGACCGTGAGGCCGGGGAAGAGGCGCAGGTGCAGGCGGTGCCGCTCGCACTCGGCGCGCAGCCGGCGCTCCCGGGTGCGGGCGTACCGGCTGACGTCGGCGGAGAGGCCGATCCCCTCGGCGCCCACCTCGCCGGCCAGCCGGATCGTCTCGGCCACCGGGTCGCCGTGCCGGATCACCAGGTCGCCGCCGCGTTCCCGCAGCGCGTCGCGCAGGGCGGCGAGGCTCTGGTGCAGGAAGCGCGTCCGGTTGGGCGAGCGGCTGGCGAGCGCCGGGTCGAGCACGTGGAGCGGGACGACCCGGTCGAAGGCGGCGCAGGCCGCGGCCAGCGCCGGGTGGTCGTGCACCCGCAGGTCGCGGGTGAACAGCACGATCGCGGTACGCGTCATCGGCCGGCGGGCATCTGGGCCGGGCCGGGGACCACGACGGGGGTGCCGGCGGGGGTGAGCAGGGCCCGCCCGGCCACCGCCATCCGCCGCCGCCGGGGCACCAGCGCCCGCCGGGTGAACACGTCGTAGTCCTGGGCGGCGACCTCGTCGAGGATGCCGCCGTAGAGGGCGTACGCGGTGCGCATGCACGCCTGGGAGGCGGGCGCGAGCAGGGTCACGCCCGGCGCGGCGGCCTCGTAGTGCGTCTGGGCGCGGCTCACCTCGTACTCGATGAGGTCCTGGATTCTCGGGGTGGCCCGGCCCCGGGCGGCGGCGGCGAACAGGTCGTCGCGGGTGACGTCGAACTTGGCGAGGTCCTCGTCGGGCAGGTACGTCCGGCCGCGCGCGAGGTCCTCGGCGACGTCCCGGATGAAGTTGGTGAGCTGGAAGGCGAGGCCGAGCTGCCGGGCGGGCTCGCGGGCGGCGGCGGGGTCGGAGCTGCCGAGGATCGGCAGCATCATGGTGCCGATGACGGCGGCCGAGCCCTCCATGTAGTCGAGCAGGTCGTCGTAGGTGGGGTAGGCGGTGACGGTCAGGTCCATCGCCATGCTGCGCAGGAACGACGCGAAGTCGGCCCGGTCCAGGTCGAAGACGGCGATGGTGTGCAGCACGGCGGGCAGCAGCGGGTCGTCGACCGGGGCCCCGCCCAGCCCGGCCAGGAAGCGGGCCGACCAGTCGTCGAGCCGGGCGGCCCGCTCGGCGGGTGGCAGGTCCTCGGTGCGGTCGACGATCTCGTCGGCATACCGGGTGAATCCATACAAGGCATGAACGTGCCGCCGTTTCCAAGCGGGGAGCAGGCGGGTGGCGAGATAGTAGGTGCGGCCGTGACGTCTGTGCAGCTCGCGGCAGCGGTCATAGGCAGCGGTGAGGTCGACGTCCACCGGCCCTCCCTCGGATTCGACGCAGCAATCGACGCAACTCGTAACCCTAGGGTACGCTCGCCGACATGGCCAACGACGCAGTTGCGGGTAATGCGCTCCGCGTCGCGCCGGCACAGCCGGAAGCGACGGACGATCCGGTCCGCGGCGTACTGGCCGCGTTCACGAAAGACCTGGTCAAGGGGGTCGACGACACCCTCGCGGGGTTCCTCGCCGCCGAGGTTTCCACGCTCGCCGAAATCGACTCGGCGATGGGCGAATTCGCCGCGACGGCGCGCGACTGCGTGCTGGCCGGCGGCAAGCGGGTGCGCCCCACCTTCGCGTACTGGGGCTGGCGAGGGGTCGCCGGCGGGGACGAGCCGCTGCCGGCGGTGCTGCCGGCGCTCGCGGCCCTGGAGCTGCTGCACACGTTCGCCCTCGTGCACGACGACGTGATGGACGCCTCCGACACCCGGCGCGGCCGGCCCACGGCGCACCGGTCCGCCGCCGCCCGGCACGTCGCCGCCGGGCACACCGGCGACCCGGACCGGTTCGGCGAGGCGGTCGCCGTGCTCGTCGGCGACCTCTGCATGGTCTGGGCCGACCGGCTGCTCGGGCGCGCCACCGTGCCGCCGGCCCGGCTGCTCGACGTCCGGCGCTGCTACGACCAGATGCGCGTCGAAACGGTCGCCGGGCAGTACCTGGACGTCCTGGGCGAGAACGACGCGGCCAACTGGTCGCTGGACCGGGCCCTGCGGGTCGCCCGCTACAAGACCGCCAGCTACACCGTCCAGCGTCCGCTGCTGTTCGGCGCGACCCTGGCCGGCGCCGACGCCGACGGGCCGCTGACCGCCGCGTACACCCGCTACGGTCTGGCCGTCGGCGAGGCGTTCCAGCTCCGCGACGACCTGCTCGGCGTCTACGGCGACCCGGCGACCACCGGCAAGCCGGCCGGCGACGACCTGCGCACCGGCAAGCCGACCGCCCTGCTGATGCTCGCCCGGCAGCTCGCCACCGCGAACCAGCGCCGGGCGCTGGAGCGGGCCGGCCGGGTCGCCGCCGCCCGCGAGGTGGCCCGGCTCGCCGAGCTGGTCGCCGACACCGGCGCGGTCGCCCGGGTCGAACGGATGATCTCCGACCGGGTCGCCGACGCGCTGGCCGCGCTCGACACCGCGTCGATCGACGAGACCGCGCGCACCGCGCTGACGGGCCTCGCCACCGCCGCCACCGCGCGGCGGGCATGATGGGCAACTTCGTGAGGGAGGTGGTCGCGTGCGCACCGTGACCGGACGTACGGACCGGGTGGTGGTCGTCGGGGCGGGACTCGGCGGGCTGGCCTGCGCGCTGCACCTGGCCGGCAGCGGGCGGCAGGTGACCGTGCTCGAACGCGAGGCGGTGCCGGGCGGCCGGGCCGGCCGGCTCGGCGTCGACGGCTACGAGTTCGACACCGGGCCCACCGTGCTCACCATGCCCGACCTGATCGCCGAGGCGCTCGGTGCGGTCGGCGAGGAGCTGGGCGACTGGGTCGAGCTGATGCCGCTGGACCCGGCGTACCGGGCGTACTACCCGGACGGCTCGACGCTGGACGTCATCACCGACACCACCCGGATGGCCGCCGAGATCGCCTCGGTCTGCGGGCCCCGGGAGGCCGACGGCTACCTGCGCTTCGTCGACTACGCCCGCGAGCTGTGGCGGCTGGAGCGGGCCGACTTCATCGAACGCAACCTGGACGCCCCCACCGACCTGCTCACCGGCAACCTGCTGAAGCTGCTGGCCGGCGGCGCGTTCCGCCGGCTCCAGACGAAGATCGAGCAGTTCTTCCGCGACCCGCGCACCCAGCGGATCTTCTCCTTCCAGGCCATGTACGCCGGACTCGCCCCGCACGACGCGCTGGCCATCTACGCCGTCATCGCGTACCTCGACTCGGTGGCCGGGGTCTACTTCCCGCGCGGCGGCATCCACGCGGTCTCCCGGGGGATGGCCGGCGCGGCCGAGAAGCACGGCGTGCAGATCCGCTACGGCACCACGGTGGCCCGGGTGGAGACCGCGAACGGCCGGGCGACCGGGGTGGTCACCGCCGACGGCGAGTTCGTCGGAGCCGACGTGGTGGTGCTCAACCCGGACCTTCCGGTCGCCTACCGCGACCTGCTCCCGCCGACCAGGCGACGCCGGTTGACCTACTCGCCGTCGTGCGTGGTGCTGCACGTCGGCTCGCGGCAGGGCTATGAGAAAATCGCCCACCACAACATCCACTTCGGACGATCCTGGAAGGGCACGTTCGACGAGGTGATCCGGCGGGGGGAGCTGATGACCGACCCGTCCCTGCTGGTCACGAACCCCAGCCGCACCGACCCGGCGGTCGCCCCGGCCGGCGGGCACACGTACTACGTGCTCGCCCCGGTGCCGAACCTCGACCGGGCCCCGTTCGAGTGGCGCGGCGACCTCACCCGCCGGTACACCGACCAGCTCGTCGGGACGCTGGAAGAGCGCGGGTACGTCGGTTTCGGCGCCGGCATCGAGGTGCTGCGCGCGGTCACCCCGGCCGAGTGGGCCGAGCAGGGCATGGCCGCCGGCACCCCGTTCGCGTCCGCGCACAGCCTCTTCCAGACCGGCCCGTTCCGCCCGTCGAACCTGCACCGCACGCTCGACAACGTGGTGTTCGTCGGCTCCGGCACCCAGCCCGGCGTCGGCGTGCCCATGGTCCTGATCTCCGGCAAGCTGGCCGCCGCCCGCGTGACGGGCGACGGCCAGTGAGCGCCCGAGTAGTGGGAGGTGTGCGGTGAGCGTGCGCGAGGAACACCTGGTCGAGCTGGTCGACGACGACGGCCGGGCGCAGGGCGAGGCGACGGTGTCCGCCGCCCACCAGCCGCCCGGCCGGCTGCACCGGGCCTTCTCCGTGCTGCTCGTCGCCCCGGACGGCCGGGTGCTGCTGCAACGCCGGGCCGCCGTGAAGACCCGGTTCCCGCTGCGCTGGGCCAACTCCTGCTGCGGCCATCCCGCGCCGGGCGAGTCGCTGGTGACCGCCGCGAACCGCCGGCTGGGCGAGGAGCTGGGCGTCGGGCCCGTCGAGCTGACCGAGGCCGGCGTGTACGTCTACTACGCCGAGGACCCGGCCACCGGTCGGGTCGAGTTCGAGTACGACCACGTGCTGCGCGCCGACGTCCCGGCCGACCTGCCCGTGCGGCCGGACCCGGCCGAGGTGGCCGAGCTGCGCTGGGTCGACCCGGCGACGCTGGAGGCCGACCTCGACGTCGACCCCCGGGCGTACGCCCCCTGGCTGGGTGGGGTGGTGAACCGCCTGCTACGCCCGTCCCGGCCGGCGGGCACCGCCGGCCCCGACGCGACCCCGGCCGGTCCCTGCGCGGACGAGGTGAACGAGGCGGCGGAGCGGTCGGGTGGGCGATGAGGCGTTGAGCGCGGGGGCCGTGGCGCGCCGCCTGGGCGTCGCGGTCACCACGCTGCGCACCTGGCACCAGCGGTACGGCCTGGGCCCCAGCCAGCACCTGCCGGGCCACCACCGGCGCTACACGCCGGCCGATCTCGCGCGCCTGGAGATCATGCGCAAGCTCACCGCCGAAGGGGTCACCCCGGCCGAGGCGGCCCGCTGGGCCCGCCAGGTGCCCGCCCTGGGGCCGGGCGGCGAGCCGTCCGCCGTCGTCGCCAACCGGATCCGGCCGGGCGGCGGGCGCGACGGCGGCGGGCAGACCATCCCGGTCGGTCGGGCCGGCCCGGCGGCCCGAGGGCTGGCCCGCGCCGCCATGCGGCTGGACTCGGTGGCGATCGGGGAGACGATCGCGCACGCCCTGGCCACCGACGGAGTCGTCGGCACCTGGGAGGGGCTGCTGCGCCCGGTGCTCGTCGGCATCGGCGAGCGGCACACCGCCACGGGCGGCCTCATCGAGGTGGAGCACCTGGTGTCGCGGTGCGTCTCGGAGGCGTTCGCGGCCGTCGCCCGCGCCTCCTCGGCCCCCGGCCCGGCCCGCATCCTGCTCTCCTGCGCCGACGAGGAGCAGCACACCCTGCCGCTGGAGGCGCTCGCCGCCGCGCTGGCCGAGGCCGGCGTCGCGTACCGGATGCTCGGTGCCCGGGTGCCGGCGGCGGCCCTGGTCGAGGCGGTCAACCGCACCGGCCCGGCGGCCGTGGTGGTCTGGTCGCACATCCGGGCCACCGCCGATCCGGCCCAGCTCACCGCACTGCTGGCCAGCCCGCGCCGGCCGCTGCTG
The DNA here is from genome assembly GCF_020873825.1 of Micromonospora sp. DH13. Taxonomy (NCBI): domain Bacteria; kingdom Bacillati; phylum Actinomycetota; class Actinomycetes; order Micromonosporales; family Micromonosporaceae; genus Micromonospora; species Micromonospora sp. DH13. The sequence continues at coordinate 95,902 of NZ_JAHWGR010000013.1, forward strand.
GTGCTGGCCGCCGGCCCCGGCTGGCGGGCCGACTCGCTGCCGGCCGGGGTGGTCCGGCCGGTCGACCTGGCCGAGGCGGTCTCGCTCGCCCTGGCCGTGCGGGACTCCCTGGACCAGTCGACGGGGGACTGACCGCCCTGCCGCCGTTCACGTTTCGTCCACTACGGTCGAGTGGCCCACGGCCCCCGACCCCTCGGAGCGACGATGAGCGCACGGAGAGCACTCGCTTTCGGCCTCTGCCTTGCATTGTTCCTCGCCGGCTGCGGCGAGCGGACGACCGACCGGCGTCCGGGAGCCGCCGCCTCCCCGTCGACACCGACCGCACCCCCGGCGGAGCCGACGCCCAAGCCGACCGTCGCCCCCAAGCCGACCCGCACCACCCCACCCCCGCTGCGCCCGCGCCCCACCAAGCTCCCGACGGGGCTGCGCCGGACCACGGGCGGCAAGGCGGTGGCGTTGACCTTCGACGACGGGCCCGACCCGGCCTGGACGCCGAAGATCCTCGACCAGCTCAAGGCAGCCGGGGCGAAGGCCACCTTCTGCGTGGTCGGCACGCAGGTGCGCAAGCACCCGCAGCTGGTCGCCCGGATCGCCCGCGAGGGGCACCAGCTCTGCAACCACAGCTGGCGGCACGACATCGACCTCGGCCGGCGGCCGGTCGCCGAGATCCGCGCCGACCTGACGCGCACCAACCGCGCCATCCGGGCGGCCGCGCCCGACGCCAAGGTGACCCTCTACCGACAGCCGGGCGGGCGGTGGACCCCGGAGGTGGTGACGGTGGCGAAGCAGCTCGGCATGCGATCGCTGCACTGGGCCGTCGACCCGCAGGACTGGGCGAAGCCCACCGCCCCGACGATCAGGAAGCGGGTCATGGGCGCGACGAAGCCGGGCTCGATCGTGCTGATGCACGACGGGGGCGGCAACCGGGCCGCCACGGTCGCCGCCTGCGCCCACCTCATCGGCGACCTGAAGCGGCGCTACGGGCTCACCCGGATCGGCTAGACCGCCCATGACCTGCAGGTTTGTGGCTGGATGTGCCGCCAGCCATACCGATTTGTTTCGTGGGCCGACCGTCACGTATGCTTTCGAAGCCTCCGGCGGGGCCGGATGGGAGCAAGTCCGCTAGAAGTTGCGAGTGTGCAATGATGGCGGGGCCGCCCTCATCGTCTAGCGGCCCAGGACGCCGCCCTTTCAAGGCGGTAGCACGGGTTCGAATCCCGTTGGGGGCACGACCGGCGCAAGCCGGAGCAACACCGGTAACACCAGCCAGGTCCTGTGGAGCAGTTGGAGTGCTCGCCGCCCTGTCAAGGCGGAGGTCGCGGGTTCAAGTCCCGTCAGGACCGCAAGCGCTGACGCCGCGCGTAAGATGCGCGGCGTTCTGCGTATCGGAGCAGGTGCCCTGCCGGCGGCGATCCCGCCACTTGGGTACGATGAGCCGAGCAGCACGGCCAGGTAGCTCAGTTGGTACGAGCGTCCGACTGAAAATCGGAAGGTCGGCGGTTCGACCCCGCCCCTGGCCACATAGCCTTTCGCCGGGCTACAGAGGTCCCCACCAGCGGAAACGCAGGTGGGGATCTTGCTTTTTCACCGATACTCATCGATGAGCTACCGCCCGCTTAATGATCTCTCGGGGGCACGCGGACGGGCGCCAGCTCGATCCGCCGACCACCTTCTATTTCGATTGAGGCTGGACGAGCCAACTGCGGCAACGCTCGCGAAGGTTCTAGGCCACCGCCAACTGGCCTGAACACCTCGGCACGCTGGTTTCGGCGTAAGAGGGCATATCCAGGACGGGCACGTCCTCGCCGCCTACTGCGGCCACTCGGCCGATCCCCCATCGCGCCGCGCGCGGACGGGACGCTGGAGCTGCACCATAGATGCGTCAGCGCCATGACGACGGCTTCCACTGGCAGGCGGCCCAGTTGGGTGACCCGGCGTCGATTCCACAGGCCCGGTGCGGTGGCCGACGTACCCGATACCCTTGATCAACCTGGCAAGATTCGCCGACCGCCAGCAACTGCGGCAGCGCGGCGCCGACCGGGGTCGGCGATACGCGCCGCGGCTTAACGAGTGTGACGAGTGCCGCTCGGGACGCGTACGGTGTCCAGCGTGGATCACCCGCTGTTGCCGCTGACCGCCTGGTTCTTCGAGCTGCCGCACATCGTCTGCCCGGCTTGCTCGCGTGGGCACTTGGAGAAGACCACGGCGTTCGTGAGGCAGCGCTCGGGCGAGTCGTTACGGGCCGAGGACAAGTGGCCGGACGACTTCGAGCCCGAATGGGTTCAGGGCATGTTCACCGGCATCCTGACGTGTTCACTGACGGGTTGCTGGGAGCGCGTGGCGGTGACGGGCGATTTCGAGACGGTCAGCAAGCCGAAGCCGCCACGAGTCGACGCGTGGACCCAGGAGCACGAGATGTACACGGAGCGGTACCGGTTGCGGTTCGCGCACCCGGCACCGCTGATCGTCGACTGTCCGACGAGCACTCCGGAGGCGGTGCGGAAGGCGACTACGGCTGCTGCAGCGGTAATCTGGACCGACCCAGCCGGCGCGGCGGGCCGTTTGCGGGTGGCGGTCGAGGAGTTGATGACCGCGCAGAAGATTGCCAAGACCAGGTTGGAGAAGACCAAGGCCGGCGGTCGGAGACGTGCGCCCCGTAAGGCACACGAGCGCATCACCGAGTTCGCCCAGAACAAGCCGGATGTGGCCAGGGTGTTGCTGGCCGTGAAGTGGATCGGTAACTCTGGCAGCCACGAGTCCCGTCTGAGCGCTCAGGACGTGTTGGAGGGCGCGCAGATGTTCACTCATGCCCTGCGGCTGCTCTACGACCCGAGCCAGACAGACCTCATGCGCCGGGTGGCCCTGGTCAACAAGCGACGCGGGCCGGTGCCGCGCAAGGCAATCGTTACAACCGGGCCGTGAATCTTCCAGAGAAGCGCGGACACCGGCGGGATCAGCCTTGGACAAGGTGCCAGTCATGGCGGACGATCGGGCCGCGAGGAGAGGGTGCAACCACTTGATGATCCTCAGACCGCCCCAGGCCCTCGTCTCGCTCACCGCGAATGGCGACGGCACGGCAACGCAAGCCAGCCACTGGGGCATGCTGCGGACGCGCCGGCTCCAGCGTTATACCAGCCGACAGACCAAGCTCACCAGACTGCCGGGCGAGGCGGACAGCGCGTCCCACAGCGAGTAGGTCCTACTGAAGGGGACCCCGCCGAGACGACCGCCTGAGGCGAAAACGTCGCCCGCAGCGGTTTCCTGTTACTGGCACCCCACCAGCGACATCTCACACGGCGACTGCTGCATTGATACTCATTCCGCCCTCTACTCGACAGATCGTTGAGTCGGCCGAATTAGTTTCTTCTCTTGGGTCAGCGTGAGCACCGAGAATTTAGCATATTGGACGATGATCCTGTGATCGACCTCGTTGTCGACCGCCAAGATCTGGAGCCTGCCGCTATACCGCTCCCCCACGTCGCTAAGGAGACGGTAGACGTCGCTCACACGGTCGAGGTCGAAGCCTTCATGTCCCGCGTTGGCCGAGATTCCGTCTAGGACAAGAAGGCCGGGAATCGGCAGTTCGCGATCGATGGCAACTGTGTGGTGCGCCAGCGCGTGGGCGATATTAACCAGCGTAGCTAGACCTTGGCTCGACAGTTCCTCGAACGCCCGGCCGGACACTACCGGCTCATACGTTGTGCGATTAATTCTGACGGTTATCTCGCTACCGAGACCTTGCTGTCCTTGTTCGCCTGCAATCCGATACCGTTCGATGGCTTGCAGCTCAGGGACTCGACCAATGGCAGCCCACTGGGCGGAGTGAGAGACAGACGCCCGAGCGGATGCAGCAGCGGATTGAAGACGCGGTCGGCCGGGCAGAGTGCTACGTCGCTGTTGACGGCTTTCGCATCGCAGCGATGGCAATAGTCGACGAGTTGGCAGACCCCGAGTTCTGGCACGAGGAAGACGAGCCACGCGACGCACTGTATGTCCACAGAGTGATCGTGGATCGTGGCTACGCTGGCAGCGGTCTCGGCGAGGCACTGGTTGACTTCGCCTCGAAACTAGCGGCTGACCGAGGAAAGAGTTGGCTTCGCTTGGACGCCTGGCGAACGAATCTGGCGCTCCATGGGTACTACCGCCGACAGGGTTTTGATCATGTCCGTACCGTCTCACTCCCTCACCGGGGGTCAGGGGTGCTCTTCCAGCGTCGAGCAGGGGAGGCGTCCCGGGGAACGGTTCGGTTTGAACGGATGGAGCGTATGGGCCCGGAGGGGGAAGAGTTGAGGCAGGGCGGTTCGCTGGACGGGGAGGGCCGATGACGGTCCCCAACGAGCAGGACGAGTTCGAGCGCATGAGGCTCGTTGAGCGGATCGAGCGGGCGCGCGAACTGATCACGCAGTACGAGACTCATCAGGAGTTCTACCGCCGTCAGGTGGAAGACAGCCGGTACGAACTCGGTAAGCTGGACGAACGGCTAGGAGGTTGAGGCGATGACGATGGACCCGCACGTTCAGGCACTCAACGACGCGCTGCGCAGCGAGCACGAGGGATGGATCGCGGAGGTCCAGCGCTGGGCGGACGAAGCCGCCGCCGCCGGTGACCACGAACGGCAGCGGCGTCACCTCGCCCACGTCGAGCGGCTCCGAGCGATGCCCTACCCCTGGGAGTCCGCACGAGCAGCATGAGTCGCTGCGGCGCGCCGCAGCAAGGCGTTGCGTCACGACCACTCGGCGCTACTGTCCGACATCCGGGCGCAAGGGGTCCGCAAGCCGGCACTTTGCAAGCTGCACTCCAGGACACCAGCCGGTATGGTCCGGGCCTATGGGACAGGAGATCGACGGTCCGACAGCCGTCCGGCAGGACGTCGCACGATACTCGCTCCGCAGCAGCCTCCTCGTTCCCGCCTCCGCCGAACGGGCCTTCGCGGTCTTCACCGGCGCCCTCACCGACTGGTGGGTGCCGGAATACACCTGGTCCGGGCCGGCCGAGCTGGTCGAGTTGGGCGTCGAGCCGCACGCCGGCGGCATGCTCTACGAGATCGGCCCGCACGGCTTCCGCGCCGATTGGGGCCGGGTGCTCACCTGGGATCCGCCCCGCCGCCTGGTGTTCGTCTGGCAGATCGGGCCCGACCGCGTGCCCGTCCCCGACCCGGCGCGGGCCAGCGAGGTGGAGGTGCTGTTCCTCCCCGAGGGCCCGGAGTGGACCCGGGTGGAGGTCGAGCACCGGCACTTCGACCGGCACGGCGCAGCCGCCGAGGGGTACCGGGAGGCCCTCACGGCCGGCTGGCACGAGCTGCTGACCCGCTATCTCTCCTGCGTTCTGCACCCCCACGACAGCTGACGTCAGCGGGTGAGGCCCCGTGCCGGCCGGGTTGCGGGGGTCACCCCCCGGCCGCCGAGGTCCGCACTCCGCCCCGCCGCCGCGCCCGAGCCGAAGCCGGTCCCGGCGAGCCGCCTCGGCGCGGCCGTGCGCAGCCGGGGATAGACCTCGGCGACCCGACGCTGGACCCGGTCCGAGCGGTCGGCCAGCACGAGCGCGACGGAGGGGCCACCCGAGTCGGCGACGGCGTCGGCCTCCGCCGCCGCCAGTCGCGCGCCGACCACCTGGGCGAACCCGGCGAGCCAGGACCGCCGGAACGCGGCCGGGTGCTCGCCCGCCGGGACCCCGGCGGCGGCCAGCCCGTGCGCGGCCTGCACCAGCAGCGAGGTGAAGAGCAGGTCGACCCGTTCCAGGTCGCTGGCGAAGCCGAACAGGTGCATCGCGAAGCCGTCGCCGTGCCGGCGGCGCACGCAGCGGCAGCGCAGCGGGTCGGCGACGGCCGCGAGCAGGCCGGCCTTGTCCCGGGCGTACGGGGCGACGACCTCGACCACCCGGTCGCCGACCGGGTCGGTGGTCGGGTCACGGGCCGCCAGCAGGGCCCGGTCCACGCCGTAGCGGGCGATCAGCTCGGTCGCCTTGGCGGTGAAGGCGGCCGACTCCTCGGGCGTGCAGGCCGGGTCCTCGGCCTTCGCCAGCAGCTTGCGCACCTTGGCGAGCATGGCCTGCGACATGCCACCAGAGCTATCACACCGGTCCCGCCACGGCCGGGCCGACGCCGGGAAGATCGACCAGTATCATCGTCCCGGTCGGTCGGCCGTCCCACCCGGACGGTCAACAACCCGTTGGAGGCACCCATGTCGTCCCCGGTCGTCCGCCTGCTGTCCACCTCGACGGCCGCGGCCGTGTCGGCGCTCGCCCTCGCCGCCCCCGCCGTCGCCGCTCCCGCCCAGCCGCTGGTCGCCGGCAACCTCGCCGGCACGTACGCCACCTGCTACGGCGGCGCCGTGCGCTCGTACTTCCAGACCGGAAGCTGGGGCGGCGAGGCCGGCACCTACCGGACCACCAGCCGCTGCGCGGACGTCAACGTCCGCAACGACAGCAGCTTCGGCACCCAGGCGTGCGTGGTCTTCGTCGACAAGACCAACAACTGCAACTACTGGACCTATCTCCCCGCGAAGTCGGGGTGGACGACGGTGGCCACCAACGTCCGCGACGGGGTGAACTTCCGGGTGCGCTTCCAGAACCTGCGCTACGAGTACGAGCCGCTGATCGCGTACCACGCGTTCTGACCGGCGACGCCCGACGCCCGGCCCCCGGGTCGGGGTCGGGCGTCAGCCGGCCCGGCTGCGCAGGGTGGCCACCGTCGAGCCGGCGAGGGTGAGCAGGCAGTCCGGCAGCAGGCCGTCGGCGACCGCCGCGCCGAAGAGCGCCTCCCCCGTGTCGGCGTCGGCGTTGGCGTACGCGCTGACGAAGCGCGCCACCCAGCGGGTGTCGTAGCCCGCCTCGTCGATGCCGGGGAAGTCCAGCGCCGCGCCGCCGGGGGCGGGCACGTCCCCGACCATGGTGGCCGCGAGGCACCAGGCCACCCCGTACGCTCCGGCGAGGCCGGCCCGGTCGACCACCTTGTCGAAGGTGCCCACCACCGCGTCGCCGTCGCCCGCGAGGGCGGAGTGGAGCACGGCGGTCGCGTCGTCCAGCGTCTGCTGCGGTACGTCCGTCACCCGCCGAACTGTACGTCCGGTGGTCAAGCGGTGACCACCCGAGAGCGCGCGCCCCGTGACCGTCCGTGCGTCGCCGGGGCTAGCTGGGGTTTGACCCTCCTCCACGGTCCCGCCGATCAGCCAGGCACGCTAATGTGCGCAGCGGACCTTTCCCGGAGGAAGGACGACCATGCTCGTATCACCCGGCTCGCGCGTCGCCGCACTGGCGGCGTGCGGGGCGCTGCTCCTCGCCGGCGCCGGCTGCGGCGCCGACAAGTCCGAGGAGGCGACCACCACCCCACAGGTCCGCCTCTACGGCAGCGACGGCAACATGACCAACGCGTACGCTGCGGAATTCAAGGAGCGCGCCGACCTGCTCGACGGCATGAAGGGCACGACCCCGCTCACGCCGTTGCCGGAGGCCTTCAAGAACCGGCTCCGCGCCGTCGACCCGAAACTGACGGACTATCTCTACTCCGCCGAGTCGTACGACGCCGTCGTGATCAGCGCCCTGGCCGCGCAGTTGGCCGGCAGCACCGATCCGGCCGCGATCGCCAAGCAGATCGTCGGCGTCACCAACAACGGTGAGCGGTGCGAGAAGCCGGCGGAATGCCTGCGGCTGGCGCGGAACGGGCGGGACATCGAGTACCGGGGTGTTTCGCTCAACCGGGCCGGGTTCACCGATGCCGGTGAGCCGGCCACCGCCAGCTACGCCACCCTGACCTTCGGCGAGGAGAAGCTCGACGACGGCAAGACCGAGTTCGTCGGCGCCGGCGACGAGTCGGCGGCGAGCACCAAGAACCCGCCCCGGTCGCACCGGCAGGGCAGCGGCAAGGTCCCCTCGGCGCCCCTGGTCCTCGGCGGCCTGCTGCCGCGCACCGGCGACCTGGCCATCGCGTACCCGCCGCTGGCCGCCGGGGCCGCGCTCGCCCTCAAGGAGATCAACGCCGCGGGCGGCGTGCTCGGCGAGGACGTGCGCTGGGTCGACGGGGACGACGGCACCAACCCGGCAGTGGCGAAGGAGACGGTGGAGAAGCACATCGCCGACGGCGTGCACGTCATCATCGGCGCGGGCGCGTCGGGCATCTCCCGGGCCGTCCTGCCGGACGTGGTGGCCGCTGGCCTGGTGCTCTTCTCGCCGTCCAACACCGATGCCGGGCTGACCTCGGTCGAGGACAAGGGGCTCTACTTCCGCACCGCCCCTCCGGACAGCCTCCAGGGGCGGGCGCTGGCCGACGTGATCCTGCGCGACGGGCCGCACCGGATCGCCCTGGTCGCCCGGAAGGACTCCTACGGCGAGGGCCTCCAGGAGAACGTCCGTGCCGAGCTGGAGCGGGCCGGCATCGACGGCGACCGGGTGAAGCTGCTGACGTACGAGCCGCCGGCCGACGCGAAGGCCCCGCCGCTGGACTTCACCGCCGGGGCCCGCGAGATCAAGGAGTACGGCGCGGACGCCGTGCTGGTCATCGGCTTCGGCGAGTCCGCGCAGGTGATCCGGGCGCTGGCCGACTCCGGGGTGCAGATCCGGCACTGAACCGACCTGGTCCGAGCGGCGGCCGCCCCACGATCCTCGCGGGACGGCCGCCGACTCGCGGCTCGCGTCAACGGTCCCGGCGGCGCTCCAGGAACTCGGTCATCCGCCGCCGCTTCTCCTCGTCCTCGAACAGCACCGCCTGGCTGACCAGGTCGAGGTGCGGGTGGGCGGCCGGGGGCGCGTCCACGGCCAGCTTGGTCAGCCGCAGCGCCAGCGCGGACCCCTTCGCCATCTCGTCGAGCAGCCCGTGCGCGGTGGGCAGCAGCTCGGCCGGCTCGTCGACCACCCGGTTGACCAGGCCGATCCGCAGCGCCTCGGCGGCGTCCACCCGGCGGCCGGTGAAGAGCAGTTCCTTGGCGAGGGCCTCGCCGACGAGCGCCGGCAGCCGGTGGGTCGCGCCCGCGCCGGCCAGGATGCCCAGCCGCACCTCGGGCTGCCCGAACACGGCGCGGGCCGTGCACACCCGCAGGTCGCATGCGTACGCCAGCTCGGCCCCGCCGCCCAGCGCCGGCCCGTCCACGGCGGCGACGGTGGGCATCGGCAACGCCCGGACCCGGGCGAACACCGCCGAGTTGATCGCGGCGAGCGCGTCGAGCCGGCCGCGCTCGCGGAGCTGGCCGATGTCCGCCCCGCCCGCGAAGATCCCCTCGGTGCCGCCGGTGAGCAGCAGCAGCCGGGGCCGGGCCTCCAGCTCGGCGCAGACGGCGTGCAGCTCGGCGACCAGGTCGGCGTCGATCGCGTTGCGCTTCTCCGGCCGGTCGAGCGTCACCACGAGCCGGTCGGGGCGCTCCTCGACGCGCAGCCCGCTCATCGCCTGCCGCCCTCGTCCCAGTGGTAGAAGCCCTGCCCGGACTTCCGGCCCAGCTTCCCCTCGGCGACCATCTGCTCCAGCAGCGGCGGCGGCGCGAACCGGTCCCCGTACGCGGCCTGGAGGGTGCGGGCGATGTCGAGCCGGACGTCCAGCCCCACCAGGTCGGTCAGCTCCAGCGGGCCGACCGGGTGCCGGTAGCCGAGCACCATGGCCTTGTCGATGTCGGCGGGGCTGGCCACCCCGTCGGCGACCATCCGGATCGCCTCCAGGCCCAGGGTCACCCCGAGCCGGGAGGTGGCGAAGCCGGGCATGTCGCGTACGACGACGGGGTCCTTGCCCAGCCGGCCGGCGAGCGCGACGGCCGCCGCGGTGGTCTCGTCGGCGGTGGCCGGGCCCACCACGACCTCCAGCAGCGCCATGGCCCAGACGGGGTTGAAGAAGTGCAGGCCGAGGAAGCGTTCGGGCCGGTCCAGCCCGGCGGCCAGCTCGGCGATGGCGATGCTGGACGTGTTGCTGCCGAGCAGCGCGGGGCGCAGGGCGGCGGCGTCGCGCAGCACCGTCCGCTTGAGGTCGAGCCGCTCGGGGACGGCCTCCACCACCACGTCCGGCTCGGCCGCGACCTCGCCGAGGGACGGGCGCAGCGTCAACCGTTCCCGGTTGGCCGCCGCCGCGTCGGCGGTGAGCTTGCCGCGCTGCACCGCCCGCTCCCACAGCTCGCCCAGCCGCGCCCCGGCGGCGGTGGCCCGGCCCGGGTCGACCTCCACCAGCTCGACGCGGTATCCCGCGCCGGCCGCCACGTAGGCGATGCCGAGGCCCATCGTGCCGGCCCCGACGACGACGAACCGACCGCTCATGACGTCTCCTCGCTCCGCCCGGCGCGCGGGGTCTCCGCCGCGCCGGGGCGCTCGCTGCACTGGCTCATGGGTGCGACCCTATGCAGCACCGCCACCCGGCGGATGCGTGGGGGCGCGTCGATCCGGGTAAGGACGGCCGTCAACCGAGGGAAGGACCCGACATGAGCCAGGCACCGGAGAGTGTGGAGACCAACGAGACCGTGGAGACCCGGGGCGACGAGCGGGTCGACCTGCTCCGCGCGGACACCAACAACGACGGCAAGACCGACGTCTGGGTGGTCGACACCGACGGTGACGGCCGGGCCGACCTGTTCCAGTTCGACACCGACGGTGACGGCAAGGTGGACATCACGATGGTCGACCTCGACGAGGACGGCACCCCCGACGAGGTCGTCGACGGCGACGGCGGTCTCCCGCCGGAGCAGCTCCCGCCGACCGTCCAGGTCTGAGGTGTAAGGAGGGGCCCCTTGTTAACGCATTCTGTTGTACAGGGGGCCCCTGCAAGCACCTCAGCCCGTGAGCGTCAGCGTCGCCAGGTAGTACGGGGCGTCCCGGTCGTCCACGTCGGCCAGCCGCCACGGGGTGCCGCGTACGAGGTCGGCCAGCTCGGCCACCGAGCAGACCAGGTAGTCGAACCACTCGGTGCCCAGCTCGCGGTAGCGCAGGCGAAGCCGAAGCTGCCCGCCGAGCCGGCCGAGCCGCCGGTTGCGCTCGTGGTAGCCGGTGTGCACGGGGTCGCTGGTGCCGTACGGGTCGGTGCCGTGGGCGATGACCTGCGCTCCGGGCCGGGCGAGCGCGGCCAGCGCGGCGAGGAACGCCGGTGCCCGGTCCCGCCCCTCGATCAGGCCGAGGTTGTTGCCGAGCAGCAGGAAGGTGTCGTACCGCCGGCCGTCGGCGACGTGCTGGTCGACCGTGCCGTGCACCAGGTCGCGTACGCCGCGCCGCCGGCACACCTTCAGCGCGCCGAGCGAGGTGTCCAGCCCGGTCACGGGCACGCCGCGCTCCTGGAGCAGCAGCGCGATCCGGCCGGCGCCGACGCCGACGTCCAGCGTCTCGCCGCGCACCCGGTCCACGGCCCGGTGGTCGTACGGCTGCCAGTCTTCGGGCCCGGCCAGGTAGTGGGCGGCGGGGGCGCCGTTGATCAGGCCGTCGTCCCGCTCGATGACCTCGATGACCGGGCGGGGCAGGCGCCCTCCGGCCAGCGGCCGGGCACCCACCCCGCTCTGCACGGCGAGCGCGTCGCGCAGCAGCTCGCCGAAGACGTCGCCGATCCTGGGTTCCCCGGTCACATGGTTCACGCTATCCCCGCTGCCTGACGTCCGCTCGGTCGTATCCTGGCGGCGTGACCACCTTGGACCGGCTGGGCGCCGAGAAGTACGTGCTGTTGACCACGTTCCGCAAGGACGGGCGGCCGGTGCCCACGCCGGTGTGGGTGGTCCGCGACGGTGACGCGCTCGCCGCGTGGACCGTCGCCGACTCGGGCAAGGTGAAGCGGATCCGGCGCAGCGGCGAGGTCACGGTCGCGCCGTGCGACGTGCGGGGCCGCCCGCACGGTGCGGCGGTGCCCGGCCGGGCGGCCATCTGCGATCCGGCGCAGACCCGCCGGATCCGCGAGTTGCTGAAGCAGAAGTATCGGCTGGTGGGCCGCCTCAGCCTGCTGGGCAGCCGGCTGCGCCGGGGCGAGGGCGGCACGGTGGGCATCCGGGTGATCCTCACCGAGGGGGCCGCACCCGGGGGCGAGGGGGCCCGGTGACGGGGGCCGGACACGGATCAGGGGCGGCAGAATCGCTCTGCCACCCCTGATCCGTACGTCTGAAGGAACTGGCTCAGTCGCCTTGGCGTTGCTGGGGGATCTGCCCCTGCAGCAGGGCGCGAACCTCCGACTCGCGGTAACGGCGGTGGCCGCCCAGGGTGCGGATGGCGCTGAGCTTGCCAGCCTTGGCCCACCGGGTCACCGTCTTCGGGTCGACACGGAACATCGACGCCACCTCGGCCGGTGTGAGCAGCGGCTCCGGTTCGTGCGTTCGCGATGCCATATCGGTCACTCCTCCACAGGTATAGACATCGGCCGGGGTCCCGCCGGCCGACGCGTCTCCCATGGTCCGGCTAGTCCCCGATGTCCGACATGGGCCGAACGGCCGAAGGTCCCTAGACGGACGGATGAACCATGCCCGATTTATACGACTAATACACGCCAGAACCCACCTTATTTGGACTCATAGTCACTGGTCGTGATGCTCCAACTACGAGAGCATCTCACCTTGGGAGCGCTTCCATGGGCGTTTTGCGCCCCCTTGCGCAGGTCTTTCCCCAGGTCAGGGCTAGTTGCACCGCTCGAGCAACTGGACCGCCCGCCACCTCGCGACGAGCCGGTCGTACGCCGCCGAAGCCTCGTCGGCCTCCCCCTTGGACAGCCCAACGAGGCCGCCCGCGACGAGCGCCGGGGAGTCGTCCTCGGCGAGGGTCTCGTCGGAGAGCAACTCGACCAGGCCGCCGTAGTCCAGCTCCACCACCGAGCGCGGGTGGAACTCCTCCAACCACCGCGCGGCCTCCTCGACCGCCTCGGTGATGGGCGCCTCGCCGACGGTCTTGCGCAGCACCGACAGCGCCCGCGACGACCGGCGGCGGGCCTTCGAGATCTCCGTCCGGTAGCGCAGCGCGCGCCGCCCGGGCCGGGTCACCAGGTCCCGCTCCTCGAAGTCGAACAGGACGAACCAGCGCAGCGGCACGCCCCACGTGGCGATCTGCTCGTGCACCCGCGGCACGCCGTGCTCCAGCACCCGGGCCCCGCTGCGCCAGTCCTCCACGACCGCCTTGGCCTGCCCCGCGAGGATCGGCGGCACGAACGCGTCGGCCAGCACCGACGGCACGCCGTCGCGGGCGCTCAGTGCCGCCTCGGCCACCCGGATCCGCAGGTTCCACGGGCAGACCAGCAGGGCGTCGTCGACCTCCAGGACGTACGCCTCCTCGGGCAGGTCGGGCAGGCGGGTCCAGCCCGCGCCGAGTGCCTCGATGACCGCCGTCCGCTGCCGCAGGGGCCCCTCCGAGGGGGCCACCGCCCGTCCCTGTTGCACGTAGCGCCGCCAGAAGGACTGGCGGTCCCGGTCGAAGGCGGTCAGCGGCTCGTACACCCGCAGGTAAGAAGCGAAGAGCGACGGCACGGCGCGATCCTCCCACGAGACGCAACCCGGACGCCCGCAGCGCCCCCCGATCAGGCGCGCTGGGCACCGGACGCCCGCGACCGGGCACGCTGCGCACGACGGCACGGCGTCGGCCGATACTAGGCTCGGAGGCACCGGCACCATCCCGCCGGGCGCGCCACCAGGTCCGCGTCCCACAAGGACGCACACCGTCACAGGAGTCAGCCATGGGCGTTTTCACCAGCATCGACGACCCGTCATCCACCGGCCACGAGCAGGTCGTGTTCTGCCAGGACACGCAGACCGGCCTCCGCGCGATCATCGGCATCTACTCCACCGCGCTGGGCCCCGCGCTCGGCGGCACCCGCTTCTACCCGTACGCGAGCGAAGAGGCCGCGCTGGCCGACGTGCTCGACCTGTCGCGCGGCATGGCGTACAAGAACGCGCTCGCCGGGCTGGACCTGGGCGGCGGCAAGGCGGTCATCTGGGGCGACCCGGACCAGCTCAAGAGCGAGCCGCTGCTGCGCGCGTACGGCCGCTTCGTCGAATCGCTCAACGGCCGCTACTACACCGCCTGCGACGTCGGCACGTACGTGGCGGACATGGACGTGATCGCCCGGGAGACCCGCTACGTCACCGGCCGCAGCGTCGAGCACGGCGGCGCGGGCGACTCCTCGGTGCTGACCGCCTGGGGCGTCTTCCAGGGCATGCGGGCCGCCGCCGAGCACGTCTGGGGCGCGCCCACCCTCAACGGCCGGCGGGTCGGCGTGGCCGGGCTGGGCAAGGTCGGCAAGCACCTGACCCGGCACCTGCTCGACGACCACGCCGAGGTGGTGGCGACCGACGTCGACCCCCGGGCGCGCGAGTGGGTGCGCGCCAACCACCCGCAGGTCGAGCTGGTCGACGACGCCGCCGCGCTCGTCGCCGCCGACATCGACGTGTACGCCCCGTGCGCGCTGGGCGGCGCCCTCGACGACGACACGGTGCCGGCGCTGCGGGCGAAGGTGGTCGCCGGGGCGGCGAACAACCAGCTCGCCCACCCGGGCATCGAGAAGCTGCTCGCCGACCGGGGCATCCTCTACGCCCCCGACTACGTGGTGAACGCCGGCGGGGTGATCCAGGTGGCCGACGAGATCGAGGGCTTCAACTTCGAGCGGGCCAAGCTCCGGGCCACCCGCATCTACGACACCACCCGGCAGATCCTGCGGCTCGCCGACGACGAGGGGGTGCCCCCGGCGGTGGCGGCGGACCGGCTCGCCGAGCGCCGGATGGCGGAGGTCGGCCGGCTGCGGACGATCCACCTGAGGTGACGACCGCCGCGCCGCGGCGCGGGGCCGCCTGTGCGGTGCCGCGCCGCGTGCTGCGGTGAAGGTCACAGCCCGGCCCGGGGCGGCCTGGACCCCGGGTCGGGCGACCGGGCAGGGCGCGACGGCGAACGGCGTTAAGCTGAAATCGGGGTGATTACTGCCCAACTGCCCGATGTCACGGGTGATTCGGCAACCGCCCCTTACCTCAGTACAATCGGTGACGGCCGGATAACTGCGACGCGCAGAGCCGGCCTGCGGTAACCCGAGGTGCCGAAGGGCGGCATCCCCATGTACCGTAAGAGCCACGAGAGATGCCTGACGTCATCGGGGCCCGCCTTCGGGCTGCCCCGAATTCTGTGCGAGGGGGTCGAGCCATGGGGCGCGGCCGTGCTAAGGCCAAGCAGACGAAGGTGGCCCGGGAGTTGAAGTACCACTCCCCGAACACCGACCTCACCGCCTTGCAGCGCGAACTGGCGGGTGCTGGTAAGTCGAACCACGACTTCGACGACGACTACAAAGAGTATGTCGACGACGACGACGAGGATCACGCGGACGAGGACCCGGACCCCTGGGTCCGTCCGACCCGTTGACCCCCGGGAGCAGCTGAGCACGCGGCAGTCCGCGTGCTTGTGTTTGTGCCCGTCCCGGGGCCGGCGTACCAACCGATGATCAAGGATCTGTCCACCGGACCCCGTTCCGGGCGATCGGCAGGTCCTTGATCTCGGAGCCGTACCCTCAGCGGGGCCGGTTGTTCCAGTTGTAGAACGTCGGGATGTTCTCGAAGTGGTTCCAGGCGCACACCGCGCCCGCGCCCTCTCCTCCCGCCGCCTCCGACCGCAGCCGGCGCGCGTCCTCCGCCTCCTGGAGCAGCGCGACGAGCCCCTCGGCGGCATCCCGCACCCGGTCGACGACCGGGCCCTCCGTGGCCCCTCCGACGCGCTCAGACTGCCGGTGTCCGGTGTTCTCGGGCATGGTCCAACACTCCCTCCAGTAGGCGGATCTTGCTGTTGCGGCAGTGCTCGGTCTCCGTACCGTCGAAACGCCCCAGCTCGAAGTAACGGTTGGCGGCGTGCCCGCCCCCGCAGAACCCGAAGTAGGGGCAGGACGCCCGGCATGCCTCCACGCCGGCCAGGAACTCACCCACCCAACCGGTCGTCCGCTCCGCGCCGGCCACGATCTCGGCCAGCGGGGTCGTCAGCACGTTGCCGCTGCTGAAGTCGCCGTACCGGGGGTCGGAGAAGCCGGCCAGCTCCGGGGAGAGCACGACCACGGAGCCGTCGTAGCCGACCGTGGGGATCGGGTCCAGCCGCCGGGGCAGCAGCCCGTCGGCGGTGCCGTCGAGGACCGCCGCCGCGTACCGCAGCGACCACTCCACCTCGCGCAGGTGGATGCGGGGGTCCCGACGCCAGGCGGCCACCAGCTCCGCCCAGAACGCCCGCACCTGCGCCGCCTCGTGGGCGTTGCCCCGGGTGTTCACCCCCTCCGTCTCCTCGATGTTGACGCCCAGCACCTCGCAACCCAGGCCGAGGAAGTAGTCGTACAGCTCGGCGGCGCGACCCGGCTCCGGGTCGTTGACCACGGCCAGGGCCGAGAAGGGCAGCCCGTGCCGACGCAGCGCCGCCACCCCACGCACGATCCGGTCGTACGCCGGCCGGCCCGCCCGGGTGACCCGGTCGCCGTTGCGCCCGCGCGGCCCATCCACGCTCACGCTGACCCGCACCCGGTGCGCGGCGAGGAAATCGCACCAGGCGTCGTCGATGAGGGTCGCGTTGGTCTGCACGTGGTGCTCGACCTCCGGGCCGAACGGGGCGATCAGCGCGGCGAGGTGCTCCCGGCCGGCGGCCAGAGGCTCCCCGCCGTGCCACACCACCGAGAAGCGGCCGGCCTCCGCCCAGCGGTTCACCGAGGCCGCGACCGCCTCGGCGACCGCGACCGGCATCCGCCGGTCGACCGCCCGCATCGGGAGGTAGCAGTATGCGCAGTCGAGGTTGCACAGGGTCGTCGGCTGCATCACGACGTACGACGGGACCGGGGAGATCCCCCGCATCCCGCTGGACGGCCGTCCCCGAGCAGCCATCGCCCTCCTTCCCGACCCGAAGGGTGCCCCTCAGGCTAGGCGGCGACGGCCGCTCGGGTGAACCCCCGACCAGACGCCGAGCAAATCAATGGCCCTCGATATTAACCCCGAGTGTGCTGGCCGACCATCTGCACCTTGCCGGTGCCCTCGATGATCTCGCCGGCCTGCCAGGCGTCCACACCCCGGCCGGTCAGCGTGGCCAGCGCCCGGTCGGCGTCCTCGGCGGAGACGATCGCGAACATGCCGACGCCCATGTTGAACGTCGACTCCATCTCGTTGTCGTCGATCCGGCCCTTGGACTGGATCAGGTCGAAGATGGGCTGCGGCTTCCACGTGGAGCGGTTGACCACCGCGTCGACGTTCTCCGGCAGGATGCGCACCAGGTTGCCCGGGATGCCGCCGCCGGTCACGTGCGCGATGGACCGCACCTCGGCCTCGGCGATCAGCTTGAGGCAGTCCTGAGCGTAGATCTTGGTCGGCGTGAGCAGCTCCTCGCCGAGGGTGCGCTGGCGGCCGAAGTCCTCGATCACCACGTCCAGCCGCATCCGGCCCGCGCCCAGCAGCACGTGCCGCACCAGGGAGTAGCCGTTGGAGTGCAGGCCCGAGGAGCGCATCGCGATGACCACGTCACCGATCTCCACCCGATCCGGGCTGAGGATCTCGCTCTCCTCCACCACGCCGACGCCCGTGGCGGAGACGTCGTACTCGTCCGGACGCAGCACGCCCGGGTGCTCGGCCGTCTCGCCGCCGAGCAGCGCGCAGCCGGCGTACCGGCAGCCGTCGGCGATGCCCGCGCCGATCTCGGCCACCTTGTCGGGGACGACCTCACCGCAGGCGATGTAGTCGAGCAGGAACAGCGGCTCCGCCCCGCAGGCCACCAGGTCGTCGACGACCATGGCGACCAGGTCGATGCCGATCGTGTCGTGGATGTCGAGCTGCTGCGCGATCACCAGCTTGGTGCCCACCCCGTCGGTGGAGGACGCCAGGATCGGGTTCTTGTATTTCTTGGTGTCCAGCCGGAACAGGCCGGCGAAGCCGCCCAGGTCGCCCATGACCTCCGGGCGACGGGTCTGCTTGACCTTGGACTTGAGCAGCTCGACCGCGCGGTCGCCCGCCTCGATCGAGACGCCGGCGTCCGCGTACGAGACCGAGCGTTTGCGCGCCGGGCGGCCGTTGCCGGCCGTCCAGGGCTGGCGGTCACCGCCGGCGCCGGTCGGGCTGCTTCCTGTGCCGCTGCGCTCGGAAACGTGCGTCACGGTTCTCCCCTTTTGTGGTTCTCGCGGGGTCCGGCGGTGGCCGGTCGGCCCGCGTCGGGCGGTGCTATTGGCGGTGTACGGTCGCGCCGCCCGAAGTGGCGACGAGCGGTGGGACGTCGTGCCCGGGGGCGTCCGGGGCATCGGCGACCCGGCGTCCCACCCCTTCGAGCACGTGCTTGCCGATCAGGTTCCCGGCCGGCAGCTCGATCGGGTATTCCCCGTCGAAGCAGGCCCGGCAGAGCCGGGTCTTCGGCTGCTCGGTCGCGGCGATGAGGCCGGGCAACGAAACATAGCCCAGCGTGTCGGCGCCGATGGACCGCCGGATGCCCTCGTTGTCCAGCCCGTTGGCCAACAGCTCCGCCCGGGTGGCGAAGTCGATGCCGTAGAAGCACGGCCAGTTGACCGGCGGGGAGGAGATCCGCACGTGGACCTCCAGCGCGCCCGCCTCGCGCAGCATCCGCACGATCGCCCGCTGGGTGTTGCCGCGCACGATCGAGTCGTCGACCACCACCAGCCGCTTGCCCCGCACGTTCTCCCGCAGCGGGTTGAGCTTCAGCCGGATGCCGAGCTGGCGCAGGGTCTGCGACGGCTGGATGAACGTCCGGCCGACGTACGGGTTTTTCATCAGGCCGGCGCCGTAGGTGATGCCGGACTCCTCGGCGTAGCCGATGGCAGCCGGGGTGCCGGACTCCGGCACCGGGATGACCAGGTCGGCCTCGACCGGGTGCTCCTTGGCGAGCTGGCGGCCGATCTGCACCCGGGCGGCGTGCACGTTGCGCCCGGCGATGGTGGCGTCCGGGCGGGCGATGTAGACGTACTCGAAGAGGCAGCCCTTCGGCTCGGGCGCGGCGAACCGGGCCGAGCGCAGACCGTTCTCGTCGATGGCGATCAGCTCGCCCGGCTCCACCTCGCGGACCACGCTCGCGCCCACGATGTCGAGCGCGGCGGTCTCGCTCGCCACCACCCAGCCGCGCTCCAGCCGGCCGAGGACCAGCGGGCGCACGCCGTGCGGGTCGCGGGCGGCGTAGAGCGTCGACTCGTCCATGAAGACGAAGCTGAACGCCCCGCGCAGCTGGGGCAGCACCTCCAGCGCGGCGGCCTCGACCGAGAGATCCGGACGACTGGCCAGCAGCATCGTCACCAGCGAGGTGTCGTTGGTCGAGCCGTCGGCGGCCAGGCCCCGCTCGGCCACCTCGCGCTGCAGCTCGGCGGTGTTGACCAGGTTGCCGTTGTGCGCCAGCGCGATGGTGGTGCCCGCGCTGGTGGACCGGATGGTCGGCTGGGCGTTCTCCCAGGTCGAGCCGCCCGTCGTCGAGTAGCGCGCGTGCCCGATCGCGAGGTGCCCGCGCAGGCTGGCCAGGGTCGGCTCGTCGAAGACCTGGGCCACCAGGCCGAGATCCTTGTAGACCACCACCCCGGAGCCGTCACTGACGGCGATCCCGGCGGCCTCCTGGCCACGGTGCTGGAGGGCGTAGAGCCCGAAGTAGGTGAGGTTGGCGACCTCTTCCCCCGGCGCCCAGACACCGAAGACGCCGCAGGCGTCCTGGGGGCCGGGTCGTTGGGGATCGAGATCGTGGCTCAGCCGGCCGTCGCCTCGGGGCACCTGCCGCTCCCTCATGCTGGTCGGGACTGGCCGGGCCGGACGGATGTGCTGGTCCGCGTTGCCCGGCCGGGACCACTGTCGTCGCCTGACAGTGTACGCGAATCGGTGTCAATACAGAAAGTCACGATTCGCCTCCTCTCCGTGTTCGCGCGAGGGGACTATTCGCCCAGGTGGAGCGGAAGGTGCGCGGAGAGGTCCGCACGGACCCCGCTGACCCGTACGCGACCCTCGGTGACCGCGTCCGCCCAGCTCCGCCGGCCCGTCGCCAACTCCAGCCAGGTGGTCGGATCCAGCTCGACGACGTTCGGCGGGGTTCCCCGGGTGTGTCGGGGACCGGGAATGCACTGAACTGCACCGTAAGGTGGGACACGCACCTCCACCGATCGGCCGGGGGCACGCTCCGTGAGGGCGGTCAACAAGGCACGGACCGCCTCCCGGAACACCAGCCGTTCGGGGGTACGACCCTCGTCGAGCGCGGCGAGCGCCTCGGCGACCGCTGCGGACTTAATGTGCGGAGAGGACACGACGGGACGATACGACCCGCCTCCGGCGCTTTCGACGCTGGCCCTGGGTCGCGCCGATCCGGTCAGACAAGGCATAGTTGCCGACGGCGTATTCGTACCGTGATGATCCCCGGCCCGGCGCCCCGCCGGCGGAGGGAAGTCAGACCGGAAGGCGGTGGACGTGTCAACACACCGACGTGCCTGGCAGCAGCGGGCGGGTGTGGTCGTGGCGCTGGCAATCGGCGCCCTGCTCGCCGTCCCCGCCACACCCGCACTGGCCGCCGAGGTCAGCGTCACGCCCGGCTCGATCAACCTGAACGCGGGCAGCGACGCCACGGTGAGCGTCAAGGTGACGCCCAGCAACGACGACGCGAGCGCCCAGATCAGCCTCACCGGGCTGCCTGCCGGCGTGAGCTGCACGGGCGGCTGCGGCCAGATCAGCTTCAACGGCCAGGCCCCGAGGACCCAGCTCCTGACGATCAAGGCCAGCGACAGCGCGCCGGACGCCGGCGGGATCAACGTGACGGTCCAGGTGCAGCCCGACAAGTCGGACTCCACCACCGGTAGCTTCCAGCTCAACGTCAAGGGCAAGACCGCACCCACGACGCCCGCCCAGACGCAGACCGTCAAGTCGGTCTCCGGCAAGGTGGTCGCGGCGGCCAACGGCGAGGCGGTGCCGAACGCCATCGTGATGCTCCAGGACAGCACCGGGGCGAAGTTCGAGACCACCAGCAACGGCAGCGGCAACTTCAGCTTCACCGGCAGCACCGACAAGCCCATCGTTCCCGGGCGGCTCAGCATCGGCGCGATCCAGGGCGACGTCCGCGTCACGAAGTCCTTCACCGCCAGCGCCGGGCAGAGCATCAGCGGGCAGCGGCTCAGCCTCGCGATCAAGGTCGAGGTGAGCCCGAGCCCCAGCCCGTCGGCCAGCGAGGAGCCGCTGCCTTCCGACGAGGCCACCGACGACGCCACCGAGGAGCCGACGGAGGCCGCCCCGGGCGCCGCCAACAACGCCGCCTCCACCGAGGAGGACAGCGGCATGTCGTGGCTGCTCATCCTGCTCGGCGGCCTGTTCGTGGCGATCGGCGTCGGCACCATCGTGCTGCTCTGGATGAAGCGCCGGGAGAACGGCGACGACGTCGACGACGCGCCGAAGAGCGGCGCGGCGGCGGCGGGCGCGATCCCGGCCGCCCGGGGGGCGTACGGCGGGGCGGACGACCAGACGCGGGTCGTGAACCGGGTCGGTGCCGGGCCCGACCCGACGATGGTCGGCGGCACCTCGCTCAGCGACGCCCCGACGATGATGCACCGGCCGGTCGTCGACGACGTCCCGCCGGACCCCTACGGCGCTCCGCCGGCCCCGTACGGCGCAGGCGGCCCTCCGCAACAGGGCGGTTGGGCCGGCGGCGGCTACGGCGACGAGCCGCAGACCGGCGGGTACGGCGCGGCCGGCGGGTACGGCAACGCCCCGGCCTCCGGCGGCGGGTACGGCGGTGCCCCGGCCTCGGGCGGCGGCTACGGCAACCCCGGCGGCGGCTACGGTGCCGACGCGCCCGCCTCGGGCGGCGGCTACGGCAACCCCGGCGGCTACGGTGCCGAGGCCCCCGCCTCAGGTGGCGGCTACGGCGGCGCGCCGGCCTCCGGCGGCGGCTACGGCAGCGCCCCCGCGTCGGGCGGGTACGGCTCCGCCCCGGCCTCCGGCGGCGGCTACGGCTCCGCCCCGGCCTCGGGCGGCGGCTACGGCACCGCACCCGCCTCGGGCGGCGGCTACGGCAACCCCGGCGGGTACGGTGCCGAGGCGGCGCCGACCTCCTCCGGCGGCGGCTACGGCAACCGCGACTACGGCGCGCCCGCGGGTGCGCCGGCCGGCGGGTACCCGGGCCAGGGCGGTGGCGGCTACGGCGGCGAGCGCTACGACGAGCCGACGGGGCGGTACACCGGCGACACCGCTTCCTCCTACCCGCCGCCCGCCGCGGACCCGTACCCGACCAGCACCTACCAGGCGGAGCAGGGTCACGGCGGCTACGGCCAGCCGGAGCCCCCGCAGTACGGCGGCCGCGGCGGCGAGCCCACCGGCGGCTACGGCGCGGCCGAGCCCACCGGTGGCGGCTACGGCGGCGGCGGTTACGGCCAGCACGGCCAGCAGGGCGGCGGCTACGACGCCGGCCAGCAGCAGGGCGGCTACGACCAGCGCGGCGGCTACGGCGCCGAGGGCTACGGTCAGCAGAGCGGCTACGGCCAACAGGGCGGCTACGGTCAGGAGCCCCCGCAGCAGCGCGGCGGCGGCTACGACGACCGCGGCTACGACCAGCAGCCCACCAGCTACGACCAGCAGCAGGGCGGCTACTACGGCGACCAGGCCCAGCAGCAAGGCCGGGGCCGGCCCGACGGCCCGCCGCCCCCGCAGCAGCAGGACCGGGGCGGTCGCCGGCTGGACTGGCTGGACGACTGACCGACGCGGGCCACGGCCCGCGCAACGCGACGACGAAGAAGGCGGCTGCCCGGTAACCCGGAGCCGCCTTCTTCGTCGGTACGCGTGAGCCGAGTCCCCCGCTCAGAGCCGGGCCGCGGAGAAGACGCCCTGCCGCAGCACCGGCACCACGCCCGACACACCGACCTGGACGGCCACTTCCACGTCCCCGCCGAAGCCGCCCTCGACGAGTTCCCGGCCGGAGACGCAGCCGCGCACGGCGGCCGGGACGTCCGGCGTGGCGGCGAGCGCGGCCAGCGCCATCGCCGCCTCCACCGACAGCCCGCCGGGGACGCCGGAGAGCGCGTCGAGCACGCACGCCGCCCCGAGCTGGTCCTCGACGCACGGGCGCAGGGAGCCGTCCGGCCAGCGTTCCCCGGAGGCCACCACGCCGACCGGGGCGTCGATCGAGCCGTACCCCTGGTCGGTCAGCCAGCGCCCGACGGCGCGGGCGTTGCGCAGGCAGGCCGCGACCACCGGCAGGCCCGTGGCGCTGGCGGCGGCGCTGATCGCCGAGCCGTTGGGCGAGGGCAGCACCAGGTCGGCGACGGCCGGCGCGGTGCGCAGGGCCGCCGGGGAGAGCGACCACGGCTGGTCCGGGGTCGCCTGCCGACGGCCCACGGCGGCGACGGCGCCGACCCGGCGGGCGTACTCGGCGGCCTGCTCGCCCCAGGGGAACGGGTGCACCCGCATGCCCCGGGCGACCGCCACCTCCACGGCGGTGGTGAACGAGAGGACGTCCACCACCACCAGGACGGCGCAGACCCGGCCGAGTTCCGCCGCGCCGGCCAGCCCCCAGTCGAACCGGGCACCCGAGCCGGGCTGGACGTAGACCGTCGCGGTCACGCCTCAGCGCTGGTCGGGCGCGGCCGTCGGACCTGCCTCACCGGAGTCGGAGCCGGCGGTCGCCTCCGGGCCGTCGACCCGCTGCGGCTCGGCCCCGGCCGGCGGCGTCCCACCGTCGGCCGGCTGCGCCGCGTCGACGCCCGGGGCCGGGTCGGTGGCGGCCGGGGCAGCCGCGTCGGCGGCAGTCGGCTCGCCGGGCCCGGCCGGCTCGGCGTCCGCGTCCGGTGCTCCGGCAGCCTGCGGGGCAGGCGACCCGGCTGCCGACGGTGCCTCGTCGTCGGCCGGCGTCGCCACGGCCGGCGGTGCCGGCGTCGTCGCAGCGGCAGGTGCCGCCGCGACGGCGGGCTCCACCGGGGTCACGGAAGCCGGCTGGGCCGGGGTCACGGCGGCGGGCGGAGCGGCGACCGGCACCGCAGCGGCGGCCCGCGCGGTCGGGGCGGCCGACTCGGCCGGCTCCGACCCGCCGAAGAGCCGGGGCAGCGTGGCGGTGTGCGCGGCGGACAGCTCGTCCAGGCCGATCCGGAACTGGTCGCGCACCTCCAGCGCGCCGCTCGCCGGGTCGGTGACGCCGACGAACTCCCACGGCACCCCGCGCTCGGCGCAGAGCGCGGTGAACGCCTTCTCGTGGCCGCGCGGCACCGAGACCAGGGCCCGCCCGGCCGACTCGCTGAACAGGAAGACGAACGGCATCGAGCCGCCGGCGAACTGCTCCGGCACCGCGATCACCGCGCCGACCCCGCGCCGCAGGCAGGACTCGACCAGGCTCTGCGCGAGACCACCGTCGGAGAGGTCGTGCGCGGAGCTGAGGTGCCCGACCCGGGCCGCCTCGGCCAGCAGGTCGGCCAGCTGCCGCTCGCGGCCCAGGTCGACCTGCGGCGGGATGCCGCCGAGGTGCTCGTGGGTCACCCAGGCCCACTCGGAACCGGAGAGCTCCACGTGGGTCTCGCCGAGCAGGAAGAGCTGGTCGTGGTCGCCGCCGGTGCGCGGGACGAAGCCCATCGGCACCCGGCTGGCCACGTCGTCCAGCACGCCGAGCACGCCCACCACCGGGGTGGGGTGGATCGCCGCCGCGCCGGTCTGGTTGTAGAAGCTGACGTTGCCGCCGGTCACCGGGATGCCCAGCTCCAGGCAGCCGTCCGCCAGGCCGCGCACGGCCTCGGCGAACTGCCACATCACGCCCGGGTCCTCGGGCGAGCCGAAGTTGAGGCAGTTGGTCACGGCGATCGGCTTCGCGCCGGTCACGGCCACGTTCCGGTACGCCTCGGCCAGCGCCAGCTTGGTGCCGTGGTACGGGTCGAGGCGGGCGTACCGGCCGTTGCCGTCCAGCGACAGGGCCACGCCGAGGCCGGTCTGCTCGTCGATGCGGATCACGCCGGAGTCCTCCGGCTGGGCGAGCACGGTGTTGCCCAGCACGTACCGGTCGTACTGCTCGGTGACCCAGGTCTTGTCGGCGAGGTTCGGCGACGCGATCATGCGCAG
Organism: Micromonospora sp. DH13; assembly: GCF_020873825.1. Taxonomy (NCBI): domain Bacteria; kingdom Bacillati; phylum Actinomycetota; class Actinomycetes; order Micromonosporales; family Micromonosporaceae; genus Micromonospora; species Micromonospora sp. DH13. The sequence goes on from NZ_JAHWGR010000013.1 coordinate 120,807, forward strand.
CACGGTCTCGCGCAGGGCCTCCGGCGTCGACGGCCGGGGCAGCGTCTCGGCGCGGTCGGCCTGGAGCAGGATCAGGTCGGCCGGCTCGCGCATCGGGCGGGCGTAGACCGGACCGTCGTCGACCAGCGACCCCGGCGGGACGTCCACGACGAGCTGGTCGCGCCAGGTGATCACCAGGCGGCCGGGCCGACCGTCCGGCGACGGCGCGGTGACCTCGCCGATCGCGGTGGCCCAGACGCCCCACTTCTCGGCGGTCTTGAGCACCGCCTCCAGCTTGTCCGGGGCGACGACCAGCAGCATCCGCTCCTGGGACTCGCTGGCCAGGATCTCCTGCGGCTCCATCGACGCCTCGCGCAGCGGGACCCGCTCCAGCCAGACCCGCATGCCGGTGCCGGCCGACGCGGCCGTCTCGGTGAGCGCGCAGGTCAGGCCCGCGCCGCCGAGGTCCTGGATGCCGACGACCAGCTCGGCGTCGTACAGCTCCAGGCACGCCTCGATCAGCAGCTTCTCCATGAAGGGGTCGCCGACCTGCACGGACGGGCGGCGCTGCTCGCTGCCCTCGTCGAAGGTGGCGCTGGCCAGCACCGACACGCCGCCGATGCCGTCGCGGCCCGTCCGGGCGCCCATCAGCACCACGACGTTGCCGGGGCCGGTGGCTTCCTTCTTCTGCAGCCGGTCGACCCGCAGCACGCCGAGGCAGAGGGCGTTGACCAGCGGGTTGCCCTGGTAGCAGGGGTCGAAGACGACCTCGCCGCCGATGTTGGGCAGGCCGAGGCAGTTGCCGTAGCCGCCGACGCCGGCCACCACGCCGGGCAGCACCCGGGCGGTGTCGGGGTGCTCGGCCGCGCCGAAGCGCAGCGGGTCCATGACGGCGACCGGGCGGGCACCCATGGCGAGGATGTCCCGGACGATGCCGCCGACGCCGGTCGCCGCGCCCTGGTACGGCTCGACGAAGCTCGGGTGGTTGTGCGACTCGACCTTGAAGGTCACCGCCAGCTCGTCGGAGACCTGCACCACGCCGGCGTTCTCGCCGATGCCGGCCAGCAGCCGGTCGCTCGGCGGGGCCTTCTCGCCGAACTGGCGCAGGTGCACCTTGCTCGACTTGTAGGAGCAGTGCTCGCTCCACATGATCGAGTACATGGCCAGCTCGGCCTGGGTGGGACGCCGGCCGAGGATCTGCCGGATCCGGTCGTACTCGTCGTCGCGGAGGCCCAGCTCGGCGTACGGCTGGAGCTCCTCGGGGGTTTCGACGGCGCGCGGCACGGTGTCCAGGCCGTGCGCCCAGTCGGCGGCCGGGACGGGCCGGGACGACTCGGGGTGGACCGGCTCGCCGGGACGGGCGGCCGGGTCGACCGGGCCGGCCTGCGGCGCCACGGTGGCCGCGAAGGGCTCCGCCTGGGTGGCCGGAAGGCCGCCCGGGGTCTCCCGTACCGCCGGGTCCGGATGGGTGGTCATGACCTCTCCTCGCTGCGCTCGCCGCCGCAGGGGCGGTGGAGCCGACCGTTGGTGCCGCGCACGGTCACGCCGGCGCCCCCACCAGGTGCTTGAGCACCGAGGTGAAGAAGCCGAGGCCGTCCAGGGAGGGGCCGGTGAGCGCCTCCACGGCGTGCTCGGGGTGCGGCATGATGCCGACCACGTTGCCGGCGGGGTTGGTGATGGCGGCGATGTCGCGCTGCGACCCGTTGGGGTTGCCGCCGACGTAGCGGGCGACGACCCGGCCCTCGGCCTCCAGCTGGTCCAGCGTGGCGGCGTCGGCGACGTAGCAGCCCTCGCCGTTCTTGACCGGGATGAGGATCTCCTGGCCGGCCTGGAAGGCGTTCGTCCACGCCGTGCCGGCCGCCTCGATCCGCAGGACCTGGTCGCGGTTGCGGAAGTGCAGGTGCTGGTTGCGGGTCAGCGCGCCGGGCAGCAGGTGGGCCTCGCAGAGGATCTGGAAGCCGTTGCAGATGCCGAGCACCGGCAGGCCGCCCCGGGCGGCGTCCACCAGGGTCTCCATCACCGGCGCGAACCGGGCGATGGCCCCGCAGCGCAGGTAGTCGCCGTAGGAGAAGCCGCCGGGGAGGACGACGGCGTCCACCCCGCGCAGGTCCGGGTCGCCGTGCCAGAGCCGGACCGGCTCGGCGCCGGCGATCCGGACGGCACGGGCCGCGTCCCCGTCGTCGAGCGAGCCGGGGAAGGTGACCACACCGACCCGGGCGGTCACGGGTGCGCGCCCGCGGTCTCGTCGGTCTCGACCAGGCGGACGGTGAAGTCCTCGATGACCGGGTTGGCGAGCAGCTTGTCGGCGATCTCCCGGGCCCGGTCCAGGTCCGGTTCACCGGTGAAGTCGATCTCGATCCGCCTGCCGATCCGGACAGAGGCGACGTCGCTGACGCCGAGCCGGGGCAGCGCGTTTGCGACGGCCTGGCCCTGAGGATCGAGGATCTCGGGCTTGAGCATGACGTCGACGACGACGCGAGGCACTGGGCACTCCTGACTGTGTACGCAGTTGGGTGCCGACCCACAACGGGCGAGCGCAGCCAGCCTACCTGGCAGATACCGCCTCAGCCGCACCGGCCGGGCGCGGTTCAGGCAGTGATCAACATAACCGGCGGAACGCGGGGCCGCTCCGTGTCCGATCACACGCGAAACGTCCCGGAGCAGGCGGTTCACCACGCCAGTGGTCGCCAAATTGTTACATCGGCTAGTCTCGATCAAAGCCTTGCCGCCAGAATTGGCCACCCCTAGTATCCATCGATACAGGTCAATGGAAGTCCTGGCGGGTGACCCCCGCGCCCGCCGGCACGACCGACCCGGCGACCCCGGGTCCTAGGCAAGGAGTACCTCCCCATGCGCATCCGTTCCCTGCTCGCCGTGGCCGGTGCCGCCCTGGCCGGCGTCCTCGGCGTCACCAGCGCCGCCACCGCCGCACCGGCCGGCCCCCAGCCCATCATCGGCGGCGGCACCGTCTCCTCCGCACCGTGGGCCGCCGCCGTCTTCAGCAACGGCTCCTTCACCTGCTCCGGCAGCGTGATCGCCTCGACGTGGGTGCTCACCGCCCGGCACTGCGTCAGCGGCACCATGTCCGTGCGGATCGGCAGCGTCTACTACGCCTCCGGCGGCACCACCCGCACCGTGAGCGCCTCCTACACCCGCTACGACCTGGCGCTGCTGCGGCTCTCCAGCGCGGTCAGCACCTCCACCGTCTCGCTGGCCAGCAGCAACCCGCCGGTCAACTCCACCAACACGATCTACGGCTGGGGCATGACCTGCTACAGCGGCTGCGGCGCGTCCAGCCAGCTCAAGACCGCCAGCGTCCGGGTGACCAGCACGAACGTCACCGACGCGTACGGCGGCCAGGCGATCCGGAGCACCGCGGTCAACGGCAACGCGTGGCGGGGCGACTCGGGCGGCCCGCAGTTCTACAACGGCCAGCAGGTGGGCGTCGCCTCCACCGCCGACGGCGTGAGCATCCAGAACTACGGCAGTGTCGCGTACAACCGGGCCTGGATCACCTCCGTGGCCGGTGTCTGACGGTTAGCGCCCTCCTCGGCGCGGATGGTCGGCCGAGCGCCGACCGTCCGCGCCGACCCCTTTTGCAGCATCCGATCAGGTGACCACGGCCGACGAACCGCCGCCCGCCGGTGCGACAGCATCAGAACCGTGCTGGTCGTGACGACGGATCAACTGCCCGGCTACGAGATCCGCCAGATCCTCGGCGAAGTGGTGTCCTCGATGGCCAGGACGCGCAACCCGTACCGCGAGGGGGTGAAGAACCTCCGCGGCGGCGCGTACGACCCCATGGCGCCGGACAACCTGACCCGCTGGCGTACGGACTCGGTGGCCCGCCTCGGCGAGGAGGCCCGCCGCCTCGGCGCGAACGCCGTGATCGGCATGCGCTTCGACAGCCGGGACTGCGGCGAGATGTGGATGGAGATCTGCGCGTACGGTACCGCGGTCATCGTGGCCGCCAAGACCCCGGACGTCATGCCCCCGGACCAGCCGATGATCGCCGCCGACACGGCACACGACCCGGCGATCGCCGAGGCCCCGGGCGGCATAGCCGAACCGGCGAGCGCCCCCAACCTCTCCTCGGCCGCCGAAACCCCCACCCGCAACGCGTGACCCCCCACCCACCCGGCCCGGGGTCGGCCGGGGTCGGGTCGGTGATCAAGAGAAAAGTGTCAGAGTTGATCTCCAGCATGACGCAAATCTCTTGATCACCGGGGCGAACCGGGGGGTGGGGGCGGGGTGGGTCAGAGGATGGGGGGTGGGGTGTAGGTGGCTGCCTTGGGGTGGGTGAGGGCGATCTTGGCGATGCGGGTGGTCACCCGGTCGACCTGGGCGCCGGCGGTGCCCACGAAGGCCGTCCGGTCGGCGATCAGCGCGTCGATGTCGGCGCGGGACAGGCCCAGCCGGTCGTCCGCCGCCAGCCGGTCGAACAGGTCGTTCTCGGTGGCGCCCTGCTCCCGCATGGCCAGCGCCACGCCGACCGCGTGCTCCTTGATCGCCTCGTGCGCCGCCTCCCGGCCGACGCCCCGGCGCACCGCCGCGACCAGGATCTTCGTCGTGGCCAGGAAGGGCAGGAAGCGCTCCAGCTCCCGGTTGACCACCGCCGGGTACGCCCCGAACTCGTCCAGCACGGTGAGGAAGGTCTGGAACAGCCCGTCGGCGGCGAAGAACGCGTCCGGCAGGGCCACCCGGCGGACCACCGAGCAGGAGACGTCCCCCTCGTTCCACTGGTCGCCGGCCAGCTCGCCGACCATCGACAGGTAACCCCGGATGATCACCGCGAAGCCGTTCACCCGCTCGCTGGACCGGGTGTTCATCTTGTGCGGCATCGCGCTGGAGCCCACCTGGCCCGGCTTGAAGCCCTCGGTGGCCAGCTCCTGGCCGACCATCAGCCGGATCGTGGTGGCCAGCGACGACGGCGCGGCGGCGACCTGGGCCAGCGCGGCGAGCACGTCGAAGTCGAGCGAGCGGGGGTAGACCTGGCCGACGCTGTCCAGCACCCGGGCGAAGCCGAGGTGCTCGGCGACCCGGCGCTCCAGCTCGGCCACCTTGTCGGCGTCGCCGTCGAAGAGGTCGAGCTGGTCGGCGGCGGTGCCGACCGGGCCCTTGATCCCCCGCAGCGGGTACCGGGCGATCAGCTCCTCCAGCCGCTCGTACGCGATCAGCAGCTCCTCGGCGGCCGACGCGAAGCGCTTGCCCAGCGTGGTGGCCTGCGCGGCGACGTTGTGCGACCGGCCGGTCATGACCAGCCCGGAGTGCTCGTTGGCGAGCCGGGCGAGCCGGGCGAGGGTGGCCACCACCCGGTCCCGCACCAGCTCCAGCGACGCGCGGACCTGGAGCTGCTCGACGTTCTCCGTGAGGTCCCGGGAGGTCATCCCCTTGTGCACGTGCTCGTGCCCGGCGAGCGCGCTGAACTCCTCGATGCGGGCCTTCACGTCGTGCCGGGTGACCCGCTCCCGCTCGGCGATCGAGGCCAGGTCGACGTCGTCGAGCACCCGCTCGTACGCCTCGACCACGCCGTCGGGAACGGCCACGCCGAGGTCCCGCTGGGCGCGGAGCACGGCGAGCCAGAGCCGCCGCTCCATCCGCACCTTCTCCTCCGGCGACCAGAGGGCGACCAGTTCGGGCGAGGCGTACCGGTGGGCGAGCACGTTCGGGATCGTCGTCACGTGCCTCATTCTCTCGCACGCTCGGACCGCCGCCCGAGCCAGCCCACCCGTGGCGGCGGGGCTGGCCGGCGTGACGTCGCTGGTCAGACGCGCGGGATGTCGTGCACCTTCGCGGTCACCACGATGGTCTTCGACTGCTTGCCGTGCGCGTTGCGGACGGTCAGCGTGTAGGTGTGCTCCTGGACGTCGCCCTCGCCACCGGAGCAGGGGAAGTTCAGGGTCTCGCTGCCGGCCGGCGGGTAGTTGTCGCCGTACACGCCGGGGCCGTCGACCGAGAGGGCCACCGAGTCGACGTTGCCGGTCTTCCACTCCACGACGACCGGGGTGCCGGCGATCGGGTTGACGTTGGTCCCGGCCGGGCAGGTCGGCTTCTGGGCGACCCGGAAGTATCCGATGGTGGGGCCGCTGGACTTGGTGCCGGACCCGCCGCCGCTGCTGCTACCGGAACCGCCGCCGGTCGAACCGCCGCCCGTGGAACCGCCGCCCGTCGAGCCACCACCAGTCGAGCCACCACCAGTCGAGCCACCACCAGTCGAGCCACCACCGGTGGAGCCGCCGCCCGTCGAGCCGGTGCCGGTGCCGCTGTCGCCGGAGCTGGAACCGGAGCCAGCGGCGGCCGAGGCCGGCATGTCGCCGGGTGCCTCGGTGACGGTCGTCTTCGCGGTGGACCCCCCGGAACCCGTCGCGGTGGACGCGCAGCCGGCGGCAGCGAGCGCGACGGCCAGGCCGAGGACGACGGGGGCGAGGTGGGCGGGGCGGAGCAGGACTCGACCGGGCATGGCCACTCCTTGACGGGTGCCGCCGGTGACGTCCGGGCGGGCTGGACCCACAGTAGGGACGCCCGGCAACAGGGATCAGTACGGCGCGGGCCGACCCGTCAGCGCCGTGTAGAGGCCGGCGGCGGCGGCCTCCTCGGAGTCGTACGCCTGGCGGACGTCGTGCGTCCCGCGTTCGTACAGGCCGATCTCCCAGCGTCCGTCGGGCGAGCGGCGCAGGAACCAGAAGTCGGGCGGGACCGGCACGTGCTCGTGCACACCCTCGATCTCGAAGGCGTCCGGGGACAACCCGGCCGCCAGCAGCGCGGCGCGTACGTGATGCCGGTCCACACCCGACCTCCGTTCATCCGGTTCGTCGTCAGCAGACGGCCGGGAAGCCGCCGCGCTGGAGCGGGACGGCGCACGGTGCCGCCTCCAGGTTCTCCTCCACCAGGAAACCGTGCGCGAGCAGCCAGGTGACGCTCAGGTTGCCCCCGGCCTGCGGCAGGTACGCGGGGTTGAGCTGGAACTGGGTGCCCATTCCCGGCTGGGCGAACCACGGGGCGATCGGCCCGGAGTCCACCGGGAACGGCTTGACCACGCAGTAGACGTGGTAGTTGGCCAGCGGCGCGTCGGCCGGCGTGTTCAGGTTCGACGGCGGCAGCGACCGGGCGCTGAACGGGGTGCCGAGCGGGGCGAGGAACGCGCCGCCCGGGAAGCCGAAGCGGTCGAGCCGGTAGCCGGGCAGCAGGGTCTGCTTCGCCTTGATCGGCACCCCGTTCGGGCCGAGGACGAAGCCGTTCGCGGGCGGATAGACGTACGCGGTCTGGGTGGCGTTGCCGTACTGCTGGAGGAACTGCGACTCGGTGAGGCCACCGAAGCGCTGGTAGCCGGCGAGCAGCGGACCGACCGGCGGCGCGGTGGGCAGCGTGGCGGGGCCGAGCAGCGGGTTGTTGTCGTAGAACTGGGTGGTCGGCGGCGCGTTCGGCGGGACGCCGGGGCGGCACAGGCTGTCGCCCACGGGCGGCTGCGGCTGGGCGGGGCCCGTGGGGGCCACGTCGCCGGAGCCCGGGAGACCGGAACCCCAGAAGCCAGCGCCGAGGCCGGTGACGGAGGACCGGTCGGCGATGAGCCGGGTGCCCTGGTCGGTGTCGATCGGGGCGGCCTGGGCCGCCACGGCGGGAAGCAGGGCCAGGGCTGCGCCGGAGAGCGCCGCCAAGGCCCAACGAGGTATTTTCACGTCAAACCTCCAGAAAAGGGACAGGAGCTGCCCTCATCTTCTGGAGATCGGAACTGGAATGTGAGGTTTCGTGCGGTTTTCTACCGGTAGAGGTCGGTCAGCGCAGCCGGCACGCCGCCAGCGCGGCCGGTGACCGTCAGCGCAGTCGGTACACGGTCACCGGGCCGGCGACGAACCCCACCTCGGCGAGCCGGGCCAGCTCCGGCGACACCGGGCCGGCGGCCGAGTCGGCGAGCAGCCACCGCACGCCGTCCTCGCGGTGCGCCCGGTCCAGTTCGGGGGCGGTCGGCGCGGTGAACAGCCGCTCGTTGCGGGCGAACAGCTCGGGGTCGGGGGCGGGCTGCCGGGGGTACGAGAAACCGTCGCGGGCGTGCCCGGCCAGGGCCTCGTCCGTGTAGCCCCAGCTCTCCACGAGCGTCCGCCGGCCGCCCAGCCCGCTCACCCAGAAGGCCCGCGCGTCGCAGTGCGGGACGGTCCGCACCGGCCGGCAGTGCACGTTGGTGGCCACCACGTCCGCCGGGCCGGCGTGGGCGTCCAGCCAGAGGGCGGCCCGCGCCTCGTCCCGGGTGAGCGCCCAGGGCCGTTCGGCGGCGGTGAGCGCCCGGGGCGGGTCCCCGATCCGGCGCGCGGTCCACTCCAGGCCGCCGGCCACGCTCGCCCCGCAGAGCGCGGCGAGGACCCCGGCCACCGCCGCCCGGGCACGCCACGACGCCCCCGCCGGCCGCCCGCCCCGGCTTTGGTCTCGCCGGGCGCGCAGCGCGGCGAGCAGGACGGCCAGCAGCGCGGCGACGCCGGCCAACAACAGCACCCGGCCCGCCGGCACGGCCATCGCCCACAGCCAGGCCCGCCGGGTCCGCTCGGACGGGGCCAGCGGGTCGAGCAGCCACTGGGCCGCCGCGCCCACGGTCGCCGCGACCGCCACGACCGGCCACCACGGGCGCGCCTCGGCCAGCAGCCACGCGGTCAGCAGCGCCCCGAACGGGACCATCGCCATGAAGAAGTAGAGCTGGCTGACCGACGGGTGGAAGAAGGACCAGGCACCGCCCGCCCCGGCCAGCAGCGCCCCGGCCAGCAGCCATGCCGCCGGGTCGACCCGGGTGCCCCGGCGGGCCAGGAGCAGCACGCCGACGAAGCGGGGCGCCTGGAGCGCCAGCCACCAGCCCAGCACGGCGAGCGCGAAGAGCCACCCGGCCGCGCCGGCCGCCGCGAGCCCCGGCGGCAGCAGGCCGCCCGCCGCGATGCCCCCGCCCGCGCCGACGGTCGCCCGCCACGGCGCGAGGAACCGCAGCACCCCGAACACCTGCGGGGAGAGCACCCCCGCGCCTCCCCCGGCGAACAGCCGGTACCCGACGGCCATCGCCGCGACCAGCACCGCGAACAGCGACCCGGCCGCCCACGGCACCCGGCGGGCCCGCCAACCGACGACCACCCCGGCCAGCGCCACGCCGGCGATCAGCGGGGGCAGGCCGCTGGACTTGGCCCCGGCGACGGCCAGGCCCGCCGCCGGCACCAGCGCCCACCCCCACCCGGGCCGCCGGCCGCGCACCACGTCCGCGCAGACGCCGGTGAGCAGAAGGAGCAGGGGCAGCAGGTACGTCTGCGAGGGGCTCTCCACGGACAGCGGGAGGGTGCCGCTGGCCGTCGCGGCGGAGCCGAGGGAGAGCGACACCCCGAGGTACGCCGTCGCCGCGGCGACCGGGCCGGCCCACCAGCGCCCGCTGAGGTCCCGGGCCAGCCCGGCGGTGACGACGACCGCCGTCGCGGCGACCGGCACCAGCCACAGCCGGAGCAGGATCGTCGCCGGTGCCGTACCGGTGATCATGCTGGCGCTGGCCAGGTGCGCGTCGACCAGATAGTGGTAGCGCAGCGGTTCCCCGGCGAGTTGCGGCAGCTCGAAGGGCATGGTCCGGGTCAGCTCGTGCACCAGCCCCAGGTGGTAGAGCAGGTCCTGGTAGTAGACGTGGTCCACCGGCGGCAGCGGGTTCGCCCGCCAGCCCACGGCCGCCCAGGCCACGACGAGGACCAGCACCCCGGCGACCGCGGTCGTCCAGCGCAGCGGCAGCGGCCGGGGCCGGGCGATCCGCCAGTGCCGGCGCAGCCGGGGCACCGCGACGAACAGCGCCAGCACCGGCACCGGCCACCAGCGCAGCGCCGGCTGCGTGCCGGTGGCCGTGGCGAGCGCCCAGGCGGCGAGTTCCAGCAGCAGGCCGACGGCGGCGCCGTAGCCCAGGTCCTCCGGCAGGTTGCCCCGGCTGCCCCGCAGCGCCCGGTGCACGAGCGTGCCCGGCAGCACCAGGGCGAGCGACCAGTACGCGACGTACCGGGCGACGTCGCCGCCCGGGGTGCCCGTCCACCACCAGCCGGCGACCAGCGCGGCGAGCACCGTGGCCCAGGCGAGGGCCGCCGCGACCCGGCGGGCCGGCGGGCCGCCCCGACCCGTCGGTGCGTCGTGCGGGGCGGGCGCGTCCGACGCCACCGGCGGGCCCTGCGTCAGCACCGCCGGTTCAGTCACCGGCCCGGCCAGCCGCCACCGCCACGGCCGGCGCGTCGGACGCCCCGGCCGGGTCGACGGGCACCCCGCCGGGGCCGGATGCGCCACCGGAGCCGAAGGGGACCCCGCCGGATTCGAAGGGCACCTCGGCGGAGTCGAAGCCGACGAGGTGGGTGGGGCGGTCCTGCACCGTGCGGTAGATGCGGCCGACGTACTCGCCGAGCAGCCCGAGGCAGATCAGCTGGACGGCGCTGAACAGCAGCACCGCCACGAACAGCGAGGTCCAGCCCGGAATGGTCGCGCCGTCGGCGTAGGCGACCAGGCCGAGGACGGCCAGCACCAGGCAGGCCGCGAAGCTGACCACGCCGAGCCAGGTGGCCAGCCGCAGCGGCGCGGCGGTGAAGTTCGCCGTGCTGTCCCAGGCCAGCGCGATCATCCGGCGCAGCGGGTACTTCGTCTCCCCGGCCGCCCGCGCCGCGCGGGAGTAGCGCACCTCGGCGGCGGCGAAGCCGAGCGAGGGCACCAGCAGCCGGTAGACCGGGGTGCGCTCAGGCAGCCGGCGCAGCACCTCCACCACGTCGCGGCTGACCAGCCGGAAGTCGCCCGCCTGCGCGGGCAGGTCCGCGCCGACGATGCGCCGCATCAGCCGGTAGTACAGGCCGGCGGTGCCGCGCTTGAACGGCGTGTCGGTGCTGCGGTCGGCGCGCACCCCGTACACGACGTCGACGCCCCGGTCGCGGGCGGTGGCCAGCATCTCGGGGATGACCTCGGGCGGGTCCTGGAGGTCGGCGTCGATGCTGACCACCCAGCGGCCCCGGGCCCGGTGCAGGCCGGCGGTGAGGGCGGCCTGGTGGCCGCTGTTGCGGCGCAGCCGGACGAGCCGGAGCTGGGGCCAGGACCGGGCGTGGTCGAGCAGCAGCCGGGCCGTGGCGTCGCGGCTGCCGTCGTCGACGGCGACCACCTCGTACGTGGTGCCGGTGCCGTCGAGCACCGGCCGGAGCCGCTCGACGAACACCGCGACGACGTCCTGCTCGTTGTACATGGGGACGACCACGGACAGGTCCGGTGTCGCCCCGGCTGCGCTGATGTCCATCGCCGGCCACCCTGCCGGCCCGAGGCCACCACAGCCACACACCGAGTTGAACGCCCGGTGAACGTCGGCCGCCCGGCACCGGACGGCCGGACGGCGGCGGGTCAGCGCGGCGAGCTGCGGCGAGGCCCGGCGAGGCCCGGCGCGGCGCGGTGGGGCAGGCGGGGCCGGGCGTCAGCGCTCCAGGATCGCCGTGACCCCCTGGCCGCCGGCCGCGCAGATCGAGATGAGCCCCCGCCCGGAGCCGGACTCGGCGAGCAGCTTGGCCAGCGTGGCGACGATCCGCCCGCCGGTGGCGGCGAACGGGTGGCCGGCGGCCAGGGACGAGCCGTTGACGTTGAGCCTGTCCCGGTCGATCGACCCGAGCGGGGCGTCCAGGCCGAGCCGGTCCTTGCAGAACTCCGGCGACTCCCAGGCGGCCAGCGTCGCCAGCACCTGCGAGGCGAACGCCTCGTGGATCTCGTAGTAGTCGAAGTCCTGCAACGTCAGCCCGGCGCGGGCCAGCATCCGGGGCACCGCGTACGCGGGGGCCATCAGCAGCCCCTCGTCGCCGTGCACGAAGTCGACGGCCGCCGTCTCCGACCAGGAGAACCAGGCGAGCACCGGCAGGTTGCGCTCGGCCGCCCACTCCTCCGAGGCGAGCAGCACCGTGGACGCGCCGTCGGTGAGCGGAGAGGAGTTGCCGGCGGTCATGGTCGCCTGCTCGGCGTCCGGGCCCCGGTGGCCGAAGACGGGCTTGAGCGAGCCAAGCTTCTCCATGGTGGTGTCGGGGCGGAGGTTCTGGTCCCGGTTCAGCCCCAGGTAGGGGGTCAGCAGGTCGTCGAAGAACCCCCGGTCGTACGCGGCGGCGAGCCGCTGGTGGGAGCGGAGCGCCAGCTCGTCCTGGGCCTGCCGGTCGACGTTCCAGCGCAGGGCGGTGCGGGCGGCGTGCTCGCCCATCGACAGCCCGGTGCGCGGCTCGGCGTTGCGCGGGATCTCCGGCTGGAACGGCTGGAGCGGACGCAGTTTCGCCGCGATCTTCAGCCGTTCGCCGAGGGTGCGGGCGGAGTTGAGCCGGAGCAGGGTGCGGCGCAGCTCCTCGTTGACGGCCAGCGGGGCGTCGGAGGTGGTGTCGACGCCGCCGGCGATGCCGGCCTCGATCTGCCCGAGGGCGATCTTGTTGGCGACGAGGATCGCCGCCTCCAGGCCGGTGCCGCACGCCTGCTGGATGTCGTACGCCGGGGTGTGCGGGTCGAGCTTCGAGCCGAGCACCACCTCGCGGGTGAGGTTGAAGTCCCGGGAGTGCTTGAGCACCGCCCCGGCGACGACCTCGCCGACCCGCTGCCCGGCCAGCCCGAACCGCGCGACGAGCCCGTCGAGGGCCGCGCCGAGCATGTCGGCGTTGGACGCGCTGGCGTACCGCGAGTTGGACCGGGCGAAGGGGATGCGGTTGCCGCCGATGACCGCGACCCGCCGGATGCTCTGCACGATCCCGCCTCCGTTTCAGGACTTGCCCACAACCTACTGGCCAGTAGGCTACGCCTATGACCGACAGGTACGCGAGCTTCGTCCGATCGGGGGCCGGCCGCGCGCTGGTCAAGCGCCTGGGGCTGCCCGACCCGCCACGACTGCGCCGGCACACCCCGGGGGACCCGCTACTGACCGGGCCGGCCCTGCTCGGCTCGGCCACCGGCGGCCGGCTCGCCGGGCAGGTCGGCACGATCCTGACCGCCGCCGGGGTCGAGCTGCGCGATCCGGCCACCGCCGACGCCCAGGAGCGCTTCGGGGCCCTGGTGTACGACGCCACGGGCGTCGCCGACTCCACCGGCCTGCGCCAGCTCTACGACTTCTTCCACCCGCGCGCCCGCTCGGTGCTGCCCGGCGGCCGGGTGATCGTGCTCGGCACCCCGCCCGACGAGTGCGGCACGCCGCGCGAGGCGACCGCCCAGCGGGCCCTGGAGGGGCTGACCCGCAGCATCGGCAAGGAGTTCGGCCGGGGCGTCACCGCCCAGCTCGTGCACGTCACGGCGCACGGGGACGCCGGCACGGCCACCGGCCTGGAGGCCACCCTGCGGTTCCTGCTCTCGGGCCGCTCCGCGTACGTCTCGGGGCAGGTCGTCCGGGTCGGCGCCGGCGCGGCCGACCCGCCGGCCGACTGGGACCGGCCGCTCGACGGCCAGGTCGTCCTGGTGACCGGGGCGGCCCGGGGCATCGGCGCGGCCCTGGCCCGGGTGCTGGCCCGCGACGGCGCGCAGGTCGTCGCGCTCGACATCCCGGCCGCCGGGGACGAGCTGGCCGCCGTCGCCAACGAGATCGGCGGGACCGCCGTGCAGCTCGACCTGACCGCCCCGGACGCGCCCACCCGGCTCGCCGACCACCTCGCGTCCCGGCACGGCCGGGTCGACGTGGTGGTGCACAACGCCGGCATCACCCGGGACCGGACGCTGGGCCGGATGGACGCCGACCGGTGGGACAGCGTCATCGACGTCAACCTGTCCAGCCAGGAACGCATCAACGACGTGCTGCTGGAGCGCGGGCTGATCCCGGCCGGCGGCCGGATCGTCTCGGTCTCCTCGATCGCCGGGATCGCCGGCAACCGGGGCCAGACCAACTACGCCACCTCCAAGGCGGGCGTGATCGGGCTGGTGCAGTCGCTCGCCCCGGCGCTGCGCGAGCGCGGGATCAGCGTCAACGCGGTCGCCCCCGGGTTCATCGAGACCCGGCTGACCGCCCGCATCCCGCTCGTCGTGCGGGAGGCGGGCCGGCGGATGAACAGCATGGCCCAGGGTGGCCTGCCCGTGGACGTCGCCGAGACGATCGGCTGGCTGGCCTGGCCGGCGAGCGGCGCGGTCAGCGGCAACGTCGTCCGGGTCTGCGGCCAGAGCCTGCTGGGGGCGTGATGACCGACGCGGAGACGCAGGGCCGGACCCTGCTGGAGCTGCCCCGGCTGCCGCAGGCCGGCCCGCTCTACCGGCGGGCCCTGCTCGGGGCGCTGCCCGGCCCGGGTCGCCGCCGGGGCGACGCGCTGCCGCAGGTCGAGCTGGCCGTCGCCGGGGTCGCCGTCGACCGGGCGCACCTGGCCGACTACGACCGGGTGTGCGGGTTCCGGCTGGCCGACCGGCTCCCGGGGACGTACCCGCACGTGCTGGGGTTTCCGCTGGCGCTGCGGCTGATGACCGCGCCGCAGTTCCCGCTGCCGCTGGTCGGGCTGGTGCACGTGGCCAACCGGATCACCGTGCGCCGGCCGGTCGAGGCCGGCGAGCCGCTGGACTTCCGCGCGTACGCCGAGAACCTGCGCCCGCACGAGCGGGGGCGGCAGGTCGACGTGGTGCTGGTCGGGGCGGCCGGCGGGGCGGAGGTGTGGCGCGGCGTGTCGACGTACCTCGGCAGGGAGCGCACGGCCGGCGGCGGCGCGCGGCGCGACCGGGGTGACCGGCCCGCCGCGCCGGCCGCCACCGCCTCCTGGCGGGTGCCGCCGCGGGTCGGCACCGACTACGCGCGAATCTCCGGCGACCACAACCCGATCCACACCTCCCGGCTGGGGGCGCGGCTGTTCGGCTTCCCCCGCCCGATCGCGCACGGCATGTGGAGCAAGGCGCGCTGCCTGGCCGCGCTGGAGAGCCGGCTGCCGGAGGCGTACACGGTCGAGGTGGCGTTCAAGCTGCCGGTGCCGCTGCCGTCCACGGTGGCCTTCACCGCCACCGCCGACGGCCCGGCCTGGGAGTTCGCCCTGCACGACGCGCGCAGCGGCAGGCCGCACCTGGCGGGCTCCGTGCGCTGACGAGGGCCAGGGCTTGGCATTCACTCTTTCGTGCGCTAAGTTGTTCTCACGTTGAGATGTTCTCAGAGTGAGAGAGACGCCGTGAACGAGCAGGAGTTCCTCGCCGCCTACGACCCCCGGGCCTACCCGGCGGTGGCCGTCACCGTCGACGTGGTCGCCCTGACCGTCCGGTCCGACGCGCTGCACCTGCTGCTCGTCCGCCGGGGCGGGCCGCCGTTCGAGGGCCACTGGGCGCTGCCCGGCGGGTTCGTCCGCCCCGAGGAGGACCTGGCGACCGGGGCCCGGCGGGAGCTGGCCGAGGAGACCGGCCTCGGCGGCGAGCGGCTGCGCCGCGTCCACCTGGAGCAGCTCGCCAGCTACGGCGACCCCGACCGCGACCCCCGGATGCGGATCGTCTCGGTGGCCTACCTCGCGTTCGCCCCCGACCTGCCCGACCCGGCCGCCGGCAGCGACGCCGACGACGCGATCTGGCTGCCCGTGACCGCGCTGAGCAGCCGGCAGCTCGCCTTCGACCACGACCGGATCATCGACGACGGCCTGGAGCGGGCCCGGTCCAAGCTGGAATACACCCCGCTGGCCACCCGCTTCCTCGACACCGAGTTCACCATCAGCGAGCTGCGGGCCGTCTACGAGACCGTCTGGGGGCACCCGCTGCACCCCGGCAACTTCCACCGCAAGGTGCTCTCCGTGCCGGGCTTCGTGGAGAGCACCGGCGCGAGCACCGAACGCGGCGGCACGCGCGGCGGCCCCCGCGCCAAGCTCTACCGGGCCGGCGACGCCCGACTGCTGCACCCGGCGCTGCTGCGCCCCGCCCGGGAGGAGACGGTGCGGTGAACACCCACGAGGCGATCCGGCTGGTCACCGCCGCGCGCACCGACGCCGACCTGTTCGGCGCCGACCCGTCGGCCCACCGCTACCGCGAGCTGGTCGCGGCCCTGCACCCCGACCGGCTGGGCGCGCTCGACCCGGCCGTACGCGCCGCCGCCACCGACGCGTTCGTCCAGGTCACCAACCGGTGGCGGGCCGGGCGGGCCAGTGCCGGCCCGATCGTCCTCGGCGGCCACCGGCTCGGCCCGCTCGCCCACACCGGCGACCTCGCCGACCTCTACGACGTCGGGTCGGACCGCCTGCTCAAGCTGCCCCGCGACCCCGCCGACAACGACCTCGTCGCCCGCGAGCAGCACGCGCTGCGCACCATCTCCGAACGCGGCGACCCCCGCTACCTGCCGTACGTGCCCCGGCTCGTCGACACCCTCCGGCACCGGGACCCGGCCACCGGGGCGGAACGGCGGATCAGCGTGCTGGCCACCGCGCCCGGCCTGCACAGCCTCGACGAGGTGCGCCGCGCGTACCCCGACGGGCTCGACGGCCGGGACGCGGCCTGGATGTGGCGGCGGCTGCTGGTCGCCCTCGGCCTGGCCCACCGGGCCGGCATCGTGCACGGCGCGGTGCTGCCCCGGCACGTGCTGATCGAGCCCGACGGGCACGGCGTGGTGCTCGTCGACTGGTGCTTCTCCGCCGCCACCGGGGGCACGATCCCCGCGCTGGTGCCCGGCCACGAGGACTGGTACCCGCCGGAGGTCGCCGCCCGGCGGGCCTGCGGGCCCGGCACCGACCTGGCGATGGCCGCCACGTGCATGGCGTGGCTGATGGGCGACCGGGCCCCGCGCGAGCTGCGCGCCTTCGCCCACGGCTGCCGCCGCCCGGCGCTGCCGTCCCGGCCCGACGACGCGTGGCGACTGCTGCGCGAACTGGACGAGGTGCTCGAACGGCTCTACGGGCCGCGCACCTTCCGACCCTTCACCCTCAACCCCTAGGGAGGCTGCCATGGGCAGTGGAATGTGGTCCACCGACGTGTACGACGCCGCCGACCGGTACCGCCGGGCCACCGGCAAGAGCGCCTTCGCGTACAGCGACAGCGGGGCGCGCAAGGTGCACCCGGCGCTCGACCCGCGCGACGCGATGCGGGAGAGCCGCGACTCGGCCGAGCACCCGCAGTCGACGGCCATCACGGTGCTGTTCGACGTCACCGGCTCCATGCGGAACGTGCCCCGCACCCTCCAGGCCAAGCTGCCGCAGCTGCTCGGGCTCCTGCTCCGCCAGGGGTACGCCCGCGACCCGCAGATCATGTTCGGCGCGATCGGCGACGCCACCTGCGACCAGGTGCCGTTGCAGGTCGGGCAGTTCGAGTCGGACAACCGGATGGACGACGACCTCGGCCGGATCGTGCTGGAGGGTGGCGGCGGCGGCCAGATGACCGAGTCGTACGAGCTGGCCATGTACTTCATGGCCCGGCACACCGCCACCGACTGCTGGGAGAAGCGGGGCCGGCGCGGCTACCTGTTCATCATCGGCGACGAGCTGGCCTACCCCCGGGTGGACCGGCGGCAGGTGAGCCGGCTCATCGGTGACGACCTCCGCGAGGACGTGCCGCTGCTGCAGATCGTCGACGAGGTGACCCGGCGCTGGGACACCTATTACCTGCTCCCCGCCGGCAGCAGCTACGCCGGCAACACGAAGGTGCTGGACTTCTGGCGCGACCTGCTCGGGCAGAACGCCGTCGTGCTCGACGACCTCGACGCGGTCTGCGAGACCATCGCCCTCACCGTCGGCCTCGGCGAGCAGGCCGTCGACCTCGACCAGGGCCTGGCCGACCTCAAGAAGGCCGGCTCGAAGGCCACCGGCACCGTGTCGAAGGCGCTGGCCCGCCTCGGCCGGGGCACCCGCGACCAGGTGGCCACGCTGCCCGCCCCGTCGACGCCGCCCACCCGTGGGGTGACCCGGCTGTGAACCACGTGCTGGTGGTCGACCTCGGCTACGGCGACGCAGGCAAGGGCACCGTCGTGGACTGGCTCTGCGCCACCCGGCCCGTCCACACGGTGATCCGCTTCAACGGGGGCGCGCAGGCGGCACACAACGTCGTCCTGCGCGACGGGCGGCACCACACGTTCGCGCAGTTCGGGGCGGGCACCTTCCGCCCCGGCGTGCGGACCCACCTGTCCCGGCACGTGGTGGTGGACCCGCTCGCCCTGGCCGCCGAGGCCGACCACCTCGCCACGGTGGGCGTGCCCGACGCGCTCGACAGGCTCACCGTCGACGGGGAGGCGCTGCTGGCCACCCCGTACCACCGGGCCGCCAACCGGGCCCGCGAGCTGGCCCGCGGAGCCGACCGGCACGGCTCCTGCGGGCTGGGGGTGGGCGAGGCCGTCGCGTACGGGCTCGCCCACCCCGACTCCGCGCCCCGGGTGGCGGACTGCCGCACCCCGGCCGTGCTGCGCCGCCGGCTGGCCGCCCTGCGCGACCGGCTCACCGCCGAACTCGGCCCGCTGGACGCCCCGCCCGTCGACGACTGCCTGCCCGCGTTCACCGCGTTCGGCGACCGGGTGGCGATCGTCGACCGGTCCCACCTGGCCGGGGTGCTGCGCGCCGGGACCTGCGTCTTCGAGGGGGCGCAGGGGGTGCTGCTCGACGAGTGGCACGGCTTCCACCCGTACACGACGTGGAGCACCACGACGTTCGCCAACGCCGAGGGCCTGCTCGCCGAGGCGGGGCTCGCCGGCACCGCCGAGCGGCTGGGCGTGCTGCGGGTCACCACCACCCGGCACGGCCCCGGCCCGCTGGTCACCGAGGACCCGGCGCTGTCGCTGGCCGACGCGCACAACGCCACCAACCCGTGGCAGGGGCGGTTCCGGTTCGGCCACTTCGACGCGGTCGCCCACCGGTACGCCCTCGACGCGGCCGGCGGCGTCGACAGCCTCGCCCTCACCCACCTCGACCTGGCCGACCGGGGGCTGCGGATCTGCCGCCGCTACGACGGCACCGACCGCCTGGAGCCCGGCCCGCCCGGCGACCTGGACCGCCAGGCCGCCCTCACCGCCCGCCTGCTCGCGGCCCGCCCGGTCTACGACGACGGCCCTCCGGCCGACTGGCCGGCGGCGGTCGAGGAAGCGCTGGGTGCCCCGGTGACGCTCACCTCCCACTCCCCCACCGCCGAGGGCAAGCTTGTAAGGAAGGGCACCTTGTTAACGCCTTTTGTATAGGAAGGGCCCCTTCTTAACGCCGCGACGGCAGAGCATGAGGGCATGCAGTCGGTCCTCGGCCTGCTCCACGACACGGTCACCTCGCCGTGGGTCTACCTGGTGATCTTCGCGGTCACCGCGGTCGACGCCGTCTTCCCGGCGGTGCCCGGCGAGACGATCGTGGTGACCGCCGGGGTCTTCGCGGTCGGCGGGCAGCCGGACCTGACGATGGTGATCGTGCTCGCCGCGTGCGGCGCGCTGGCCGGCGACCACCTGTCGTACGCCATCGGCCGGAGCGGCGGCGCGCACCGGCTGGCCCGGCTGCCGGCGGACAGCCGGCGGCGCGCCGGATCCGAGTGGGCCCGCCGGGCAGTCGACCGGCGCGGCGGCATGATGCTCACCACCGCCCGCTACGTCCCCGGCGGGCGCACGGCGGTGACCCTGACGATGGGCGCGGTCCGCTATCCGCTGCGGTCGTTCGTGCTCTTCGACGCGCTCGCGGCCGGCACCTGGGCGGCGTACTGCGGGCTGCTCGGCTACTTCGGCGGGCTGGCCTTCGAGCGGGAGCCGGTCAAGGGCATCCTGGCCGGGATCGGGCTGTCGGTCGCGATCACCGGCCTGCTGGAGGCCGCCCGCTGGCTTCGGCTCCGCGCCCGCCGACGCGCCGCCGGCCGGCCCCGCTGAGCGGACCGTCGAGGGTCAGGTCGGAACGCCTTCGAGGTACGCCAGCATCGCCTCCCGGCTGCGCGGCAGGCCGTAGTCGCCGACGAGCAGGCTGAAGTTGACGAACGTCGAGTCGCCGAACAGCCACGCCTCGGGCGACCGGGCCAGCAGCTCGACGAGCCGCCGTTGCCGGGGAGCCAGCGCCGCACACGGCACCCCCGAGGGCAGGCTGCCTTCGGGGAACGCCAGGCGCAGGGCCTCGGCCGTCACCGGCAACGCCTGCTCACCGGTGACGGCGGGCAGCCGGTCGAGCAGCGCGTCGAACGCCCGATCGGTGTGCCGTGGCCCGAGCAGGCGCAGGGACAGCCCCGCGTACCCGTTGAGGTCGCCGTCGAGGAACGGCACCTCGGCCCCGTCGGCCGTCAGCCGGTTGCCCGGGCCGGCGGCCGTCCAGCCGAGCAGCTCGTCGACCGTCGCCTGGTCGGCATCGGCACCGAGCACCCGGGCCCGACCGACCGCGGCGGCCCAGCGGATCACCGGGCGCGCGTCGGTCAGCAGCCCGGCGTCGGGCGCGGCACCGAGCAACCCGGCGGCCACCAGGACGGTCGCCGCCTCGTCCTCGTCCACCTCCAGTGCGGCCCCGGCCGCCGCGACGAGCGCCGGGAGGCTGCCGGCCGCGTCCTCCGGAAACCAGGCGAGCGCGTACGCCGCCCCGGCGCGCAGCCCCGGGTCGGCGTCGGTGAGCAGGTCACGGAACAGGGGCACGCCGGCTCGCACCGCGTCGTAGACGGCCAGCTCGATGTACGCCCACAGGCGCTGCTGATCCGCCTCGTCGAGCGACTCCACGTACGCCCACTCGACGTACTCCTTCTGGGTTTCGTCGTCGCCGTGCCACGGGGGCGGCTTGGCGGCGAGCAGCTCCCGCCCGCCGTCGGCCGCCCGGCGGAACTCGGCCACCGGGACGCCCTCGGGCAGCCACCGCTCGTCGTAGCCCACCGCGAGCGCCGTCACCAGGTAGAGCACCAGCTCCCGGTCGGGGGTGGCCGGGTCGGCGAGCAGCTCCAGCAGGAACGGCACGGCGTACGCCGACGCCTCGTAGCGTGAGCCCTGGTGGAAGATGTTGGCGTAGAGCGCGCCGAAGGCGGCCTGCCGCTCCTCCTCGTCGGGCGAGCGCAGGGCGCGGAGCAGGCCGGGCACGTCCCCGGCCGAGCCGTAGGCGTGGCCGAGCCGCACCCAGTCGATGTCGTCGATGCCGTCGAGCACCCGCCCATCCTCGCGCACCCCACCGACATTCCCGCCAGGCGTGTTAACAGGGGGCCCTTCCTATACGGAAAGCGTTAACAAGGTGCCCTTCCTTACCCCTCGGGGTGCCAGGTGACGCCGCGGAGGAGCTGGTCGGCGCCGAGCCAGGCGACGTTCATCATCCGGGTGGCGGTCTTCTCCGGGTCGGCCTCCGGGTGGTCGGCGAGCCAGTCGCCCAGCGACTCGCTCGCGCCGACCAGGGCGTACGCGACGACCTCCAGGTCGGTGGCGCCCACCTCGCGGCCCCGGGCGCGCAGGGCGTGGTCGAGCATCCCGGCGACCACCTCGACGAGCCGGGCCCGCATGGCGGCGAGCTCCCCGGCGAACGGCTGGGAGCCGCGGGCCTGCCGGTAGAGCACCGCCCAGCCGTCGCGGTGCGCCCCGACGAAGCCGAAGAACGCGCGCAGGCCGCGCCAGAGCCGCTCGTCAGCATCGAGGTCGGGGGCGGCGGCCCCGGCGATGGCCTCCATCATGCGGGTGCCCTCGCGGTGCAGGCAGGCGACGAAGAGCTCCTCCTTGCTGCCCAGGTACGCGTACACCATGGGTTTGGAGATGCCGGCGTCCTCGGCGATCTCGTCCATGCTCGCCGCGTGGAAGCCGCGTCGGGAGAAGACCCGGACGGCGGCGTCGAGCATCTGCTGCTCGCGTACGGCCCGGGGGAGGCGCTTGAAGGTGGGGGTGCTGGACACCTTGCGAGCATACCTACTCGTGCGTAAGGTTACGCTAGAGTAACCACAGTCGCCGCTCGAGAGGTTCCTTTCCATGACTGACTTCGACCCGGCCAACTTCGCCAACTACGGCCCCAAGGAGTTCGCCCAGCTGGTCAAGTCCACCCCCGACGACAAGATCGTCGAGGTGATGTCCGGCGAGCTGCGCGGCAAGGTCCTGAGCGAGGTCTTCGGCCGGATGCCCACGCTGTTCCGCGCCGACCGGGCCGGCTCCACCAACGCGGTGATCCACTGGGGCATCACGGGCCGCCCCGACGGCGGCACGGACACCTACGAGATCGTCGTCGCCGACGGCGCGTGCACGGTCAACGAGACCCCGCAGCACGACCCCAAGCTGAGCCTCACCATGGGCCCCCTGGAGTTCCTGAAGATCGTCTCCGGCGGCGCGAACCCGGTGATGATGTTCATGACCGGCAAGCTGAAGGCCAAGGGCGACCTCGGCCTCGCCGCCAACATCGCCAACCTGTTCGACATCCCCAAGGGCTGACGATGGCCGAGTTCTCGCTCGACCTGAACGAGGAACAGCGGGACCTGCGGGACTGGGTGCACGGCTTCGCCGCCGAGGTCGTGCGCCCGGCCGCCGCCGAGTGGGACGAGCGCGAGGAGACCCCCTGGCCCGTGATCGCCGAGGCGGCGAAGGTCGGGCTGTACGGCTTCGAGTTCCTCGCCACCTGCTGGGCCGACCCCACCGGCCTGTCCCTGCCGATCGCCAGCGAGGAGCTCTTCTGGGGCGACGCCGGCATCGGCCTCGGCATCTTCGGCACCTCGCTGGCCGTGGCCGCCATCTACGGCGCGGGCACCCCCGACCAGCTCGTCGAGTGGGTCCCCCAGTGCTTCGGCGACGCCGACTCCCCGGCCGTCGCCGCGTTCTGCACCACCGAGCCGGAGGCCGGCTCCGACGTCGGCGCGATGCGCACCCGGGCCGTCTACGACGAGGCCAGCGACGAATGGGTGCTGCGCGGGCAGAAGGCGTACGCCACCAACGGCGGGATCGCCGGGGTGCACGTCGTCACCGCCTCGGTCGACCCGACGCTCGGCTCGCGCGGGCAGGCCGCGTTCGTCGTACCCCCGGGCACCGCCGGGTTGAGCGCGACCCGGAAGCTGCGCAAGCTGGGGCTGCGCGCCTCGCACACGGCGGACGTCTTCCTCGACGACGTCCGGGTCCCCGGCCGCTGCCTGCTCGGCGGCAAGGAGGCCCTCGACGAGCGGCTGGCCCGCGCCCAATCCGGCCAGAAGGCCTCCGGCCAGGCCGCGATGCGCACGTTCGAGCTGTCCCGGCCGACCGTCGGCGCGCAGGCGCTCGGCGTGGCCCGCGCCGCCTACGAGTACGCGCTGGACTACGCCAAGGACCGGGTGCAGTTCGGCCGGCCGATCATCGAGAACCAGGCGGTCGCGTTCGCGCTGGCCGACATGAAGATGGAGATCGACGCCGCCCGGCTGCTGGTCTGGCGGGCCTCCTGGATGGGGCGCAACAACCGCCCGTTCACCGCCGGCGAGGGCTCGATGTCCAAGCTCAAGGCCGGCGAGGTGGCCGTGTCGGTCACCGAGAAGGCCGTGCAGCTGCTCGGCGGGGCCGGCTTCCTGCGGGACCACCCGGTCGAGCGCTGGTACCGGGACGCCAAGATCTACACCATCTTCGAGGGCACGTCGGAGATCCAGCGACTGGTGATCTCCCGGGCCATCTCCGGCGTCCACGTCCGCTGACCCGACCACGAACCGACCCGACCCGACCCGACCCGACACGCCGCACGGTCGCCGGGTGGGTCCCGCACGCCCGGAGGAGGCCCGCGGATGGATCTGCCGTTCACCGTCGCCACGCTGACCCGGCGCGGGCTGCTCACCCCGGGCCCGCCGATCCGGGTCGCCGCCCAGCTCAACGCGCTGCGCCGGTGGGGCTGGAGCCTCGCCGGCGAGCTGCGCCAGGCCGCCGCCCGGGACCCGGGCCGCACCGCCGTCGTCGACGAGCAGGGCGCCGAGCTGACGTACGGCGCCCTGCTCGACCGCGCCGAACGGCTGGCGAAGTCGCTGCGCGGCGGCCTCGGCGTGCACAGCGGGGACCGCATCGGGCTGCTCTGCCGCAACCACCACGGGCTGATCGAGGCCATGGTCGCGACCACCCTGCTCGGCGCGGACGCGGTGCTGGTCAACACGGGGCTCTCCCCCGCGCAGCTCGCCACCGTCGCCGCGGAGCAGGGGCTGAAGGTCCTCGTGCACGACGCCGAGTTCGCCGAACGGGCCCTCGGCCTCCCCGCCGACCTGCACCGGGTCGACGAGGCCCGGCTGGAGGAGCTGATCGCGGCGGCGCTGCCCGGCGACCTCCAGCCGCCGCCGCGCGAGGGCCGCACCATCGTGCTGACCTCCGGCACCACCGGCGCGCCCAAGGGGGCACGCCGGCCCACCCCGCACGGCTTCGGCCCGCTGGTCTCCATCATCGACCGCATCCCGCTGCGCGTCCGGGACACCGTGCTGATCGCCGCACCGCTGTTCCACACCTGGGGGTACGCGGCGCTCCAGGTCTGCTTCGCCCTGCGGGCGACGATCGTGCTGCACCGACGCTTCGACCCGTCCGCCACGCTCGGCGCGCTCACGGCGCACCGCTGCGACGCCATGTTCGCCGTGCCGGTGATGGTGCAGCGGCTGATGGAGGTGCCGCCGCCCGAGCCGAAGCCACCCCTGAAGGTGGTCGCCCTCAGCGGGTCGGCGCTGCCCGGCGGGCTCGCCCTGCGCTTCATGGACACCTACGGCGACGTCCTCTACAACCTGTACGGCTCGACCGAGGTGTCCTGGGCGTCCATCGCCGGCCCCGCCGAGCTGCGGGCCGCCCCGACCACCGCCGGCCGTCCGCCGCACGGCACCCGGCTGCGCATCCTCGACGACGAGGGCAGACCGGTACCCGCCGGCCGGGTCGGACGGATCTTCGTCGGCAACGAGATGCTCTTCGAGGGCTACACCTCGGGCACCGCCCGGGAGAGCCGGGACGGGCTGCTGGACACCGGCGACCTCGGCCGGGTCAACGCCGACGGGCTGCTCTTCGTCGACGGGCGGGCCGACGACATGATCGTCTCCGGCGGGGAGAACGTCTTCCCGTCCGAGGTGGAGGACCTGGTCGCCCGGCTGCCGCAGGTCCGCGAGGTGGCCGTGATCGGCGTGCCCGACGACGAGTACGGCCAGCGCCTCGCCGCGTTCCTCGCCCTGCACCCCGGCGAGACCCTCGACCCGGAGGCGGTCCGCGAGTACGTCCGGCACTACCTGGCCCGGTTCAGCGTCCCCCGCGACGTGGTCTTCGTGAAGTACCTGCCGCGCAACGCCACCGGCAAGGTGCTCACCCGCGAGCTACGCCGCTACTTCGGCTGACCGGGGATCCCCCCGAGGCCGCCGCCCGGGTTCGTCGGGGGACTTGCCCGGATGCTCCCGGGCGCGCCCCGCCGGCAGGCTGACGGCATGACAATCATGAATCGGCGTACGGTCGCCGCCACGGCACTCGCCGCCCTGCTCACCGTCGCCGTGCCCGGCGCGGTCACCGCCGCCCCGCGCGCCACCACGCCCCTCGGCCCCGCGCCCGCCCCGCTCGCCGCCGCAGTCGACAACGACCGGTCCGGGGTCGACTGCCGACCCGGCACCCTCGACCCCGCCCCGATACGGGCGGCGATCGCCGGCCTACCCGACGCCGACGCGACCAGCGCCCAGGTCCGGATCACCACCCCGGACGGCTGCTGGACGGGCACCAGCGGGGTGCGGGACCTGCGCACCGGGGCCCCGGTGCCGCCGCACGCCCGGTTCCGGGTGGGCAGCGTCACCAAGGTGTTCACGGCCGCGCTGGTGCTGCAACTCGCCGCCGAGGGACGGGTCGACCTCGACGGGTCCGTGCAGGGCTACCTGCCGGGCCTGCTGCCCGCCGACTACCCGACCGTGACCGTCCGCCAACTCCTCCACCACACCAGCGGCATCCCCAGCCCGACGCCGCCGGGCGACATCGAGTGGCAGCTCGCCCACCGGTACGACCGGTGGACCCCGGAGCAGATCGTCCGCACGGGGCTGGAGAACCCGCGCGCGTTCGACCCCGGCGAGAAGCAGGACTACACCAACATGGGCTACATCGTCGCCGGGCTGCTCGTCGAGAAGGTCACCGGCCACACGTACGAGCAGGAGCTGGCGCGGCGGATCGCCCGGCCGCTCGGCCTACGCGACACGTACGGGCCCGGCGACGACCCGCGCATCCGGGGCCCGCACGCCCACGGCTACCAGGCCGTCACCCGGGACGGGGTGACCGAGCTGGTGGACGCCACCGTGTGGAGCCAGACCTACACCCCCGCCTCCGGTGACGTCATCTCCAGCCTGGCCGACCTGGACACCTTCATGACGGCGCTGTTCGCCGGCCGGGTCGTGCCGGAGCCGCAGCTCACCGAGATGTTCACCCTCCCGCCGGTGGACGACGTCGAGGGCGGCCCGGCCCGGTACAGCGCCGGCCTGTCCGCCATGCCGCTGGACGACGGCGAGACCCTCTGGGTCAAGACCGGCTCCCGGTACGGCTACCTGGCCGCCGTGGCGTCGACCCGGGACGGCCGGTTCCGGGTCGAATACTCGATCACCGCAACGGACGCCAAGGGCGAGGAGCTGAGCGCGACCGCCCAGGCCGTCATCGCCGCCGCGCTCGGCATGGCCTGACGGTCACACCGGACCCCACTCCCTGACCGCCCCGCCGGAACCCGCTCGGTAGGGAGTGCCCCCGGTCAGCCGGGGATCGTGATCCGGCCGTCGACCGCCGCGGCGGCGATGTCGGTGCGGTGGTGCGAGCCCGCCAGCCCGATGCCGCCCACCAGCTCGTACGCGGCGTCGCGCGCGGCGGCGAGGGTGGGGCCGGTGGCCGTACCGCAGAGGACCCGGCCGCCGGCGGAGAGCAACGCGCCGTCGGCGGCCCGGCGGGCGGTGCCCGCGTGGATCACGCCCGGACGGTCGGCGCCGGTGATCACGTCGCCGGTGCGCGGGGTGCCCGGGTAGTTGCCGGCGGCCACGACCACGGTCACCGCCGCGCCGTCGCGCCAGCGCAGCGGCGGGTGGTCGGCCAGGGTGCCGGCGGCGGCGGCGTGCAGCAGGCCGCCGAGCGGCGTCTCCAGCAGCGCGAGGACGACCTGGGTCTCCGGGTCGCCGAAGCGGGCGTTGAACTCGATCACCCGGGGGCCGGCGGCGGTCATCGCCAGGCCGACGTAGAGCAGGCCGGAGAACGGGGTGCCCCGGCGGCGCATCTCGGCCAGCGTCGGGTGGACGACGTCGGCCATCACCTCGTCGACGAGGCCGGGCGGGGCCCACGGCAACGGCGCGTACGCCCCCATGCCGCCGGTGTTCGGGCCGGCGTCGCCGTCGCCGACGCGCTTGAAGTCCTGGGCGGGCAGCAGCGGCAGCGCCGCCTCACCGTCGGTGACCACGAAGAGGGAGACCTCGGGGCCCGCCAGGTATTCCTCCACGACGACCCGGCCGCACTCGGCGGCGTGCGCCAGCGCGGCGGCCCGGTCGTCGGTGACGACGACGCCCTTGCCGGCGGCCAGCCCGTCGTTCTTCACCACGTACGGCGCGCCGAACTCGTCCAGCGCCCGCGCCGTGCCCTCCTGGTCGGTGCAGGTGTACGCCCGCGCGGTGGGCACCCCGGCGGCGGTCATCACGTCCTTCGCGAACGCCTTCGAGCCCTCCAGCCGGGCGGCCTCGGCGGACGGCCCGAACGCGGCGATGCCCTTGGCGCGTACGGCATCGGCGACCCCGGCCACCAGCGGCGCCTCGGGGCCGATCACCACCAGGTCGACGCCGGTCTCCACGGCGAGCGCGGCGACGGCGGCGGGGTCGGCGGCGTCCACCGACCGCAACTCGGCGACCTCGGCGATCCCCGGATTACCCGGCGCCGCGATCAGCCCCTCGACGGCCGGATCGGCTGCGAGCCCCAGGGCGAGCGCATGCTCCCGCCCGCCACCACCCAGAAGAAGTACGCGCACGCCCACGGACTCTACCCACCCCCCGTCCGCCCCTTCCCCACCCCTCAGGGGAGGAGGGGGTGACGGGTCACGTTTTCCTCACGGCCCGGGCCCACGCCCACCACGCTGACGCGGGTGCCGCAGAGCTCCTCGATGCGCGCGATGTAGCGGCGCGCGTTCTCCGGCAGCTCGTCCTCCGTCCGCGCCTTGGTGATGTCCTCCCACCAGCCGTCGTGCTCCTCGTAGATCGGCGTGGCGTGGTGGAAGTCGGTCTGCGTCATCGGCATGTCGTCGAACCGCTCGCCGTTGATCTCGTAGCCGACGCAGAGCGGGACCTTCGGCAGGCCGGTGAGCACGTCCAGCTTGGTGATGACCAGGTCGGTGACGCCGTTGAGGCGGCACGCGTACCGGGCGACGACGGCGTCGAACCAGCCGCAGCGGCGCTCCCGGCCGGTGGTCGTGCCGTACTCGTGGCCGACCTTGCGCAGGTGCTGGCCGTTGTCGTCGAACAGCTCCGTCGGGAACGGGCCGGACCCGACCCGGGTCGTGTACGCCTTGCTCACCGCGATGACCTTGTTGATCGCGGTCGGCGGGATGCCCGCGCCCACGCACGCCCCGCCCGCCGTCGGGTTCGACGAGGTCACGAAGGGGTACGTGCCGTGGTCCATGTCGAGCATGGTGGCCTGGGCGCCCTCCAGCAGCACCGTCTCGCCCCGGTCCAGGGCGTCCCAGAGCATCACCCGGGTCTCGGCGATGTACGGCTTGAGCCGCTCGGCGTAGGCCAGGTATTCCTCGACGGTCGCGTCGACGTCGATCGCCTTGCGGTTGTAGACCTTGAACAGGATCTGGTTCTTCTCGCGCAGGGCGAGCTCCAGCTTCTTGCGCAGGATGCCCGGGTCGAGCAGGTCCTGCAGCCGGATGCCCATCCGGGCGACCTTGTCGCCGTACGCCGGGCCGATGCCCCGGCCGGTGGTGCCGATCCGGGCGCTGCCCAGGTAGCGCTCGACCACCCGGTCCAGGGCCCGGTGGTGCGGCATGATCAGGTGCGCGTCGCCGGAGATGCGCAGCCGGGAGACGTCCACGCCACGCTCGGCGAGGCCGTCGATCTCGGTCAGCAGCACCTTCGGGTCGACCACCACGCCGTTGCCGATGATGATCATCGCGCTCGGCGAGAGCGCGCCCGACGGCATCAGGTGCAGCGCGTACTTCTGCCCGTCCGGGGTGATCACCGTGTGGCCGGCGTTGTTGCCGCCGGAGTAGCGCACGACGTAGTCGACCCGCTCACCCAGCAGGTCGGTAACCTTGCCCTTGCCCTCGTCGCCCCACTGAGCGCCGATGAGCACGATCGCTGGCATCTTCTCCGCCTCCAGAAGGCTCGGGTGCCAGGTGGCGACCGGTAAGCGAGCCCGGGGTGTCAGGCTAACAAGAGGTCACGGCGGGACCGGCAGGGGTTCGTCGACAGGCAGGAGGCTCCTTCGTGTACGACGTGGTGCTGCTCACCCTCGGCTCGGAGCGGGACGCTCCCGGCGGGGCCTGCGGCAGCGGCGGCGCCTGCTGCGGCGGCGAAGAGGGCGCAACCGGTGACGCCGCGAGCGGCGGCGGGGCGACCGGTGACGACGGTCACGCCCCGGCCGAGCAGCGGTGCGAGACCCCCCGGGTGCCGGTGCTGGCCTGCGCGGACGCCCTGACCGCCCGGGGAGCCCGGGTGGAAACGGTCACCGCCCGCTCGGACGCGGAGATCGACGAGGTGCTCGCCCGGCTCGACGGCCCGCCCCGCCCCGACGGGCTCACCTGGCCCGACCCGGACTCGAAGACCCGGCTGGTCGTCGCCACGGCCAGCGACGGCCAGTTGCGCGCCGTCGTGCGCCGGCTCGTCCGGCGGTACGCCCCACCGCCCAGCCGCCGCCCGGCCGACCTGCCCGGCAACCGTACGGTGCCGGACCTGCCGCCGGTGGGCGTACTCCCGCTCGATCCGGCCCGGGCCCGCGGGCAGCGTGACCTGGCCGCGCAGCTCGGCCTGCCGCGCGACCCGGCGGCGGTGGCCGCCGCGGTGCTGGACGGCACCGTCCGGCGGCTGGACCTGCTGCGCAACGACGGCGGCTCGGTGACCCTGGACGGCGCGCTGATCGGCGCCGCCGACGACGCGGGCCGGCCGCTGCACTGGCGGGGGCGCGTCGAGGTGGACGACGCCGTGCTGTCGGCCGGCGACGATCCGCTGCTGGCCTGCGCGATCGGCAACGCGGCCGGGTACGCCCGGCTCGACGAGCTGCCGCTGCTCTCCGCCGGCGACCCGACGGACGGGCTGGTGGAGGTGGCGGTGGCCGTTCCCGTGGTGACCCGCTCGACGTTGGGTAGGAAACGGGTGCGGTTCGAGGTGCGCCGCGCGCGGGGGCGCGCGGTTGCCGTCGTGCCGCGTGACGAGCGGGTGCCGTACCTCGACGACGGGGTCGAGGGCGAGTTGAGCCGGAAGCGGTCCTGGTGGGTCGAGCCTGCGGCCTGGGCGGTCTACGCGGCCTGACCCGGCGCACCCCCGGGTCGGCCGTCGGCGCCATGGCAACGCCGGCGGAGACCGGCGCGGCGGGAACACCGGCGGCGACCGGCGCGGGAGGAAAGCGGAGACCCGCGTCGATCCCGGCGGTTCGGCTCCGGGGCCTATCCTCGGCAGGAGGAATTGGGAGGAACCGCGTGGACGACAACGCCGACCGGGTCCACGTGCCCGGCCAGCAGCCGGTGCCGGAGCGGGACATCGAACCGCTCTGGCCGCCGGAAGCGACCGATCCCGGGCGGGGCGGCTCCGCTCCGGCGTGGGCCATGACAGCCGCGGCGGGTTCCGTGCCGTACCAGGAGGACGCCGAGCCGTCGTTCGTCGCCTCCGACGCCTACCCGTCGCTGGGAGCCACGCCGAGCACCTACGCGCCGTACCAGGTGGCCGGTCCGCAGGGCGAAGCGCCCGCAGCGACAGGCCCGGAGCGGGGCGGGCCGGGGCCCGACGCCTGGGCCGCCCGCGGCACGGACACGCCCGACACCTGGGCCACGCACGGCGCGGGCGGTCCCGCCCCGGTGCCTGCGGAGACCGCCTGGGCGCCGCCCGCCGTCAGCGGGGTGCCGGCTCCCCGGGCCGGGCAGCCGACGCCGGGTCCGGTCGACCTGCACCTGCCCTTCACCCTGGACCCGCAGGCGTCGCCCGGGCCGCTCCCGGGCGAGGGGTACGGGTCGCCGGGCGACGCGGTGGCGTCGGAGCCGCCGACGGCTGCCGGGACCTTGCGGGCCGCCGACGGGACGACGGCCGCCGGGCCGGTCCCGGTGGCACCGGGCGTGACGGCGGTCGGGCCGGTGGCGCCAGCGACCGGGAACACGGGCGCGAGCAGCAACGGTACGGCCGGCGGCGCGGAGGGGCCGGGCGGTACCGACGCGGCGGACGGCTCGGGCCGCACGGCCGCGCACGGCGGCGGGCGGGTGGCCGAGTCGCCGTGGGCGCTGCCGCCGCAGCGACCCGCAGCGGCGCGGGCGACCGAGGCGGCGGCCCGACCCGCACCGCCGCACCCCGCCGAAACGGCCCCACGGCCCGCACCGCCGCAGCCGGCCGTGGTGGCACCGGAGCCCGTCGACGCGGCAGCACGGCCCGGGCCGCCGCAGCCGGTCGACGGGGTGCCGCGCCCGGTCGAGGCAGCACCTCCGCAGCCACCCGGGCCGTTCCCGCCGGTGATGAACCCGCCCGGGCCGCTGGCCCCCACCCCGTACCCGCCGGCCGTCGCCGGGGCCGCGGCCGGGCCGGTCGACCCGTACGCGGGGGGCTATCCGGCCACGGCGGGCGAGGCAACGACGGGATGGGGTCCCGGCCAGCAGCAACCGCCGCCCGCCCCGCCCCGCCCCGACGCGGCCCCGCCGGGCCCGAGGCATCCCGACCAGGGCCACCCCGAACAGGGACACCCGGTCGCGGGGCACCCCGGGCCCGGGCAGCCGGCCACGTCCGGGTGGTACCCACCGGGCTGGCCGCCGCAGCCCCCGGCTCCCGTGGCACAGCAGCCGGTGGCACCGGTGCCGCAGCCGCCGTACCGGCAGGCCGACGGGGTGACCCGGGTGCCGCCGGGGTACCCGGAACCGGCGTGGACGCCCGACACCGGGATCGCGCCGACCGCAGAGGACTTCGCCCGCCGCCGGCAGGTGCGCCCGGCCGACCCGGTGGCCACGATGGGCGTACGGGCCGTGGTGAACAAGACCGGGTTGATCAAGCTCCCGCCAGGACGGCACGAGCAGGAGATGCGCCACGACATCGAGATGGTGCGTCGCAACTTCGGCGGGCTGCGCCAGGTGACCGTGGTCAACCCGAAGGGCGGCGCGGGCAAGACCGTGGCCATCCTGCTGCTCGCCATGACCTTCGGCCAGAAGCGCGGCGGGTACGTGCTGGCCTGGGACAACAACGAGACCCAGGGCACCCTGGGGATGCGCGCCCAGCAGGACTTCCACTCCCGCACCGTGCGGGACATGCTGCGCGACCTCGGCCAGTTCCAGGGCGCGCACGGGCGGGTCGGCGACCTGTCGCAGTACGTCCGCTCGCAGGGCGAGGGCATGTTCGACGTGCTCGCCTCGGACGAGTCGGCCACCGGCGGGGAGATGCTCACCGCGTCGGCGTTCGCCGAGATCCGGGAGGTGGTCAGCCGGTTCTACAAGCTGATCTTCGTGGACACCGGCAACAACGTGCGGGCGCAGAACTGGCAGGCCGCGATGGACGCCACCGACCAGCTCGTGGTGACCATGTCGGCCCGTAACGACTCGGCGGAGACGGCCGCCCGGATGCTCGACCACCTGGAGCAGAGCGGCCGGCACCGGCTGGTCCGGCAGGCGGTGACGGTGGTGTCGATGCCGCCCTCGCGGAAGGAGATCGACCTGCCCGCCATCCAGGAGCACTTCGCGGCCCGGACCCGGGCGGTGCTGCTCGCCCCGTACGAGCGCCTGATCGACACCGGCGAGCCAATCCGGTACGGGCAGCTCTCGTCGGCCACCCGCGACGCCTGGCTGAAGATCGCCGCATCGGTCGCCGAGGGGCTCTGACCGGCACCCGGTTCCGACCGGGGCGGGGCCCGATCAGCGCGGCGGCCGGCCCGACGGGTGTCGGACCGGCCGCCGCACCTGCTCGGGATGGGTCAGGCGCTGGCCAGGGCGTCCCCGGCGGCCGGG
Source organism: Micromonospora sp. DH13 (assembly GCF_020873825.1). Classification (NCBI taxonomy): domain Bacteria; kingdom Bacillati; phylum Actinomycetota; class Actinomycetes; order Micromonosporales; family Micromonosporaceae; genus Micromonospora; species Micromonospora sp. DH13. The sequence continues at coordinate 153,653 of NZ_JAHWGR010000013.1, forward strand.
TCGCAGTCGCGCAGGAACTGGGCGCAGCGCGCGGCCTCGTCCGCCTCGCCGATCTCGCCGGCGGCCCGGGAGAGCACGTAGAGGCAGCGCAGGAAGCCCCGGTTCGGCGCGTGCGACCAGGGCACCGGGCCGTGGCCCTTCCAGCCGCTGCGGCGCAGCTGGTCGAGACCCCGGTGGTATCCGGTCCGGGCGTAGGCGTACGCGGGGACGACCTGGCCGTCGGCCAGGGCCCGGCTCGCGAGCGCACCCCAGCCCGCACTGTAGGTCGGGAAGCGGGCCGCGACCTCGGCGTACGCCTCGTCGGTGCCGGCCTCCTCGGCGGCGGCCAGGGTGGTGTCGGCCTCGTCGTGGGCCGGCAGGAGGGTGGCCGGTGGCTCAGGCAACAGGTTCTGCATCGTCCCATTCAACCCGCTTCGCTCTGCGCCGCGCGAGGGGGTCCGCAGACCCGGCCACCTGAACGGTTGAGGCTTTCGTCACGCCTGTGGTCGTGGCACCGACCCTGCGGTCCACGATGGCCGGACCTGCGGTTCGCCCCGGCCGGACCTGCGGTTCCCGGGGCCGGACCTGCGGCCCATGCCGACGGGTGATGTTTTCCACTACAACTATTGGTCCGGAGCCTCCCCAGGACCCGGTTGGAGCAGGAGCCCGGTGGCCTCGCCGCCGGGCTCCTGTGCGTACGGGATGGTTTGCGGGGTTGACCCGGGTGGGCAGGATGGCGTCGTGCCGACCCCACCTCCCGCGGACGTGCTCTCCCCGCACGACACCAGCGCCACCGAGATCGAGACCCGCAGCGCGTTCGAACAGCGGCTGGCCGGCGGAAGCCTGGCCGGGCTGACCGTGCAGGGCCTGCGCCTCGACGTCGACCCGGTCCCCGACCTGAGCGGGACGGAGGTGACGGGCACCCTCTTCGTGGGCTGCCGGTTCGCCTCCCGCGAGGTGGGCGCCGACCTGGTCCGGCGTGGCGCGAACGTGGTGCCGCCCTTCTCCGGGCTGCCGTACCCGACCCAGCCGTCGCACCTCTACACCCCGGAGGACCTGGCCGCCGGGTTCGCCGAGGGCGGCTTCGCCGGCATGTACGACACCCGGGTGTACGAGCACTTCCGGGCGCACGGCGGGGCGCTACCGGAGGTGAAGGAGGCGCTCGGCCAACGGCTGCACGACCACGGCGTGGACAACGCGCTGGTCGACGCCACCCGGGCCTGGCTGGCCGCGCACGGGCCGCAGTCCGTGGTGGGCGTGATGGGCGGGCACGCGGTGCGCCGGGGCAGCGTGCCGTACCGGATGGCGGCGGTGCTGGGCTGGGAGCTGGCGCGGGCCGACCGGCTGGTGGTGACCGGTGGTGGGCCGGGCGTGATGGAGGCGGCCAACCTGGGCGCGTACCTGTCGACCCGGCCGGCCGGGGAGCTGACGGCGGCGATCGACCTGCTCGCGACCGCGCCGGACTTCACCGACCACGACCGGTACACGTCCGCCGCCCTGGAGGTCCGGGTGCGGTACGCCCCGGCGGTGCCCCGGCAGCGCGACCCGGACCTCAACCTGGATCTGGGCTGGGCGCGGGCCGGCGGGCTGGCCATCCCCACGTGGCTGTACGGGCACGAGCCGGCGAACCTGTTCGCGGGGCGGATCGCGAAGTACTTCTCGAACGCCATCCGGGAGGACACGATCCTGCGGCTGGCCCGGGGCGGGATCGTGTTCGCGCCCGGCCGGGCCGGCACGGTGCAGGAGGTGTTCCAGGCGGCGACGAAGACCTACTACGGCACGGACGGGGCGAGCGGCGCGTACGTCTTCCTCGACCGGGCGTACTGGACGACGGAGCTGCCGGTGGAGTCGCTGCTGCGCCCGCTGCTGGCCGCCTCGCCGTTCGGCGACCTGTCGGGCACGGTGCACCTCACCGACGACGTGCACGAGGCGGTCCGCGTCCTGACGGCGGGCTAGGTGCAAGGAAGGGCCCCTTGTTATCGCCTGGGCGATAACAAGGGGCCCTTCCTAACGTCACTTGAGCTTGGTGCCGGTGGAGCGCAGGTGCTCGCAGGCCTCGACGACGCGGGCGGCGAGCCCGGCCTCGGCGAGCTTGCCCCAGGTGCGCGGGTCGTACTGCTTCTTGTTGCCGACCTCGCCGTCGATCTTCAGCACGCCGTCGTAGTTGCGGAGCATGTGGTCGGCGACGGGCCGGGTGAAGGCGTACTGGGTGTCGGTGTCGATGTTCATCTTCACCACGCCGTAGTCCAGCGCCTCGCGGATCTCGGACAGCAGCGAGCCGGAGCCGCCGTGGAAGACCAGGCTGAGCGGCTTTTCCTTGCCGTACTTGGCGGCGACGGCCTCCTGGATGTTGTTCAGGATCTCCGGCCGGAGCTTCACGTTGCCCGGCTTGTAGACGCCGTGCACGTTGCCGAAGGTCAGCGCCGCCATGTAGCGGCCCTTCTCGCCCAGGCCGAGCGCCTCGACCATGGCCAGGCCATCCTCGACGGTGGTGTAGAGCTTGTCGTTGATGGCGTTCTCGACGCCGTCCTCCTCGCCGCCGACGACGCCGACCTCGATCTCCAGGACGATCTTGGCCTCGGCGGCCCGGTCGAGCAGCTCGGCGGCGATCTCCAGGTTCTCCGCCACGGGCACGGCCGAGCCGTCCCACATGTGCGACTGGAACAGCGGCTCCTGGCCGGCGGCGACCCGCTCCTTGGAGATCTGCATCAGGGGCCGGACGAACTTGTCCAGCTTGTCCTTCGGGCAGTGGTCGGTGTGCAGCGCGACGTTGACCGGGTACTTCTTCGCGACCTCGTGCGCGTACGCGGCGAACGCCACCGCGCCGGTGACCATGTCCTTCACGGACGGACCGGAGAGGTACTCCGCGCCGCCGGTGGAGACCTGGATGATGCCGTCGCTCTCCGCGTCGGCGAAGCCCTTGAGCGCCGCGTTCAGCGTCTGCGAGGACGTCACGTTGATCGCGGGGTATGCGTACCGGCCCGCCTTGGCGCGGTCCAGCATCTCCGCGTAGACCTCGGGGGAAGCGATGGGCATGTCGAACGCTCCTTACTTACCGCTGTCGGCCGTCACCGGCCGCTGTCTTCCGTGGGTGCGCCGGACCGCGCTGTCCTCCGCCGGAAGTATCCCGCAGGAGGTGGCCACGGACGAAACCGGCCCATGGCCGGCCGCCGCGCGGGCCGCCCGCAAGGCCCGGCGGCACCCGGTCGGAGCCTCACCGGTCCGCCAGGTTGTCCGGCACGGCGACGCTGATCAGCCAGGTCACCACCGCCATGACGATGGCCCCCCAGAAGGCGGGCCAGAAACCCTCCACCCGGAACGGCAGGTCCAGGTGCCGGGCGATCCAGTCGGTCAGCAGGAACAGCAGCGCGTTGACCACCAACGCGAACAGCCCCAGGGTCAGCAGGTAGAAGACGCAGCCCACCACCTTGATCACCGGCTTGAGCACCGCGTTGACCACGCCGAAGATCAACGCCACCGCCACCAGGGTCAGCGCGGTGTTGCCGCCGCTGCGGCCACCCACGTCGACGCCGGGCACGATCAGCGTGGTGATCCACAACGCGATCGCGGTGATCGCCAGCCGGATCAGGAAGCCCACGGCACCATCCTGGCACCGCCGGCCCGATCCGGAGGAGGGAATCCGCCGACTCCACCCCCGCCACCGAGCGGCAGCCCCGGCCAGCCCGTACGGTGTGGGTAGCTTTCCGCCGATTCAGGGAGGGACGATGGGTCAGCCCGACGAGGACTTCACCCCGAGCGACCACCTCGCGCCGGAGGAGCGGGACCCGGAGGCCCCGGCGGCCGACGCCGTGGAGCAGGCCACCTCCGCCGACCCGGCCGACAGCGAGGGCGAGCCGAGCCGGGGCCTGGAGGTCGGCGACTGGGACGCCATGGAGCAGGCCCGGATCGTCGCCGCCGACGAGGACGACTACCGCTGAGCACCCACGGCCCCGCGCCACCAGAGCGCCGGCCGACACCACGAAGGGTTTCCGGGGAGCCCCCCACCGCAACCACCACAACCAAGCACCGCACCGAAAAGCGGACGACGCAAGATCGAGGCCCCTGACACCATGGGGGCCGTGCTGCTCACCCTCACCACGACGCACCGTCCCGCCACCGACCTCGGCTACCTGCTCGTCAAGCATCCGGACCGGGTGCATTCCTTCGAGCTGCCCGTCGGCGCGGCGCACGTGCTCTACCCGGAGGCCGACGAGCAGCGCTGCACCGCCGCCCTGATCGTCGACGTCGATCCGCTGCGGCTGGCCGGCGGGCACGGCAGGGGCAGGGGCCACCGGCAGGCGGCCGCCCCGGACAACTTCACCCTCGGCCAGTACGTCAACGACCGGCCGTACGCCGCGTCGAGCCTGCTGGCCTCGGCGCTGGCCAAGGTGTTCCGCTCGGCGCTGCGCGGCGAGTCCCGGGACCGGCCGGAGCTGGCCGCCGTGCCGATCCCGCTGGAGGTGCGGGTCCCCGTGCTGCGTTGCCGGGGCGGCGGCGAATTGGCCGAGCGGGTGTTCGCCCCGCTGGGCTGGGCGGTGACGGCCGCCCCGATCCCGCTCGACGAGTCGCACCCGCAGTGGGGCGACAGCCGGTACGTCGACCTGACGCTCACCGGCACGCTGCGGCTCGCCGACGCCCTCAACCACCTGTACGTGCTGCTGCCCGTCCTCGACGACGCGAAGCACTACTGGGTCGCCCCGGACGAGATCGACAAGCTGCTCCGGGCCGGTGCGGGCTGGCTCGCCGACCACCCGGAGCGGGCCACCATCACCCGCCGCTACCTGGCCCACCGCCGCGCCCTCGCGGGGGAGGCGATGGCCCGGCTCGCCGAGCGGCGGCTGGCCGAGGAGCCGCCCGCCGACAGCGTGGCCGAGGAGGACCGCGCGGAGGTCCCGCGCCGGCCGGCGCTGGCGCTGCGCCGCCGGGAGGCGGTGCTCGCCGCGCTCGCGGAAAGCGGGGCGACCCGGGTGCTGGACCTCGGCTGCGGTCCGGGCGCGCTGCTGTCCGCCCTGGTGGGCGACCGGCGGTTCACGGAGGTCGTCGGCACGGACGTGTCCGCCCACGCGCTGACGCTGGCGGCCCGCCGGCTGCGGCTGGACCGGCTGCCGGAGCGGCAGCGCGACCGGATCCGGCTGTGGCAGTCCGCCCTGACCTACCGGGACGACCGGCTGCGCGGGTACGACGCGGCGGTCCTGATGGAGGTGATCGAGCACGTCGACCCGCCGCGCCTGCCGGCGCTGGAGGACGCCGTGTTCGGCCACGCCCGGCCGGCGACGGTCGTGGTGACCACGCCGAACGTCGAGCACAACGTCCGCTACGAGGGGCTCGGCGTGGGCCGGTTCCGGCACGCCGACCACCGCTTCGAGTGGACCCGGGCCGAGTTCGCGGCCTGGGTGGACCGGGTCGCGGCGACGTACGGCTACGCGGCGCAGCTCCGGGGTGTCGGCGACGACGATCCGGAGGTGGGTCCGCCGACCCAGCTCGCCGTGTTCCGCACCACGGAAACGACGACCGCAGGAACGGGCACGAAGGAGAAGGCCGCGTGATCGAGATTCCCGAGCTGGCCCTGGTGGCGCTGGTCGGCGTCTCCGGCTCCGGCAAGTCCACCTTCGCCCGGCGGCACTTCGCGCCGAGCCAGGTGCTCTCCTCCGACGCGTTCCGGGGGATGGTCGCCGACGACGAGAACGACCAGTCGGCCTCCGCCGACGCGTTCGACGCCCTGCACCACGTGGCGGGGATCCGGCTGCGGCGCGGCCTGCTCACCGTCGTGGACGCCACCAACCTCCAGCCGCACGCGCGCGCCGGGCTGGTCCGGGTGGCCCGCGAGCACGACGTGCTGCCGGTGGCGATCGTGCTGGACGTGCCGGAGGCGGTGGCGTGGGAGCGCACGCAGGGGCGGGCCGACCGCACCCACGGCCGGCAGGTGCTGACCCGGATGCAGCGGGACCTGCGGCAGTCGTACGGGCGGCTGGCCCGGGAGGGCTTCCGGAAGGTGCACGTGCTGCGCGGGGTCGACGAGATCGACGCGGCGCAGATCCGCTACGAGAAGCTGTTCAACGACCGGCGGGAGCTGACCGGCCCGTTCGACATCGTCGGCGACGTCCACGGCTGCCGCGAGGAGCTGGAGGCGCTGCTGCTCCGGCTGGGCTACGTGCTGCGCCGCGACGACGCGGGCCGCCCGGTGGACGCGGTGCACCCGGCCGGGCGTACCCCCGTCTTCGTCGGTGACCTGGTGGACCGCGGCCCGGACTCCCCCGGGGTGCTCCGCCTGGTGATGGGCATGGTGGCGGCCGGCCACGCGATCTGCGTGCCGGGCAACCACGAGCAGAAGCTGCTGCGCAAGCTGCGCGGCCGGGACGTGCGGCTCACCCACGGCCTGGCCGAGACGATGGCCCAGCTCGACGCGGAGGACCCGGCGTTCGTGGCCGAGGTCGCGACGTTCGTGGACGGCCTGGTCAGCCACTTCGTGCTCGACGGCGGCCGGCTGGTGGTCGCGCACGCCGGGCTCAAGGAGGAATACCACGGCCGCGCGTCGGGCCGGGTCCGGTCGTTCGCGCTGTACGGGGAGACCACGGGCGAGACCGACGAGTACGGCCTGCCGGTGCGCTACCCGTGGGCACGCGACTACCGGGGCTCGGCCATGGTCGTGTACGGGCACACGCCCACCCCGGAGCCGGAGTGGGTGAACAACACGATCTGCGTCGACACCGGCTGCGTGTTCGGCGGGAAGCTGACAGCGCTGCGGTACCCGGAGAAGGAGCTGGTCTCCGTCCCGGCGGTCAAGGAGTGGTACGCCCCGGTCCGCCCGCTGGTCGCGCCCGCCCCGGCCCGCCCGGACGCGGTGCTGGACCTGCGCGACGTGACCGGTCGGCGGCACGTCGAGCACGCGTACGGGACGCTGACCGTGCCGGCCGAGAACGCCGCCGCCGCGCTGGAGGTGATGAGCCGGTTCGCCGTGGACCCGCGCTGGCTGACCTGGCTGCCGCCGACGATGGCGCCCTGCTCCACGGCCACGGCCGACGGGTTCCTGGAGCATCCGGCGCAGGCGTTCGCCGACTACCGGGCGGCCGGCGTCGACCGGGTGGTGTGCGAGGAGAAGCACATGGGCTCGCGGGCGGTGGTGCTGGTCTGCCGCGACCCGGACGGCGGCCCGTTCGGGCCTGGCGGCGGGGTGGTGCACACCCGCACGGGCCGACCGTTCTTCGGCCCGCCGCTGGACGGCGAGCTGCTGGGCCGGGTCCGGGCGGCGGTCGGCGCGGCAGGGCTCTGGGCGGAGCTGGACACCGACTGGCTGCTGCTCGACTGCGAGCTGCTGCCCTGGTCGGCGAAGGCGGGCGGGCTGATCCGCGAGCAGTACGCGAGCGTGGGCGCGGCGGGCCGCGCGGCCCTGCCGGCGGTGCTGGCCACCCTGGACGCGGCGGCCGGGCGGGGGCTGCCGGTGGGCGACCTGCGGGCGCGGATGGCGGCCCGCCGGGCGGACGTCGAGGCGTACTCGGCGGCCTACCGGGCGTACGTGGCACCGACGGACGGGCTGGCCGGGGTGACCCTCGCCCCGTTCGCGGTGCTCGCCTCCGCCGGGGCGAGCCACGTCGAGCGGGACCACGGCTGGCACCTGGACCTGGCCGACCGGCTGTGCGCCGCCGACCCGGGGTTCTTCACGGTCACCCGGCGGCGGGTCGTCGACCTGGCCGACGCCTCGGCCGAGGCGGACGCGACCGACTGGTGGCTGGCGCTGACCGCCGCCGGCGGGGAGGGCATGGTCGTCAAGCCGTACGCGGGGCTGGCCGCCCGGTCGCCGAAGGGGTCGCTGCTCCAGCCGGGCATCAAGTGTCGGGGCCGGGAGTACCTGCGGATCATCTACGGTCCCGGGTACACCGAGCCGGAGCAGTTGGCCGCGCTGCGCCGCCGGTCGCTGGGGCGCAAGCGGGGGCTGGCCCTGCGCGAGCACGCGCTCGGGCTGGCGGCCCTGGCCGCGCTGGCGGATGGCGCTCCGCTGTGGCGTCGCCACGAGTTGGTCTTCGCCGTCCTGGCCTGCGAGTCGGAGCCGGTCGACCCGCGCCTGTGAGGCGGGACCGGGCTGGTCGCCCCCGCCGGTGCGGGCGGCGGCCGGCCCGGTCCGGGGCGGCGCGGAGCGCGACCGGTTCCGGGTTCGGTACCCTGTGTGGCCGTGGACACAGCAGAGAAGGCACGGGCGGTCTCCGAGACCGTCGCCCTGAACCCGCTCGATCCGAAGGATCTACTCCAGACCTTCGGGCTGATCGGTGTCTGGGTGATCCTGTTCGCCGAGACCGGGCTGCTCGTCGGCTTCTTCTTCCCGGGCGACTCGCTGCTGTTCCTGGCCGGCGTCGCCGCCTCGCCGGTGGCGGACGCGATCTTCGGCGACGGCACCCGGCTCTCCCTGGTCGGGCTGCTGATCGGCGGCCCGATCTGCGCGATCGTCGGTGCGCAGCTCGGGCACTGGCTCGGCGCGCGGTACGGCCGCCGCATGTTCGAGCGCCCCAACTCGCGGCTGTTCAAGCGGGAGTACGTGGAGAAGGCCGAGCACTACTTCCGGAAGTTCGGCCCGGCCAAGGCCGTGGTGCTGGCCCGGTTCATCCCGATCGTCCGCACGTTCCTCAACCCGGTGGCCGGCGTGCTCGGCATGCCGGCGAGGCAGTTCTTCCTGTGGAACGTCGTCGGGGCGATCCTGTGGGTGGACGGCATCCTGCTGATCGGCTACCTGCTGGCCGAGCAGATCTACAACGCGATCGGCGACAAGATCGACCGGTACATCCTGCCGGTGGTCGCGCTGATCATCCTGATCTCGGTGCTGCCGATCTTCTTCGAGTTCCTCCGCGACCGGCGGGCCCGCAAGCGGGGCGAGGTCATGACGGTGATCGCCGCGGCCAGCGCGGCCGGTGCGGTGGAGGCCGTCCGGGACGCGGTCGAGCACCACCACCACGACCACCACGGTCAGGCCCCGCACGGGCAGCAGCAGTTCCCGCAGCAGCCGCCGCAGGACGGCGGTCGGTGGCCGGAGCGCGGCGAGGGCCACTGACGGAGAAGGCGTACGTCGATGGCCGGTCCCGTTTCGACGGGACCGGCCATCGTTCAAGCCGCAATCAAGTAACGAGGCGACTGCCGGTTACCCGGGCAGGCGTCACCGTCCGGTGGTGGCGCCACCCCTTGCACGCCACCCGATGCCGTCCTGAGGCGGGACGGCCGGAACGGAAAACCTCGTCAGCGGGCCTTCTTGGTGGCCCGCTTACGCGGCGGGGTCAGCAGATCCGCGATCGTGGCGATCGCGGTCGGCACCAACCTGTAGTACGCCCAGACCCCGCGCTTCTCCCGCTCCAGCAAGCCGGCCTCGGTGAGGATACGCAGGTGGTGGCTGACCGTCGGCTGGGAGAGGCCGAGCGGCGCGGTCAGGTCGCACACGCACGCTTCGCCCTCGGGGGCCGACTGGATCAGGCTGAGCAGCCGCAGCCGAGCAGGGTCGGCAAGGGCCTTGAGGACCCCCGCCAGCCGCTCGGCGTCGGCGCGTTCGATCGGCTCGCCGGCAAGCGGCGAGATCTGAGGCATGGTCATTTCAGCCAACGCAGTTCCCACGTATTCCATCCTTCCACCAGCAGCATCGATCCGCCTGCATATCAGCAAGTCCGAATCGGCAAACTTTTAGGCCACAAGGCCGAGGTCAGCCAACGTATAGGCCGCCCGATACGGCAGTCCGGCGGCTTCCACCGCGTCGCCGGCGCCACGATCAACAATAACCGCCACACCCACTACTTCGGCTCCGGCCTCGCGCAGCGCCTCTACTGCGGTCAGCACGCTGCCACCGGTCGTCGACGTGTCCTCGACCGCCAGTACCCGTCGTCCGGCCACGTCCGGCCCCTCGATGCGGCGTTGCAGACCATGAGCCTTACCCGCCTTACGGACAACGAAAGCGTCGAGCGATCGGTCGGTCGCCGACGCGGCGTGCAACATGGAGAGCGCCACCGGATCGGCGCCCAGGGTCAGGCCACCGACGGCGTCGTACTCCCAGTCGGCGGTCAGGTCGAGCAGCACCCGACCGACCAACGGAGCGGCCTGGTGATGGAGCGTGACACGTCGCAGATCGACATACCAGTCCGCCTCCCGACCGGAGGAGAGCACCACCCGCCCGTGGACCACAGCCAGGTCGATGATGAATTTACGCAGGTCGTCGTGGTCCCCCATGGCGATAGAGGGTACTGCGCAAGTCTGGGAGGTGTGTGTGGGGTCCACCCCGGTCAGCCCCACGGGCGACCGATGGTTGGCGATATTCGGCTACTCTGTGCGATCGATTAGCCGGGCCGGGTCGGCCGAACCGCCGAAGGGGACGGTCTGCCGCCGCTGCGCCGCAGGTCAGCCGGGGCGACGGTCGTCGCGGCCCCGGGTGTCCCGGGCGAACCGGCGCAGCAGCCCCCGGGGAGCGTGCCGCACCGCCGCGACGGCCAGCTTGTAACGCCGTGACGGAACGCTGACCGTGCGGCCTTTCCGCAGGTCACGCAGGGCTTCGTCGACGACCTGCTCGGCGGTCAGCCACATCAGGCGGGGCGTGCCGGACATGTCGATCCCGATCCGCTCGTGCGCGCCGGTGCGGGTGTAACCAGGGCAGAGGGCCATCACGCGTACTCCACGCGGGCGGGTCGCGAGGTCGACGGACTCGCTGAAGGCCGTCACCCACGCCTTGCTCGCCGGATACGTCGATCCCGGCATCACGGGACCGAAGCCGGCGACCGAAGAGACATTTATCACTGCCCCGTCGCCCCGCCGGATCATCGGGCCGACCGCCGCGCGGGTCAACCGCAGCACCGCGTGCACGTTCAGCCCCAGCAGGCGGGACTCATCGGCCATCGAGGACCGCAGGAACGGCTGGTTGAGGCTGATCCCGGCGTTGTTGACGAGCAGGTCCACCTGCTCGTCGCCGGCCAGCCGCCGTTCCACGTCGGCGCAGCCGTCGGCGGTGGACAGGTCCGCCGGGATCACCTCGACGGGGTGGCCGTACCGGCCCGTCAGCTCGGCGGCCTTCTCCGCCAGCCGGGCGGCGTCGCGTGCCACCAGCACCAGGGCCCAGCCGTCGGCGGCGAGCCGGCGGGCGAACTCCGCGCCGATGCCCGCCGTCGCGCCGGTGACCAGCGCACGGCGCATGGCGGGGACCTGCTCTGGCGTCACGGACGATCCTCAGCGGGGCGGGTGGTGCGGGGCGGCGGTCGGTGCCGGCGCGGGGTGCCGCCGGCGGAACCAGGCGCTGGCGCTCGGCGAGACCAGCAACGCGGCTACCACAAGGTAACCGAGCGCCTGGCCGACCGAAAGCGCGGCGTTGGCCGCGAGCCAGAACTCCGGGTACGCGTCGCCGACGAGGCCCAGCAACTCGGCGGCGGACCGGTCGCCGGCGGACAGCCGCAGCGGCACGGCCCGCTGGCCGACCAGCGCGGCCACCGCGCAGCAGCCGAACAGCGCGCCCAGCCCGCAGACCACCCAGGTCGCCAGCCGGGCCCCGGGCCGGCCGGCGAGCAGCCCGGCCGCCAGGCCGACCAGCACGACGCCCACCAGCACCGTCACCACCGCCGAGGCGATCGTCGCGCCGCGCAGCAGGAGGACCACGTCGTCGACCTCCGCCGCACCGGCCGAGGTGCCGGCCGCCGCCGACCGGAACCGCCCGACGGTGCCGCCGAGGGCGAGCAGCGCGGCGACCGCCGAGGCCACGGCACCGGCGGCCATCAGCAGCAGCACCGCCGCCGCCAGCCCGACGGCCGCGGGGCGACGGGCCGGCACCTGATCGGGGTACGACACGACGAGTCCCTCCGGTAGGCGTCCGGTTGGAACCTACTCGGAGGGACGGTCGGTGTCGCCGTTATCCGGCGCGCCCCGCCCGGCTGGTCGCGGGCGGGGCGGCATCGATGCTCAGTCCGACGACGAGGAGGACGAGCCCGAGTCCGACGAACCGCCGGACGAGGAGCCGGAGTCCGAGGAACCGCCGGACGACCAGCCCGAGTCCGACGAGCCGCTGGAGGGCGACGGCCCCGGGTCGCCACCCTGCCCGGGCCCGGACGGGTCCGGCCGGTCGGACGGGGACGGCCCCGGCTGGTCCGGGTAGGGCGACTGGTCCGGGGTGGACGAGCTGTGGGTCCCGTGCGGGTACGTCGGGTGGCCGGGCTGGTAGCCGGGGGTGGCCGGGTAACCCGGGGTCTGCGGGTAGCCGGGCTGCTGCGGGTACGCCGGGTAGGCGGCACCCGGGACCGGCGGCTCCCAGCCCTGCTTCGGCTTGCGGAAGAACTCGTTCGCCTTCGGCAGGGCCAGCAGGATCAGCGCGGCCAGCACGGCGAGCAGGCCCGCGACCCCGAGCAGCAGGCTGACCGGGGTGTACCAGGAGGGCAGCGCCGCGGTCAGGCTGCGCTCGATCTCCTCGGCGCTCGGCGCGTCCCCGCCGGCCGACGGCCCGCCCATCGAGCCGGCCGCGCCGTTGATCATGCTGCCGCCGACGCAGCAGAGCAGGATGCCGCCGAGCACCCAGGTGGTGATGCGGCTGCCGTTGCTGCCCCGGTTGTTGAAGATCGCCAGTACGACGAGGACCAGGGCGAGGACCAGCATCAGCACGGCGCTGCCGATGGCGAAGCCGACGACGAAGGTGCCCAACCCCTCGGCCCCGCTCGCGGTGCCCGCGAACGCGTCCTCGAAGCCCTGCCGGAGCTTGCCGGCCACGGCGATCGTCGTGACGAGGTTGAGCAGCTGGAGCAGAGCGAAGAACATGAGCAGGTAACTGGAGATCGTCACGATGCCCGGACGGGCCCGCGACGGCGTGCTGTGGGTATCGACCATGACTTCTCCCTTCTAGATCACGACGTCACGGTATCGTCCGGAGTCCCGTGCCGCCCGTCAGCGGGCCCGGGACAGCCGGCGGTGCTCGGCCGTCACCACGGCGAGCAGGAACAGGTCGAAGGCCAGCGCGGCGACCGCCCCGAACTGGTTGACGGTGAAGTTGAAGATCTGCCCGAACAGCAGGTCGACCAGGATCGCCAGCTTGAACAGCCGGAACGCGCCGATCCGGTCCCGCCGCAGCCGGACGGCCGCCGCGATGCTGAGCACCGCCGTGGCCAGCGCGGACGCCGACACGCCGAGCACCGCGCCCCACTCCCGCTCCTCGTCCAACGCCCCGGTGACGCCGTCGACCGCCACCCCGACCACGGTCAGCGCCGGCTCCACCACCAGGTAGAGCACCACGAAACGGACCACCCACCGCTGGTCGGTCAGCCCGACGGCGACCCGGCGGACGCGGGCCAGCCACGGCTGCCAGAACCGGGGCGGCGGCGGTTCCCGGCGGGGCACCGCGTCGAGCAGCGCGGCCACGGCGGCCTCGGTCTCCGCGCCGGAGCCCCGGGCCAGCCGCAGCACCTGCGCCCGACGCCGGTCGGTGAGCCCGTCGATCAGGCCGCCGGCCACGGCGTCCAGGGCGTTCGCGGTCCGCTCCTCGGGGATCAGCCGGGTCCGCTCCCGGACCGCCTGCGTGATGACCACCAGCACCGCGAAGACGGCGTAGATGATGCCGGCGGCGGGGGCGTAGAAGTAGTCGGTGCGGGCCGTGACGAACTTGCCCACCTCGTCGATGAACAGGCCGAACCCGATCCCGCCGAGGATCGCGCCGGTCATCCGGGCCGCGCCGCCGAGGAAGACCAGCGCCACGCCGAGGCCGGCGGCCAGCAGCAGGCCGCCCCAGAGCACGTGCGCGATGTGCAGGCCGCCGCCGCCGAGCTGGGGATAGCCGGTGGCCCGCAGGAGCACCCGGGTCAGCAGCACGGCGGCCACCCCGGACAGCACGAACGCCTGGAGGTACGCCGCCGCGGCCAGCGCCCGGGGCGGCATCCAGTGACGACGCGACGGTCCGCGCACCATGGTCCCGACGCTAGTAGCCGCGCCACTCGACGCGGGCGTACTCCAGCACCCTGGGCCGCAGCAGCGTGGAGGCGGGCACGTCGAGCCGGCCCCGGTCGGCGGGGAAGTTCGCGGCCGACGCCAGCGTGCCGGCGGTGAGGAAGCGCAGCCGGGGGGCGTCGGCGGGCAGCGCCAGCGCGGGCGGGGCGGCACCCGGGGCGGCGAGCACGAACCCCCAGTCGCCGAAGCTGGGCACGTCGACGTGGTACGGCACGGTGGCGAAGCCGGCCTCGCGTACCGACGCCTCGATCGACCAGTACGACCGGGGCGCGAAGTACGGGGAGCCGGACTGCACGACGAGCCGCCCGCCGTCGGCGAGGACCGCCCGGACCAGCGCGTAGAACTCGACGGTGTAGAGCTTGGCGGTGGCCGTCTCGTCGGGGTCGGGCAGGTCGGCGACGACCACGTCGAACCGTTCGGTGGCGGAGCGCAGCCAGCCGAACGCGTCGACGTTGACCACCCGCACCCGGGGGTCGGCGAACGCGTCGCCGTTCAGCTCGCGCAGCTGCGGCTCGCTGCGGGCCAGCGCCACCACGGCCGGGTCGAGGTCGACGACGGTCACCCGCCGCACGTCGGGGTAGCGCAGGATCTCCCGCACCGCGAGCCCGTCGCCGGCGCCGAGCACCAGCACCTCGCCGCGCGGGCCGTTCAGCGCGGGGTGTACGAGCGCCTCGTGGTAGCGGTACTCGTCGACGGAGCTGAACTGGAGGTCGCCGTTGAGGAACAGCCGCAGGTCGGTGTCGGCGTGGCCGACCTCCCGCACCGAGCGGGTCAGCACGATCTCCTGGTAGCGGCTGCGCTCGGCGTGCACCACCGGGTCGCGGTAGAGCTGCTGCCGGGCGGTCACCTCGAAGTCGGCGGCGGTGACCCAGGCGTACCCCAAACAGAGCGCGACCACGACGGAGCCGGCGCCGACGGCGACGCGCGCTCGGCGGCTCAGCTCCGCCCGGAACACGGTGCAGACCAGCGCCACGCCGGCCACCGCGTTCACCGCGCCGACCACCAGCGCGCCCTTGAGCTGCCCGAAGACCGGGATCAGCAGGAACGGAAAGGCCAGCCCGCCGAGCAGCGCGCCGACGTAGTCGGCGGCGAACAGGTCGGCCACGGCGCTGCCGGCGGACTGCTGGCGGATGCGTTGCAGCATGACCATCAGCAGCGGGATCTCCGCGCCGATGAGCAGCCCGAGCACGAACGCGGTGCCGACCAGCGCCGGGCCGTACAGGTCGAGCCAGGCGAACGCGGCGTAGAGGCCGAGCACCGACAGCCCGCCGAGCAGGGCGAGGAGCAGCTCGACCACGGCGAACGCGGCGGCGGCCCGGGGCTGCAACGGCTTCGCGGCGAGCGCGCCGACGCCCATCGCGAAGACCATCACGCCGAGCACGATCGACGCCTGGCCGACGGCGTCGCCGATCAGGTAGCTGCCGAGCGCGACCAGGGCCAGCTCGTAGACCAGGCCGCAGGCGGCGCAGACGAAGACCGCGACCAGCACCGCCGAGCGGGCCAGCCGCCAGCGCGGCCGGGCGGCGGCGGGGGCCTCGCCGTCGACCGCCGCCGGCACCTCGGTGGTCACGCCTTCCCCGGGGTACGCCCGGCGGGCGCCGCCGCGCGCTGCCGGCCCCGCTGCACGAACCCGACGGTGAACAGCAGCGCGGTGACCAGCAGCAGCCCGCCGGTGGCGAGCAGCCAGCCCCAGCGGTCCCGCCAGAAGTCGCTGCCGGCGTCGGGCAGCGGGGCGGCGGTCGCGCCGGGCTGCGCGGTGGGGGCGGCGGCGGGCGACACCACGCCGGTCTCGGCGAGCAGCAGCGGCAGCGCCACGGCGGCCCGGCAGACCGCCCAGCCGGGGTCGTCGACGAACACGTCGGAGTCGAGGCCGAAGCGGGCGAGGCCGGTCTCGACGGCGTACAGGTCGGCGCGGTCGATGTCGGGCGAGCCGGTCACGTTGATGGTCGCCGAGTCGCTGCTCTCGCTGCTCTCCGACGTGTAGCGGACGTCGGCGGTCACCTCGACCCAGCGCGGGCAGGCCGGGTCGTCGACCACAGGGACCCCGTCGCCGAGGTTGGAGCCGACGCTGACCGGGGTGGAGCCGTACCAGCTCTCCAGCCGCCAGCCGTAGCAGACGCCCTGGCTGGCGGCGGCCTGGGCGAGGATCGGCACGGTGTCGGCCCGCTCGTCGGCCGCCGGGGCGGGGACGGTGGTGCCGCCGGAGTCGCCGTTGACCACGCCGATGCCGATGCAGCCGCCGACGAGGACGACGGTCACCAGCGCGATGACCCAGCCGTTGGCGGCCGACGACTTCTTCGCCGCCGGCTGGCCGGGCCGCCCGCCGCCCGGGTGCTTGCCGGCGGCCATCAGCTGATCGCGGCGGCGATGATCGCGCCGGTGGCGAGGTGCACGACGGCGGACACCCACACGGCGGGGTGCGGCTCCGGGTCGACCAGCAGCTCACCGAGCCGCCCCGGGGTCACGGCGTCGAGCAGCAGGAACGCGGCGGCCATGATGACCAGGCCGACGATCCCGTACGCCGCCGCGCCGACGAGGCCGAGCACGAAGTCGTCCTCGCTGGCGACGATCGCGGCGACCACGATGGTGCCGACGCCGAGCAGGTTGGACGACAGCAGCAGGGCGGCGTTGCGGTTGCGCTCGGTCCAGATCAGCTCGTGCAGCTTGCCGGGGGTGGCCACGTCGACCAGCCCGTAGCCGATGCCCATCAGGACGACGCCGACCACGCCGTAGGCGAGGGTGACCAGCAGATCGGTGACGAGGTTCTGCAAGGGGGACACTCCAGGGTGAGGGGCGTTCGTCGGGCTACTTGCCGGCGCCGGGGCCGCCGCCCCGGACGGTGCTGCCGCGTCCCCAGCCCCAGTGCGACCCGACGGTCGAGTGGTAACGGGGGTAGGCGGTGGTGAGGCGTTCGAGCAGGATCACCGAGCCGGCGGCGATCGGCAGGATCACCACCGAGTCGTCGTCGTAGCGCAGGTAGACGCCGCTGCCGTCGACGTACTGGTCGGCCGGCTGCCAGGCGTCGGTGACCTCCTTGGCGACCTGGCTGGGCGTCTTCGACGAGGTGTACGCCACGGCGTCCCGGCCGATGTCGCGGCTGGCCGCCCGGTTGTACCGGTCCTGCACGTAGCCGCGCGGGGAGAAGTTGCCGTAGAAGATCGCGAAGGCGGCGAGCAGCGCGCCGACCACGGCGACCGCCGCTCCCACCACGAACCAGCGTCGGTACGTCACAGCGCCACCTCCGTTCGCGACTGCGGGGCTCGCAGACCCGGCTCACTCCTCGCGCTCACAAGGGCCACCACCGTCTCGGTCAGGACCAGCTCGTTGGTCTGGGGGTACGCGTGCCAGGTGCGCCAGCCGACCGCCCCGTCCGGCGGGTCGGTGCGCACGGCGAGGGCGGTCACCGCGTCGGCGTCGCCGGGGAACACCCCGACCAGCGCGTACGGGTCGCCGGCCAGCTCGGCGCGGAGCGCGGCGACCCGGGTGCTCAGCTCCGCCCCGGCCGGGCGCAGCACGGTGGCGGTGAACCGGTAGCCGTTCGCCTCGTCCAGCCGGGTGGCGGGCAGTTCGGGCGGGCGGCCGGGAAGGCAGGCGACGGTTTCGGTCAGCTCGGTGCCGGCCGCGCGCAACACCACCTGGTGGGACGCGCCGAGCAGCCGCAGCCGCAGCCGGATCCCGCCGGGCAGGTCGAGGTCGAGCACGTGCAGCGCGGGGCGTTCGCCGTCGCCGAGGGCGAGGCTGAGGTCGGCGGCGCTGGTGTCGACGTACGGGGCGTCGAGGGTGACCAGCACGGGTCAGCTCACCTTCCCCGGCCCGGACTGCGGGTAGATCATCACGTCGGAGCGGTGCAGCTCGTCGCCCCGGGCCACCTCCCAGGCGGCGTTGCCGTACGCCTCGAAGGAGAGCCGCAGCTTCCCCGGGCCCCGGTAGTCGTGGTAGCGCATCGCGCCGGACGGGTCGAGGCCCGTGCTGCCGGTGGCGGTGAACCGCGCGTGCCCGGCCTCCTTGCTGACGTACCGGTGACCGTCGAGGTCGATGCTCGGCGCGCCCGGGGTGATGGTGAGCGCCGGATCGGTCGTCCAGAGCACCATGATCACATCGGGGTCCTCCTCGACGGAGAGCCAGAGCTGGCCACCGGCCGCGTCGTCGAGCAGGTGCTCCGACCAGGTCCAGCTGCCCTCCCTGAGCAGCACCGAGCCGCGCACCCCGTACGAGGTGCCGCGGATCTCGACGATGTCGCCGGGGCTCAGCCGGCGCGGGTCGCCCCGCAGCGCGTCGGCGTCGCGGTCCCGGAACGGGTCCACCGGGCCGGGCCGCCCGCCCGTGCGCCTACGGGAACGTTGCATCGCCACCACGGCGATGACGACACCGGCCACCGCGATGAGGCAGCCCGCCGCCGTCACCAGATACGCCACCGAACCGTTCAACCCGATCGCCTCCCCCAGTCGCGTCGGCGGAGACGGTAACAACCCCGCGCACGTGGCGAAACCCGAGCGGAGTTGAGTGATGACTCAGTTACGAACCGTCCTCGGGCCGGTTGAGCTGCGTGTTCGCGTACTCACCCAGCTTGGTCCGGCCCATGATGCAGCCGGCGAAGGTGACGAACTCGGCCTCGGAGCCGCGCAGCGCCTCCCAGGCGGCGCGGGCGGCGGCCGGGTCGATCCGCCCCAGCAGGGTCGCCGCGTACGCCCGGCCGGCCGGCGAGCCGTGCGCCAGCAGCCAGTCGACCTTCCGCCGGGCCCGCTCCGGGTGCGCGTCGAGCTGCCGCTCGACCTCGAAGTACGCCTCGGTCTCCGGCAGCACCGTGCCGGCGAAGCCGACCCCGCCGAAGGCGAGGGTGTCGGTGCCCGCCAGCTCCCGCACGGCCGCATCGAGCCGATCGCCCATCCTCAACCCCCTTGAAAGGAGGGGCCCCCTGTTAACGCAAAACGTTGTACAGGGGGCCCCTATTAACATCCACGCCAGCGGGTCAGGCCGCGGCGACCGTCAGCCCGTCCTTGCCGTCGGCCAGGTCGACCTGGACCGTGTCGCCGTCGCGGATCGCGCCGGAGAGCAGCGCCCGGGCGAGCTGGTCGCCGATGGCCGACTGCACCAGCCGGCGCAGCGGGCGGGCACCGTAGATCGGGTCGTACCCGTGCTCGGCGAGCCACCCCCGGGCGGCCTCGCTGACGTCCAGGGTCAGCCGGCGGTCGGCGAGTCGCTTCCGCATCCGGTCGAGCTGGATGTCGACGATGGCCCGCAGGTCGTCGCCCAGCAGCGCGGCGAAGACCACGATGTCGTCGAGCCGGTTGAGGAACTCCGGCTTGAAGTGCGACCGGACCACCGCGAGGACGCCCTCCCGGCGCTGCTCCTCGGCCAGCGTCAGGTCGCTGATCACCGACGACCCGAGGTTGGAGGTGAGGATCAGGATCGCGTTGCGGAAGTCCACCGTGCGCCCCTGGCCGTCGGTGAGCCGACCGTCGTCGAGCACCTGGAGCAGCACGTCGAAGACGTCGGGGTGGGCCTTCTCGACCTCGTCGAGCAGGATCACCGAGTACGGCCGGCGGCGCACCGCCTCGGTGAGCTGGCCGCCCTCCTCGTAGCCGACGTAGCCGGGCGGGGCACCGACGAGCCGGGCGACGGAGTGCTTCTCGCCGTACTCGCTCATGTCGATGCGGACCATGGCCCGCTCGTCGTCGAAGAGGAACTCGGCGAGCGCCTTGGCCAGCTCGGTCTTGCCGACGCCGGTCGGGCCGAGGAAGAGGAAGCTGCCGGTGGGGCGGTCCGGGTCGGCGACGCCGGCCCGGGCGCGGCGCACCGCGTCGGAGACGGCCGAGACGGCCTCGGCCTGGCCGACCACGCGCGCGCCCAGCGACTCCTCCATCCGCAGCAGCTTGGCGGTCTCGCCTTCGAGGAGCCGGCCGGCGGGGATGCCCGTCCAGGAGGCGACCACGGCGGCGATGTCGTCCGCGCCGACCTCCTCCTTGAGCATCGCGCCGTCGGCCTGGAGCCGGGCCAGCTCCTCCTCGGCCTTCGCCAGGTCGGCCTTGAGGGCGGGGATGCGCCCGTAGCGCAGCTCGGCGGCCCGTTCCAGCTCGCCGTCGCGCTCGGCCCGCTCGGCCTCGCCGCCGAGCCGCTCCAGCTCCTCCTTGGCGGTGGAGAGCTTGGTGATGTGGCTCTTCTCGGTCTGCCAGCGCTCGGAGAGGGCGGTGAGCTGCTCGCGCTTGTCGGCCAGCTCCTTGCGCAGCCGGTCGAGGCGCTCGGCGGAGGCGGCGTCGGGCTCCTTGGCCAGCGCCATCTCCTCGATCTCCAGCCGGCGCACGGCCCGCTCGATCTCGTCGACCTCGACCGGCCGGGAGTCGATCTCCATGCGCAGCCGGGACGCCGACTCGTCGACCAGGTCGATCGCCTTGTCCGGCAGGAACCGGTCGGTGATGTAGCGGTCGGAGAGGGCGGCGGCGGCGACCAGCGCGGCGTCGGTGATGCGTACGCCGTGGTGCACCTCGTAGCGTTCCTTGAGCCCGCGCAGGATGCCGATGGTGTCCTCGATGGTCGGCTCGCCGACCAGCACCGGCTGGAAGCGGCGCTCCAGGGCCGGGTCCTTCTCGATGTGCTCGCGGTATTCGTCGAGGGTGGTCGCGCCGACCATCCGCAGTTCGCCGCGCGCGAGCATCGGCTTGAGCATGTTGCCGGCGTCCATCGAGCCCTCGCCCTTGCCCGCGCCGACGACGGTGTGCAGCTCGTCGAGGAAGGTGATGACCTGGCCGTTGGAGTTCTTGATCTCCTCCAGCACGGACTTGAGGCGCTCCTCGAACTGGCCCCGGTATTGTGCGCCGGCCACCATCGCGCCGAGGTCGAGGGAGACCAGCTTCTTGTCGCGCAGCGACTCGGGCACGTCGCCGGCCACGATCCGCTGGGCGAGGCCCTCGACGATCGCGGTCTTGCCGACGCCGGGCTCGCCGATCAGCACCGGGTTGTTCTTGGTACGCCGGGACAGCACCTGGATGACGCGGCGGATCTCGGAGTCCCGGCCGATCACGGGGTCGATCTTGCCGTCGCGGGCGCTGGCGGTCAGGTCGACGCCGTACTTGGCCAGGGCCTGGTAGGTCTGCTCCGGGTCGGCGGTGGTGACCCGCCGGTCCCCGCCCCGGACGGTCGGGAACGCGGCGACCAGGCTCTCCTCGGTCGCGCCGGCGTTGCGCAGCGCGGTGGCGACCGCGCCGCCCACCCGGGCCAGGCCGGCGAGCAGGTGCTCGGTCGAGGTGTATTCGTCGCCGAGCGGCCGGGCGATCTGCTCGGCGGCGCCGATGGCGTTGACGAACTCGCGGGCCAGCGTGGGCTCGGCGATGCTGGAGCCCCGGGCGGCAGGCAGGGCGTCGACGGCGCGCTGGGCGGCCCGGCGCAGCTCGGCGGGGTCGGCCCCGGCGGCGCGCAGCAGGCCGGCGGCGGTCGACCCCTCGGTGTCCAGCAGCGACAGCAGCAGGTGCCAGGGCTCCACGGTGGCGTGACCGCGCTGGTTCGCCAGCGCGACGGCACCGGTGATGGTTTCGCGGCTCTTGGTGGTGAGACGTTCCGTGTTCATGGGCTCCCCCGGATCGGCGTGTCCACTAGGAAGGACACAACCAGAGTTGAGCCTATTCCGCTCAACCTTGCGACTGTGACCTGTGTCACTCAAGAGTCGGCTGGGCGGCGGGCGCGGGACGGCGCGGCCGGTCAGGCCGGGGCCAGCACCACGCGCACCCAGCGGCGGTTGCCGACCGGCCCGGTGGCCAGCAACACCTCGTCGGGGGCACGGCCCACCAGCGTGCCGTCGGCCAGCAGGGTCAGGTAGTGCTTGGGGGCGACCGGCCAGTCGAGCCGGTCGTACCGGCCGTCGGCCACCACGCCCGCGCCGTCCGGGCCGTTGACGGCGAACCGGCCGGTGGTCAGCGGCACCACGGAGTCCGCCCGCGCGGGATGCCCCGCGGCGGGCACCGCCACCCACCGGCCCAGATACCGCCAGAGCGCCGGGAAGCCGCTCCGGTCCGGCGGCCAGCCGACCAGCCGCGCCTCGCCGTCCGGCCCGACCATTGGCCGCACCACCCCGACCTCGCCGTCGGGCACCGGCACGGGGGTCGACTGCCAGGTGCGCCCCCGGTCCGTCGAGACCGCCGCGTACGGCTTCCCGCCGTCGACGCCGGCCACCACCAGCAGGCCGCGGGCCTCGACGACGCCGTGCGGCGCCGGCACGGGCGGCTTGGCGGGCAGGGGTGTCGCCCGCAGCCCCGCCCAGCGGACCACCCGACCGGTGGGGTAGTCGATCTGGAACCGGCCCTGGGCGGCCCGCCAGGCGACGGGCTCCTGGTCCCCGTTCGTGTGCGCGAAGGTGCGCCCGCCGTCGGTGGAGGTGTACCGGCCGTGCGGCTCGGCGAGCAGCATCAGCACGCCGGGGACGGCGTAGAGCTGCGGGTTCTCGGCAACGACGCGGGGGAGGACGAGCCGCCGCCAGGACCGGCCGCCGTCGACCGTGGCGTAGAGCACCGCGGGGCAGTCCCGCTCCGCAGGGCAGCTGGCGAAGAGGGCGTACGCCTGCTCGGCGGTGACGAACTCGACGTACGGGCGCTCGTACCCCTTGCCGACCGGGACCCGGACGTCGCGCAACTCGACGGCGGGGGCCGGGGGCGACGGCGACGGCTCGATCACGGTCGGTCGGGGCGACGGCGCGGTGCGGTCCGGCGGCGGGCGACGGACGTCGCCGATCGAACAGCCGGTCAGCAGGGGCGCGAGCAGCAGCGCGACCATTCTGCGGCCGAACCGACGAGTCATCGGCCTACCCCCCAACCGGTAGCCTGACGCCGTGCGAGTACGTGTCGAACAGACTGCCCTACCCGGGATCGGAATGCGTCACGACCTGTTGACGGAATCCGGACGCCGGCTCGGTGTGGTTTCCCACCGCAATGGCCGCCGTGACCTTGTCCTCTATGACCCCGATGATCCCGATTCCTGCCAGCACGACATACCGCTGACAGACGACGAGGCGGAGGCGCTCGCGGACATCCTCGGCGCGTCGCTGATGCTCGGCCAGCTCTCCGGGCTGCGCGAGCAGGCGGCCGGGCTGCTCACCGAGCAGATCGCCATCCCTGCCGGCTCCAAGTACGTCCACCGGCGGCTCGGCGACACGAAGGCCCGCACCCGGACCAGCGCCTCGATCGTCGCGGTGCTGCGCCAGGGCGAGGTGATCGTCTCGCCCGACCCGGCCTTCCGCTTCGACGCCGGTGACGTGGTGGTCGTGGTCGGCACCCGCAAGGGGCTCGACGGCGTGACCGCCATCCTCGCCGACAGCGACCCGGACGGCTGAGGCGCGGATGCACGAGGAAACCACAATATTGCTCATCGAGGTCGGTGCGCTGCTGTTCCTGCTCGGGCTGCTGGGGCGGCTCGGGCGGCGGATCGGCCTCTCCCCCATTCCCCTCTACCTGCTCGCCGGGCTCGTCTTCGGCCATGGCGGCGTGCTGCCGCTGACCGCCAGCGAGGAGTTCTTCGCCGTCGGCGCGGAGATCGGCGTGATCCTGCTGCTGGTCATGCTCGGCCTGGAATACTCGGCCGGCGAACTGGTCGGCAACCTGCGCTCGGCGGCTCCCGCCGGCCTGATCGACGGCGTGTTCAACGCGCTGCCCGGCGCGGCCTTCGCCTTCCTGCTCGGCTGGGACTGGGTGGCCGCGATCGTGCTGGCCGGCATCACCTGGGTCTCCTCCTCCGGCGTGATCGCCAAGGTGCTGGCCGACCTGGGCCGGCTCGGTAACCGGGAAACCCCGGTGGTCCTGTCGGTGCTGGTCATCGAGGACCTGGCGATGGCGCTCTACCTGCCGCTGCTCACCGCCGTGCTGGCCGGCACCGGCCTGCTCGGCGGCGGCATCGCGCTCGGCGTCGCCGTCGGCACCGTCGTGCTGGTGCTGGTGGTGGCGATCCGGTACGGCCACCTGATCTCCTCCGCCCTGTCGGCGAAGGACCCGGAGGCGCTGCTGCTCGGCGTGCTCGGGCTCACCCTGCTGGTCGCCGGCATCGCGGCGAAGCTCCAGGTGTCGGCGGCGGTCGGCGCGTTCCTCGTCGGCATCGCGCTGTCCGGCCCCGTGGCGCACCACGCCACCGAGATGCTCTCCCCGCTGCGGGACCTGTTCGCCGCGGTGTTCTTCGTCTTCTTCGGCCTGGTCACCGACCCCCGGGACATCCCGCCCGTGCTGCTGCCGGCGCTCGCGCTGGCCGTGGTCACGATGGGGACGAAGACGCTGACCGGATACCTGGCCGCCCGGCGGGTGGGGATCAAGGAACCCGGCCGGTGGCGGGCCGGGCTGGCCCTGGTGCCGCGCGGCGAGTTCTCCATCGTCATCGCCGGGCTCGCCGTGGCCGCCGGCAGCGTCGAGCCGAAGCTGGCCGCGTTGGCCACCGCGTACGTGCTGATCACGGTGGTGACCGGGCCGATGCTGGCACGGCTGCCCGACTTCGCCTGGTTCAAGGTGTGGCTGCGCCAGCGGGCCGTCGCCCAACGCGCCGAGCCGCTGGTCACCACCGACTGAGTCGACACTCAGTTTCGCCCGCCGGGGCGGGGCCCGCCGGACCGCCGGCCCCCCCCCCCGCCCCCCC
>NZ_JAHWGR010000132.1:0-255 GCF_020873825.1 Micromonospora sp. DH13
GAAGTCGGCGAACAGGTAGGAGTTGGCGGTGGTGGGCACCCCGGCGGTGTAGTAGTTGTCCTTGATCGCCAGCGGGATGCCGTGCAGGGCGCCGCGCCGGGGCTTCTTCGCCAGGGCGGCCGCCGCCTTGGCCGCCGCCTCGGCGAGCACCAGGTTGAACGCCTGGTACGTGCCGTCGTACGTGGAGATGCGGGCCAGGTACGCCTCGACCAGCTTGGCGGGGGTCAGCTTGCCGGCGCGGATCAGCCAGGCCGC
>NZ_JAHWGR010000133.1:0-255 GCF_020873825.1 Micromonospora sp. DH13
GTGCACGGTCACCGCACGGGCGCCGGTGTCGTCGGCCGCGCCGACGCGCACCTGCACGCGGACGCCGCCGGCCTCGGGCAGGGTCAGCGGGGTGGCGACGGTCAACTCCCGCACCCGGGACGCGCCGCCCTCGTCGCCGGCCCGCACGACCAGCTCGACCAGGGCCGCGCCGGGCACCACGACGACGCCGGAGACGGCGTGGTCGGCGAGCCAGCCGTGGGTGGCCAGGGACAGCCGGCCGGTGAGCAGCACCAT
>NZ_JAHWGR010000134.1:0-255 GCF_020873825.1 Micromonospora sp. DH13
CGGGCGGGGTCTGGCGGGCGGGCGGGCGCCGCCCCGGCGGGTGCGGATCAGCAGGCCGGCGGCCACCAGGGCGAGGTAGCTGGCGGCGTCCAACAGCAGCGGCACGCGGGTGCCGAACTGCCCCACCCGCAGCCCGGCCAGCGCCGGGCCGGCCAGCGCGCCGAGGGTGCCGGCCGTCTGGTTGAGCGCGCTGGCCCGGGGCAGGTCCCCGGGCGTGACCATCGCCGGGACGAGGGCGGCGAGCACCGGCTGGGT
>NZ_JAHWGR010000135.1:0-255 GCF_020873825.1 Micromonospora sp. DH13
CGATGTCACGCAGCGACGCGTACCCGAGGACCGCCGCCGCGTGGGTGCGGACCAGGTCGGACAGCACCCGGTCGCGCTCGGCCTCCGCGGTGGCGGCGAGGGTGTCGCGCAGCGCCGCCGCCGCGTCAGCGGCCGGGGCCGCCGCCGGTGCCGCCGCGCCGGCCGGGCGGACCAGGCCGTGCAGCAGCCGGGGCAGCGCCGGCCCGAGCCGGCCGAGCACCCCCAGGTCCAGGGCGACGGGTACGACCACCGGGT
>NZ_JAHWGR010000136.1:0-255 GCF_020873825.1 Micromonospora sp. DH13
GCGCTGGCCGAGCTGTCCGGGCTGCGGGAGACCGCGCCCCGCCTCGCCGGGCTGCTCGGCTTCGCCGCCGTCGCCTCGCTGGGGCTGCCCGGCCTCGCCGGCTTCTGGGGCGAGGCGTTCGCCGTGGGCGCCGCGATCGGGCGGGGCGGCCCGCTGTGGACCACCCTCGGCGTGCTCGCCGCCGTCGGCGGGGCGCTGACCGCCGCGTACCTGCTGCGGCTGCTGCGCCGGGTCACCCACGGCCCGGCCAGCCCG
>NZ_JAHWGR010000137.1:0-252 GCF_020873825.1 Micromonospora sp. DH13
GTAGGCGTCGTAGTAGCCCGAGGAGAGCGCGTACGTGCCGAGCATGATCCGGCGCTTGACCTCGGGGCCGAAGCCGGCGTCCCGGGTCAGCGACATGACCTCTTCCAGGGACCGGTTGCCGTCGTCGTCCTCGCGCAGCACGTTGGTCAACGGCACGGAGTGGGACGTCGGCGGGATGTCCGCCGCGGCGACCTCGCCGACCTGGGCGACCGCCTGGAGGATCGTGTCGAGCTGGCCGGCGAAGGTGTCCAG
>NZ_JAHWGR010000138.1:0-245 GCF_020873825.1 Micromonospora sp. DH13
CCCGGTCGGCCGGGTCGGCAGCGCCGGCCGCTCGCCGCGCAACACCCGCAGGTACGCGTCGATGAAGCCGAACTCGTAGCCGATCGAGATCAGCGCGGTGATCATGTCGCCGGGGAGCCGGGCGGCGAGGCGGGCGGCTGCGCCCACGGCGTACTCCAGGCCCGGCATGACGAGGCGGGCCCTGGCCAGATCGGGCTCGCGGGCCAGCAGCGCGTCCGCGTCGAAGCCCGTCTGGTATTCGGCCG
>NZ_JAHWGR010000139.1:0-245 GCF_020873825.1 Micromonospora sp. DH13
CGGACCACGCGTACGGCACGAAGGTCCCGGGGTCGAAGGACGCCCCCTCGACCAGGACCCGGGCGACGGTCTTGGCCTGTTCGACAGCGTGCGACCAGTGCTCCGAGCGGCGGCGGCCCCGGCCGGCCCGACCGAACGGACGTGCGCGTCGAGCAGCAGCCGCACCCCGGCGTCGCGGTGCAGCCGGGCCAGGTAGCTGGAGACGTCCGGGCCGAACTGCGGCAGCAGGGCGGGCTCGCGGGACA
>NZ_JAHWGR010000140.1:0-245 GCF_020873825.1 Micromonospora sp. DH13
TGGCCGTGGTCGCCTCGGCGGTGGTGGCGGTCGGGACGGGTCTCGGTTTCGCCGAGACGGCACCGGCGCGGCAGAGCGTGTGCCAGGGTTCGGTGACGTTCTCGGCGGAGGGGGGTGGGCCGGCGGCAACGAGTGACCGTTTTCCGGTGGGTACGCGGTTGCGGGTGACGAACCTGGACAACGGTCGGGCGGTGACGGTGGTGGTTACCGGCCCGTCGGGCAGCTGTGTGCTGCTGAACGTCGCC
>NZ_JAHWGR010000141.1:0-244 GCF_020873825.1 Micromonospora sp. DH13
GCCGTCGACAAGGGGCCGCCCGGCCGTGACGACGAGTACGGCTACGGGGTCGTGGACCTGGTGGCGGCGCTCACGGCAGACGTACCCCCTCTCGGTTTCGAGTCGGCTACGGCGGGTGCGCCGGGCGGCCAGGAGGTCGAGGCGCTGGGTACGGTCCGGTCATGACGACGAAGTCGCTGCCGCTGACCCCGGAACTGCACGCGTACGTGGTGGCCCACGGCTCCGCCCCGGACGAGGTGATGCG
>NZ_JAHWGR010000014.1:0-177893 GCF_020873825.1 Micromonospora sp. DH13
GATGAGGTATCCCACCCCACTTTGTGGGGGTAAGGCCCCCAGCTAGACGACTGGGTTGATAGGCCGGAGATGTAAGCTCGGTAACGGGTTGAGTTGACCGGTACTAATAGGCCGAGGACTTGACTACAAAGCTGCTACGCGTCCACTGTGCAACTCTGAACAAACAGACGACCCTGGTTGGTTGTTTGATATGTTCATAGAGTTACGGCGGTCATGGCGGAGGGGAAACGCCCGGTTACATTCCGAACCCGGAAGCTAAGCCCTCCAGCGCCGATGGTACTGCACTCGGGAGGGTGTGGGAGAGTAGGACACCGCCGGACATTCTTTCGTTTCAGGGCCACCCCAACCGGGGTGGCCCTGAAACGCGTCTGCGGCCATTTTGTCGAACACTCCCACCGGTGCCGCCCGCCTCGGTAGCGTCGATCGGGGACCCGCCGTCGGGCGGCGTTCCCCGCGACCGTGGCCGGAAACCCGTACGTGGCGTTCGCCTCCAGCGCTATTGGGACGCTCCGGCCGGGGTACCTGCCCACAGTTCGACCGGATCTGACCGCCGGGAGGCGGAGGCAGGAGTGGCCATGAAGATCGGAATCATCGGGTCGGGACATATCGGTGGCACCCTCACCCGGCGGCTGAGCGCCCTGGGCCACGAGGTGACGGTCACCAACTCACGGGGGCCGGAGTCCCTCGGGGACCTGGCGCGGGAGACCGGCGCGACCGCGGGAACCCTTGAGCAGGCCACCGACCAGGCCGAGGTGGTCGTGGTGGCCATCCCGCTGCGGGCGGTGCCGGAGCTGCCGGCCCGACTCTTCGAGGGCCGGATCGTGGTGGATGCCGACAACTACTACCCCCAACGGGACGGCGACATCGCCGAGCTGCTGGACCGCAGCCTCAGCTCCAGCCGGTGGACGGCCGAGCACCTCAAGGGCGCCCGGGTGGTGAAGGCGTTCAACAACATCCAGGCCCAGCACCTCATGGACAACGGCCGGCCGGCCGGCGCGGCCGACCGGATCGGGCTGCCGGTGGCCGGCGACGACGCCGACGCCAAGCGCGCCGTGATGGAGCTGGTCGACGCCCTGGGCTTCGACCCGGTCGACGCCGGCACCCTCGACGAGAGCTGGCGGCAGCAGCCGGACACGCCCGTGTACGGCACCGACCGCGACGCCGACGGCGTACGCCAAGGGCTGGCCGACGCGCGGCCCTGAGCGCCCGTTCCGGGCGGCCGGGCGTGTTTCGCGTACCCAAGGTGATGCCCCGCCGGCGACGTGCCGGCGGGGCATCGGTGTGTCCGGGCCCGGCGGACCTCAGTCGGCGGGGCCGCCGCAGACGTAGCGGGGCTCGGCAAGGTACCGCCAGGTGAACTTCTCCCGCTTGACCACCTTGCCGTCCTTCTTGATGACCCGGAAGGCGTCCTGGGTGAAGCCGTCGATGCCGTTGCTGGGGATGCACGACGGGCCGGGCGTGAGGTGGATGGTCTTCGGCTTGGTGACGTCCCGGCGGGGGCCGTACTCCGTCTTGACGCTGTCGTAGATCTTCGTGCTCCAGATCGACACGGTCACCGAGCTGGCGGTGGTCGAGGTGTCGATGAGGACGCCGTACTTCGTGTTGTTGCGGAACTTGAAGTCGAGGTTCGGCCAGAAGATCGTCGACTCGATGACCGGCGGGTACCGGCTGAACCAGTAGGAGTGCGGCTTGTGCTCGACGTCCTCCAGGCCCGCGTAGTAGGTGGCGTTGAACAGGGTGGTCGTGAACTGGGAGGTGCCCCCGCCCACACCGGGGACGAGCTTGC
The DNA here is from genome assembly GCF_020873825.1 of Micromonospora sp. DH13. Taxonomy (NCBI): domain Bacteria; kingdom Bacillati; phylum Actinomycetota; class Actinomycetes; order Micromonosporales; family Micromonosporaceae; genus Micromonospora; species Micromonospora sp. DH13. Next base: position 1,787 of record NZ_JAHWGR010000014.1, read on the forward strand.
CGTCGAGGATCACCGGGGCGTCCCGGTACCCCTGGGCGTAGCCGCGCTCGCCGGTGTGGCCGTTGAGGGAGAACGTCTCGCCGGGCAGCACGACCGTCCCGTCGACGTCCTTGGCGATCTGCACGATGTTCTGGCTGCGGGGCGAGGAGAGGCCGCCGGTGAAGTGGGTGGTGAACCGGGACACCCGTTCGACGATGCCCAGCCCGGCCAGCTTCTCGGTGGTCAGCTTCGGCTGGGTCTCCTTGAGCCGGCCGGTGACCTTGCGGTCGTCGGTGCGGGGCAGGACGGCGAGCAGGTCGCGGCTGAGCGCGGCGCTGTCGAGCTGCTCGCCGGGGCGCCCGTCGACCGGCTTCGGCTTGCCCCCGGTGACCGTCATCCGGGCGTCGCGGGGCTCGGTCTCGATGGCGTCGAGCTTGTCGCCGAGAGCGGCCCGCAGCCGCTTCACGTCGACGCGGGGGGTGAGCTTCCCGGCGTCGTCGGCGGTGAAGCGCAGGCTCCGGGCGATGGCGGCGGGCGGGATGGTGACGGAACCCTTGTCGGTGTCGAGGGTGACGGGGGCGGCGACGGCGGGGCGGGCCAGCTCGGCGACGAGCTTGTCGACCTCCTCGGCGCTGGTCGCCGGCGTGTTCTCCACCAGCGGCACGGTCACCGGCTGACCGGAGAGCCAGCCGGCGCGGACCGCCTGGGCCGAGCGCTGCGGGTCGAGCGCGAGGCCGGACCTGGGGCGTACCGGCTTGGGGGTGGTGCCGGTGAAGATGATGGCCGGCACGGTCCACTCGCGGGTCTGGTCGCCGGCCGCCTTGCGCAGGGCCGCGTCGAGCCGGGCGGCGTCGACGGTCACCACCGGGGCGACGGCGCGCGAGCCGACGAGGCGGCTCACCGGGTGCGCCTGGGCCTTCGCCGCCGCGTCCACGGTCGCTTCGACGTCTACCGCGAGCCCCACGTCGGCGGGGGCGAACTCCAGGCTCTTCTCGCCGACCGTCACCCGCAGGGGGGTGCTCGGGGTGCCCGCCCGCTCCAGCTCAGCGCGTAGCTCGCGGATCGCGTCGGTGCGGCTGCGTCCGCCCAGCTCGGTGCCGAGCACGGTCGTGCCGCGCGGGACGTCGCCGGCGTACGCGTAGGCGCCCACCCCGCCGACGGCGGCGAGGACGGCGGTGCCGACGCCGGCGGCGAGCAGGACCCGCAGTCGGCGGCTGCGGCGGGCCGGCCCGGTGCCGGCTGTGGCCTTTGTGGCTGCCGGTGCGACGGGGTCCGGCTCGTCGACCGGCCAGCTCACCGCGGTCACCTTGACGGTCGGCCGGTCGTCGGCGGGCGGTCGTGTTTCGCCGTACAGAGTCACAGCAACCTCGATCGGTACGTACCACGTGGGAGCCTCTCCCACCCGGGAGACACCTACGGTAACCAACGGCGGGGCCGTCCGGCAGTCTGCGTCCCCGGCCGTGTCCGGGCAGCGTGTCGGCGTGGGGCGCACCGGCTGTCCGTCGGGCTGCGCGGGCTGGTCATGCGGGATTTCCACGCCGGTATCGCCGTCGGGGTGATCGATGGATCACTCTCAGCGGTCTGGCAGGTTCCCGTTACCAAAAAGTTACCGGCGGGTATCACGGCTACGTCGCGTGAGTCTCGCCGCGTCGCCTGTCGCACTCGGCCCGGTTTGTCCGGTGGGGCGTCAAGGCGGGCGTTGACCGAAGGTGACCATAACCGATCTTGATGGCGCGGGCGAGTTACCCGCCGGTAGCAAGGGTCTTGTGACCTGGGTCGCTTAGCGGCAGCATCCAATCCGCACGCTGCGCGCACCGTCCGGCCAGCGGATCGCAGCAGCCACCGCAGCTTCCCCCACCCCCCGAGCCGCGATCCCGCGCTCGGTGACCCCCGTTCGAGGAGGACCTCGTGAAGGATTCGGAAGACCGTCTGGAGCAGGGCGGCACCCGTTGGCGGCGGTTCGCCGCGATGATGGTGCCCGCGACCGCCGTCGCCGGCGCCATCGTCTTCGGCATGGCCAACGGCGCGATCGCGGCGTCGTTCGCCGTCTCCGGCCAGACCTTCAAGGTCGGCGCCTCGAAGCTGGAGGGCACCGGCTTCAAGCAGTACGGCGGGTTCGTCAAGGAGAAGGACGGCACCGCCCACCCGGTGGCGGTGTCCGAGATCGCGGACGCCAAGCTCTACGACTTGTGCCAGTCGGTGAAGATCCCCGACCTGCCGATCGTGCTCACCATCAACGCCGGTGGCGGCGGCAACCCGGCCACCGCCAAGGGCCTGCTGATCGACATGGACTCCCTGGGCGGCGACGCCGAGTTCAAGAACATCAAGATCGGCCGGGACGCCACCGACCTCAACGAGGGGGCCACCGCCAAGTCGTTCGGCCAGAGCGCCGACAGCGTGACCATCACCGACCTGGAGCAGGTGGCCCGCTCCACCAGCGCCGCGATCTTCACCCTCAACGGGCTGAAGCTCAAGGTCAACGTGGGTGCCGCCGCCAAGGAATGCTTCTGAGCCAGCCACCGGGCCCGTGGGGGGTGTGCCCTCCACGGGCCCCGGCCCGCCCTCGTCACCAGTGAGCACCGCCAGGAGGAGTACGTGACGACCGCCAACCCGCAGCACGCCCAGCCGGGCGGGGTCAGTCAGGCGTGGCGCAACTTCCGCCGCTGGCGTCGGGCCCGCCCCTTCTGGGGCGGCCTGTTCACCGCGCTGGCCGGGCTGGAGATCTTCTCCACCACCCAGATGAGCCTCAGCGGCCTGAGCTTCCAGATGGGGCCGACCGGCTTCCTGTCCTGGCTGATCCCGGTGATCCTGGTGGCCTGCGGGATGCTGATGTGGTTCAGCCCGCAGCAGCGGATGTTCTACGCGATCGTCGGCGCGGTGACCGCCGTGTTCTCGCTCATCGGGGTCAACCTCGGCGGCTTCTTCGTCGGCCTGCTGCTCGGCATGGTCGGCAGCGCCCTCGGCTTCGCCTGGGTGCCCGCCCGCCGACCGGCCGCCGCGCCGGCCGGGTCCGGCCCGCCCGCAACCGCGACCGAAGAGCCGGCCGGAACCGCGACGGCCGGGCCGGTCGACGCCGACGCCGACCGCGCCGGCGAGGCGGCGCTGGTCGACGAGCTGATGCCCCGCGCGCAGCACCCCGACGACGTCACCGGCCCGCTCACCGACACCCTGCCGCCGCCCCGCAACCCCCTGCGCGAAGCGCTGCCCGCCGACGCCGCACCCCCGCTACGGGAGTCACCGGCCGCCGGCGCGGGCGACGACAGCACCCAGGTGCTGCCGAGGGTCGGGGCGGACGGCCGTCCGCAGCCCCAGCCGGCCGAGGACGGCCCGGGCCGGCGCGGAACGCATCGGGACCCGAGGCTGCTGGCGATCACCCTGGTGCTGCTCAGCGTCTCGGCCGCCGGGGCGCTGGCGCTGCGCGACCAGGCCCCGGTGCAGGCCGCCCCCGCCGCCCCGTGCCCCACCCCGTCCGCCACCCGTACGGCCGAGCCCGAGCCGTCGGCGTCGCGCCCGGCCAGCAAGAGCCCCACCCCCACCCCCAGCCCGAGCGCGGAGAAGACCTCCGGGGGCAACGTGCTCACCGACATCATCGACGGCATCGGCGACCTGTTCACCGGTGGCGACGACGACGCCGAGCCGGCCGCGAGCCCGGAGCCGACGGGCACCGCGCCCACCACCGGCACACCGACGTCCACCGGCCGGCCGACCGCTTCGGCGAAGCCGACCCCGGACGCGTCGGCCAGCCCCGACAAGCCCGGCGACGGGTGCGCCACCCCCGAGCCCACCGAGCCCGCCGAGGTCGAGCCCGGCGAGCCGCTGCCCAGGATCGCCCCCGAGCCGGGCCAGCCCCGGGTGGCGGCGAAGCCGTCGAAGCTCACCGGCTCCAAGGTCACCATGACCGGGCTGCGCTTCGAGGGGATCGTCGACCTGCCGACCGGCGACGGCACCCTCAAGGCGCTGAAGTTCAGCATGGCCAAGAGCGTCACCGACGACTTCCAGCTCCTGGCCGACGGCCCCGGCGGCCGGAGCCAGCGGTACGTCACGGACCGGCTGACCGTCCAGGGCGACGTGGCGTTCTACGCCACCCGGTTCGTCGGGCGGCTGCTCGGCATCAAGATCACGCTCACGCCCGACCTGCCGTTCCCCGACGGCATCCCGATCACCTCGCCGATCCCGATCACCTTCACCGACCCGGTGATCGACCTCGCGTACGTCCAGTGCGACGTCCTCACCGGAAAGCCGACGCTGAAGCTCGACCTCGCCTGAGCCGCCCCCGACGCGACGGCCGGGGCCACACCCCCGGGCCCCGGCCGTCGTCCGTGCGGGAAACTCAGAGACGGGCGAGCGCCCGGCGCAGCGGGTCGAGGCCCAGCGCCCCCAGGTCCAACGCCTGCCGGTGGAACTCCCGCAGGTCGAAGTCGGCGCCCTTGCGGGCCTTCGCGTCCTCCCGGGCCTGGAGCCAGATCCGCTCCCCGACCTTGTACGAGGGGGCCTGCCCCGGCCAGCCCAGGTAGCGGTTCAGCTCGAAGCGCAGGTTCTCGTCGGGCACCCGGCAGTGCGCCCGCATGAACTCCCAGCCCAGCTCCGGGGTCCACCGCTCGCCCGGGTGGAAGTCGAACGGGTTGTCCTTCGGGATCTCCAGCTCCAGGTGCATGCCGATGTCGACGATCACCCGGGCGGCGCGGAACGCCTGCCCGTCGAGCATGCCGAGCTTGTCGCCCGGGTCCTCCAGGTAGCCCAGCTCGTCCATCAGCCGCTCGGAGTAGAGCGCCCAGCCCTCGCCGTGCCCGGAGACCCAGCACAGCAGCCGCTGCCAGCGGTTGAGCAGGTCGGCCCGGACGGCGGTCTGCGCGACCTGGAGATGGTGACCCGGCACGCCCTCGTGGTAGACGGTGGTCACCTCGCGCCAGGTGGAGAAGTCGGTGACGCCCTGCGGCACCGCCCACCACATCCGCCCCGGCCGGGAAAAGTCCTCGCTCGGGCCCGTGTAGTAGATCGCGCCGTCGCTGGTCGGGGCCAGGCAGCACTCGATGCGGCGCACCTGCTCCGGGATGTCGAAGTGGGTGCCGTGCAGGCCGCTGATCGCCTTGTCGGCCAGCGCCTGCATCCAGTCCCGGAACGCCTCCTTGCCCTGGATGGTGCGCGCCGGGTCGGCGTCCAGCGCGGCCACGGCCTCGTCGATCGTCGCGCCCGGCCCGACGATCCGCGCGGCCACCGTCCGCATGTCGGCCTCCAGCCGGGCCAGCTCCGCGAACCCCCAGGCGTACGTCTCGTCGAGGTCGACGCGCGCGCCGAGGAAGTACTGCGAGGCCAGCGCGTACCGCTCCCGGCCGGCGGCCTGCTTGTCGCGCCCCAGCGGGGCCAGTTCGTCGCGGAGGAACTGGCCGAACCCGGCGGTGGCGGCGGTGGCCGCCGCCGCGCCCCGGCGCAGCTCCGCCCCGAGCGTGCCGTCGACGCCGAGCCGCTCCACCAGGCCGTGGAAGAAGTTGTCGCCGCTCGGGTCCGTCCAGACGTCGCACTGCTTGGCGACCTCGACGAGCTGCGCCTTCGAGCTGACCCGGCCCGCGCCGGCCGCCTCGCGCAGCGTCGTCTTGTAGCCCTCCAGGGTGCCCGCGAACCGGTTGAGCCGGGCCGCGATGTTGGCCTGCGCTTCCTCGCCCTCGGTGGGCATCAGGTCGAAGACCATGCGGATGTCGTGCAGCCCGCTGGCGATGACGTTGACCTCGCTGGTCGTCTCACCCGCCTCGTACCGGGCGAGGTCCAGGCCGAGCCGCTCCTGCATGGCCTCCCTGGCCGTCCGCTCCGACTCGGAATCGGGCTCGGTCACGTCGAGGTCGGCCAGCGTGCGTCGGGTCAGCTCCGCCCGGGCCGCGTAGCCCTCCGGCGACAGGTCGTCGAGCTGGTCGTCGTGTCCGGCGATGCCGACGTAGGTCGCGCCGACGGGGCTCAGCGGCGCCCAGTCGGCGACGTATCGGTCGGCGAGGTCATCGATTCGTCCCACGGGGTGACACTACGCGACCGGGCCGGGCGGTTGTCGAGCGTGATTGCCGTGTTCAGGGCAGCAGCTCGGCCGGGTCGAAGTCGATCGGGAACGGCGCGTCGGCCCGCAGCCGCTCCCCGCTGACCGCCCGCGTGACGAGTTCGGGGCCGCCGAGCCGGTGCAGGGCGAGCAGGCGCACGTCGACCCGCGCCGGATCACGGGTGAGTCGTATCCGCATGAACCAGGGGATGCCGCCCTCGGCGCAGTGACGCGGCCGGTCCACGGCGGCCGGCCCCGGGTTGGCGTCGGAGGAGACCTCCACCGCGAGTTCGCAGTGGCCGGCCGGCATCCAGCGGTCCTCGTCGTCCGTCGCCGGCAGGGTGTGCAGCACGGTGACGTCCGGCTGGATCCACAGGCCCGGGCTGACGGTCAGGTTGACCCGGCCGAGGACGTGCCGGCCGGCGGCCTCGGCGGCGGGGGCGAGCAGGCAGCCGAGGCTGGCCATCGCGAAGCTCTCGCTGGCCCGCAGGAACGGGCTGATCACCAGCCGACCGGCGACGCACTCGTGACGGGCGCCGGCCAGTTCCCTGACGGGGAGGTACCGCTCCGCGAGCGCGGTCGTCCAGCACCCGGACAGCTCCACGAGCGGATCGAACTCCTGCGACGGCAGCACCGGCGTCACCTCCGGCCTGGCTCAACGAGGACGGCGTCACGGCGTTGCTGTGGTGGTGGACACGGTGGCGGGAAACCGCGCGACAGCGTCGCACCTCTGCGGCAGAGTGTCAGGGGTGACACCCGATACCACCCCTGACAGGTCGGCGCTGCGCAGCTGGCTGCCCGGCTTCCTCGCGCTCGCCGCGATCTGGGGCGCCAGCTTCCTGTTCATCAAGGTCGGCGTCCGCGAGCTGCACCCGCTGCACCTCACCCTCTACCGGGTCGCCGCCGGCGCGCTGACCCTGCTCGTCGCGCTCGCGCTGCTGCGCGACCGGCTGCCCCGCGAGCCCCGGATCTGGGCCCACCAGTTCGTGGTCGCCGCGCTGGGCGTGGCCGTGCCGTTCACCCTCTTCGGCTACGGCGAGCAGCGGATCGAGTCGATGCTCGCCGGGATCTGGAACGCCACCACGCCGCTGATCGTGCTGCCGATGGCGGTGCTGGTGTTCCGCACCGAGCGGCTGACCACCCGCAAGGCGGTCGGGCTGGGGCTCGGCTTCGCCGGGGTGCTCGTGGTGCTCGGCGTCTGGGCGGGCGTCGGCGGGGCCCACTTCACCGGTCAGCTCATGTGCTTCGGCGCGGCGGCCTGCTACGGCTTCGCCATCCCGTACCAGAAGCGGTTCGTCGCGGGCAGCGCCCACTCCGGCCTCTCGCTCTCGGCGACCCAGCTCGTGTTGGGGACCGCGCAGCTCGCCGTGGTCGGCCCGCTGGTGGCGGGCGCGCCGCCGCTGCCCACCGACCTGTCGCCCGGCGCGCTGGCCAGTGTGCTCGCGCTGGGCGCGCTCGGCACCGGCCTGGCCTTCGTGATCAACCTGCGCAACATCCGGGTGGCGGGGGCGAGCACCGCCTCCATGGTGACCTACCTCGTGCCGATCTTCGCCGTGCTGGTCGGGGCGCTGGCGCTCGGCGAGCGGCTCAACTGGCACCAGCCGGTCGGTGCGCTGATCGTGCTGGCCGGGGTCGCGGTGACCCAGGGCCTGCTCGGCCGGCGCGGGCGGGCCCGCAGGGTCGACGTCGCCCCGCCGGCCGCCCCGGTCACCGCCCGCTGAGCCGGCGCACGCCGGGCCAGCCCACGTCGAGCCGCTGCGCGTCGGTCAGCCCCGGGCCCACGCCACGAGGCGCTCCGCCGGCCAGGTGTTGACCACCCGGTCGGCGGGGACGCCGCACAGGGCCGCCCGCTCGCAGCCGAACCGCTGCCAGTCGAGCTGGCCGGGGGCGTGCGCGTCCGTGTCGATCGCGAACCGGCAGCCCGCCTCCAGCGCCCGCCGGATCAGCCGCTTCGGCGGGTCCTGCCGCTCCGGCCGCGAGTTGATCTCGACGGCCACGTCGTGCTCGGCGCACGCGGCGAAGACGGCGTCCGCGTCGAAGTCGCTCTCGGCCCGGGTACGCGGCCGGTGCGCCCGGTCGCCCGGCCCCCGCACGCCGGCCGGGCGCGACGACACCATCCGGCCGGTGCAGTGGCCCAGGATGTCCAGGTGCGGGTTGGCGATCGCCGCCAGCATCCGCCGGGTCATCCGGGCCCGCTCGTCGTTGAGCCCGCTGTGCACCGAGCCGACGACCACGTCGAGGCGGGCCAGCAGCTCCTCCTCCTGGTCCAGCGAGCCGTCGGCGAGGATGTCCACCTCGATGCCGGTGAGGATGCGGAACCCCTCGGGCAGCGCCTCGTTCACCGCCGCCACGTGGTCGAGCTGGCGGCGCAGCCGGTCCGCCGTGAGCCCCCGGGCCACCTTGAGCCGCGGCGAGTGGTCGGTCAGCACGACGTACTCGTGGCCCAGCTCGACCGCCGCGAGCGCCATCTCCTCGATGGGCGAGCCGCCGTCGGACCAGTCGGAGTGGGTGTGGCAGTCACCGCGCAGCGCCTCGCGCAGCGCCGTGGCCGCGGCGTCCAGGTCGGTGCCCTCGGTGGCGACGAGCCGGCGCAGGTAGACCGGCTCCTCGCCGGCCAGCGACTCGGCGACGCAGCGGGCGGTGACGTCGCCGACGCCGGCCAGCTCGGTGAGCCTGCCGGAGCGGGCCCGTTCGGCCAGCTCCGCCGCCGGCAGCGCGGCCAGGGCCGCCGCCGCCGACCGGAACGCCCGCACCCGGTAGGTCGCCTCGTTGGCCCGCTCCAGCAGGAACGCGATCCGGCGCAGGTCGGCGATGGGGTCCCGGTCGGTCATGCCCTGCAACCTACGCGCCCGCGCCGCCGGTCGGGGTACGACCGGCGGCGCGGGGTGGTGCGTCAGTGCGGACCGGTCAGGAGTACGGCAGCTTCACGACCGACTGGTTGCCGAGGCCGAGGGTGCTGGGGCTGCCGCCGATCGCCGACCAGACCTCCACCTTCACCGTGCCGTTGGCGAGGTTGCCGAGGGTGCCGCTGCTGGAGTGCAGCCCGGCGGCCTGGGTGTAGTGCTCGTACCCGGGGACCGGGTCGGTGGCGAAGTAGCGGTAGGTCTCCACCCGTTCCCAGCTCCCGTTGCCGGTGAGGTCGTAGGAGAGCCGCACCTGCACCCCGTTGCCGACGGCGGTGCCGGCGTCGAGGAACAGGTCGAACGCGGTCTGCCCGCCGGCGTACGCGAGGTTGAGGCCGGTCGCGGTGAACACCTGGGCGTTGGTCGGGGTGCCGTCGTGGTTGCCGTTCGCCGCCGCCACCGTCGTGGTGCCCGCGCCGCCGGCCGCACCGAGCCCGCCCCCGGCGAGCAGGTAGCGCGTCGGCGAGCTGGCCGGCGGCGTGGCGGTCGGCGACGGGCTCGGGCTGGTGGGCGTCGGGGTCGGGGTCGGCGTCGGGCTGGTGGTCGGCGTGGGGCTCGGGGTGCCCGTCGGCGGCACGCCCCCGGCGGCGTTGCCGCCGCTCCACGTGTACGCCCCGGTGGTGGCCGTCTTCCCGGCCCCCACGGTGAGCGTGGTGCCGTCGGAGAACCGCACCGTGACCGGCGCGGCGGTGATGTTCGACGCCACGTACGTCCGCGCCCCGTTGCGGGTGAAGACGGCGCTCAGCGGGTGGTTCGCGCTGACCGTGGTGTCGACCGTGCCGAGCGCGGCGAGGTTGCGGATCCAGTGGAAGGTGTGCGCGCGGCTCTCCCCCTCCTCCGGCGTGTACCCGGGGTTGGCCCGCAGGTTCGACAGCGCCGTGGCGGGGTCGCCGAGCGCCTGGAACTGCCAGAGGATGTCCTGCCACACCGTCGGCTGCCCGTTGTTGTTGCGCACCAGTTCGGCGTAGTTGGTGCGCACGTACGCGGGGTCGTAGCCGAGGTAGAGGTGGCCGCCGGTGACGGGCAGCAGGTTGATGCCCTGGATCATCTCCGGCTCGGCGCTGAACCAGGTCGCGTACGCGCCGCCGTCGCCCCAGACCATGCCGACCGTCGAGTGCTCGAACCCGGCCGGGAAGTTCTCGTCGGCGTGGTCGAACCAGTATTCCTGGATCGCCGCCGCCTGCGTCGTGTAGAGGAAGATGCCGGCGTCGCGGACGGCCGTGTCGCCGGTGGCCTGACCCCACTGGATCAGGGCGTTGGCGAAGTTCATCCCCTCCGACGAGGACTCCTGGTTGTTGCCCGCCCCGAACGAGCCGTGCCCGGAGGCCCAGTCGTGGCCGGCGTAGATGTCGAAGTCCCGCAGGTACGGGAACCGGGTGTCGTTGCGGTCGTAGTTGTCGGCGTCGCGGATGAGCAGGTCCACCATGCCGCCGTAACGGGCGTCGGTGGCCCACTGCGGGTCGAACTTGGCCAGGGTGGCCGCCGCGGCGATGAAGTAGCCGTAGTGGAAGTGGTGGTCGTTGAGTTCCTGGTCGGACCCGTAGGAGGCCGGGTAGCCGATCAGGGTGCCCCAGTTCTGGTCGTAGTAGAAGACCTTCGCGGTCTTGCCGGGCGAGGCGGTGAACCAGTCGGTGAGGGTGGACCGGATGGCGTTCAGCGCGCTGTCGCGGGTGGTCGTGTCGTCGACGAGGTCGGCCACCTCGGCGATCCGGGCGGCCCGGCCGAGGCCCTTGCCCGTCCAGTACGTGTCGCCGCCGCGCTGGTCCATCGGGTTGCCCCGCACTGCGGCGAGCTGGTCGCGCAGGGTGGCCAGGTCGGCGCCGGAGCCGTCGCCGACGGCCGGCAGTTCGGGCAGCACCCCGTGGTAGGTCATCGCGGTGCGGAACTGGGTGACGCCGGTGAGGACCTTCATCCGGCCGCGCGCCGACGGGTACGTCTGGGTGATCGGCGTGGAGCCGGTCAGCGCCCTCCACTGGTGCGGGTAGAGGCTCACCACGGTCTGCGTGGCGGTGCCCTCCCGGGGCGTGGTGGTGAACGCGTACGTGGTGGTCAGGCGGCTGGCCGCCTGGTCGTACGCGTACGAGACGCGGGTGCCGGTGACGTGGGCGTGCGCGTACCGGCCGTAGGTGGTGGCGAGGCTGGTGCGTTCGGCGGCGGTGCTGCCGGCGGTGGTGGGCAGCAGGGCGACGGAGAAGTAGCCCTTGCCCGCGAGGGTGGACGAGATCCGGCCCCCGCTGACCGTCCAGCTCGCGCCGCTCGGCGCGTACGCGACGTAGTCGTGGCCGGCGACGGTGAAGCCGATGGTGGCGCCGCTGTTGGACCAGACGGTCGGGGTGCTGTTGGCGTTGACGACGGCGTCGCCGCCGGTGGCCTGGAAGTAGGCGAACGGCAGGCCGTGGCCGATGGTGGCGCGCAGGGTGCGCGCGCCGTCGCTCCAGTACGGGGTGACGGTCCAGTCGGTCCAGCCGGCGACCTTCACCGTCGGCGCGGCGAGCCCGGCGACGCCGACGCGGATGTCCTGCGTGTACGGGTAGTGGAACTCGCCGACGCCGGTGGCCGTGCCGCTGATCGCGGGGGTCGAGTTGGCCGAGAAGCCCAGGCCGTCGGTGAACGTGTCGTAGGACAGCGGGTGGGCGTGCAGCGGCTCGCTGTAGGCGCAGTCGGTGCGCTTCCACAGCAGCGACGACCACCAGTCGTTGGTGGGCACGGCACCGGCGGGGGCGTCGGCGGTGACGTGCTGCCGGGGGTTGCTGGAGATCTGTCCGCAGCCGGAGGGCAGCGGGCCGACGGGCGTGGTGGTGTAGCTGCCCGCCCCGACGGACGCGGCCTGGGCGGGGGCCGTGTTGACGGCCACGGCGAGGCCGCCGGTGGCGAGGGCGAGGACGGTGGACGAGACGAGGGCCCAGAGGCGGTGGCGGTGTGGTGTGGGAGGTGTCACGGGTTCCTCCATCGCGCGGGTGCGCCGGACCGGCCGGCGTCGGCGCTTGGTCGGGATTGGGGAGGTTCGTTACCTGTGAGAGCGCTCTCTCATGCCGGGACGTTAACCGGTGTTCGAGACGTCCGTCAATGTGTGCGACCGGTTGAGCCGGGATGTCGCGATTGGACCGTCCCTGGTCCCGCTCCCACGCCCCGCTCAGCCGCCCAGGGCCGAGCCTCCCGTGCGGACCGTCAGCCGCCCCCGCCGCCGGTCTTCGGGGCCTTCGGGCAACCGTGCTCCCGACGCCACGCGGCGACCTCGGCGGCCGGCTCCCGGTTGCCGCCCCGCCGCCACGAGTCGAGATAGCGGGCCGGCCAGACCACCCCGCGCCGGATCCACCAGTCGCCCCGGCCCGAACACTGCGGGGAGAGCCCGAAGTGCAGGTGGCAGACGTTGTTGGCGTTGCCCGTGCGGCCCACCCGGCCGAGCTGTTTCCCGGCCCGCACCCGCGTGCCGGCGTCGATCCCGTCGGCGATCGCGCTCAGGTGCGAGCCGTAGTAGCGCACCCCGTCGTCGCCCAGCAGCGACACCGACAGGCCGCCGTTGTAGGGACCCAGCGGCCCCCGCTTGTCGAACCGGTCCACCCGGCTCACTTCCAGGATCGTCCCGTCGGTCACCGCCACCACCGGCTCGCCGCAGTCGGCGAAGATGTCCGTCCCCGGATAGGCGGAGTGGGTCGGGTGGTAGGCGACGTTGCCCGCGCGCACCGGGAAGACGTGCCGCAGGCCGGTGCGCGTCGGGCTGGGCGACGCCGACGGCCGGGCGCTCGCCGACGGGGTGACCGGCGACGCCGACGGGCCGACCGGCGTCCCGGCCGGCTGCCCGCCGGTGACCATCCCGGTCGGTGCCACCCAGCCCGCCCCGGGCGTGCGGTTCGGCGGCGGCGCGCCGCAACCGGCGGCCAGCACCGGCGCGAGCAGCAGCAGCACCGGGTACGCCGCGCGCGGGCGACGCCGACGCGGGAAGCGCGAGGACATCCGCCCATCCTGACAGAACCGATACGGTGGGGAGGGTACGGTCCGGGGTGTCCACCCCGCGCCCTGCGGCAACCGGCGGACGGAGTGCGGTGATGACCTGGCAGCCGGCCCACCCCGACTGGGCCGACCCGGAGCAGCCGGCCCACCCCGGCTCGCGTACCCCGTCGGGGCTCTTCCCCTCCGGGCCGCCGTCACGGCCCACCTGGCGCGAACCGCACCCGGTGACCGGGTCGGCGGTCGCCGCCGGGGCGGCCGTCACCGCCGCGTGGCTCGTGCTGTTCGCCCTCCTCGGCCGCGACGTCCCCACGTACGCCTGGTGGACCGTCGTCGCCGGCGCGCTGGCCTGGCTGGCCGCCCTGGCGCTGGCCCGCCACGGCGACCGCGGCGTCGCCACCGGCGTCGCGATCGTCACCGCCGGCGGCTGGAGCGTCGCCGCCGCCGTGGTGGCCGTGACCTGGGCGACGACGGGCGACTGGCCCCTGTGGTGACGGGCCCCGCGCGGCGGGACCGGCCGGCCCGCGCTGCCACCCTCGGTCGCCGGCCGGCTGCGCACCGAATCCCGTCTTGACGTACCCGCTTCGACGGCGCACTCTCGGCGGTATGGCCTGGACCACCCCGCGGCTCGACCCCGAGCGGAGCCGCCGCCGCCTCCAGATCCTCGCCGAGCTGGCGGGGGCCAGAGCGGGACGCGAGCGGGAACGGCCCCAACGCGCGCGCACCGAACGGCTGCGCCAGCTCATCGCCACCCGACGCCGGGTCGCGGGCTGACGGCTCCGGCCAACCGCCGCACTTTCCACAGGAATGACCGGCCCTTCGGGGCGTTGACCGGTCGCCTGCCGACCCGACCGGTTAACGTGCACGCGTAACGAGTCGGCGTGCTGTGCCGAGGCAAACTTGGGGGAACCGTGTCGTACTTCGCTGCCGCCGTGGTGCGCGACGGAGGCGGCTGGACCGCCGCAGAGGTGAACCTGCGCGGGGCCACCGACGTCGACGAGGTCGCCGACCGGCTGCGCGACGTCGAGCCCGACGCCGACCTGTCGCTGCTCTTCGTCGAGGCCGACGACGCCTACCTGGTCATCCTGCGCCTCGACGAGGGCGAGGACCTGCGGGTGTTCGGCTCCGACTCCGCGTACGCCGAGGAGTCCCGGCTGGGCGCCCTGCTGGTCGGCGACCTCAAGGGGTCGGTCACCGGCTTCGACGACACCGAGGAGCCCCGGCCGAGCGCCGGCACCGGCGACGACGACAGCGAGCAGCCCGCCGTCGACCCGGAGGCGGACCCGGTCGGTGACGCCGACCTCCTCGCCGACCTCGGCATCCCCGCGCAGCGGCTGCTGCGCCTCTGCGCCCACGAGGGCATGCTCCCGGCCGACGTGACCGCCGAGGTGTGCCAGGTCCTCGGCTGCGCAGACGAGGTCGAGGAGCTGCGTGGCGTCTGAGCCGGCGGACGCCACCGACCCGGCGCTGGAGGGCGTACGGCCGGGCCAGCCCACCCCGGGCGCGGTGCGGCGGTTCGGGCCGGGCGCCGACGAGGGCCTGGCCGAACTGGGCCTTGCCGGCCCGAACGACGGGCATCTCGGCGGGGTCGGCCTGGGTGGAGCCGGTCGCCGGCAGCGGCACGAGCTGTGGATGCGGCGCGCCCTCCAGGTCGCGGTCACCGGCCCCGATCCGGCCCGCGCCGACGCGTCGGCCGACGGGGTGGCACGCGTCGGTGCGGCGGTCGACGCGGCTCGCGCTGGTGAGGTGGCCGACGACGTGCCGGTCGGCGCCGTGATCTACGGCCCGGACGGCACCGAGCTGGCCGCCGGGCGCAACGAGCGGGAGCTGACCGGGGACCCGACCGCGCACGCGGAGGTGCTGGCGCTGCGCCGGGCCGCCGAACGCCTGGGCCGGTGGCGGCTGGACGACTGCACCCTCGTGGTGACGCTGGAACCCTGCACGATGTGCGCCGGGGCCATCGTGCTCGCCCGCGTCGCGGCCGTCGTCTTCGGGGCCTGGGAGCCCAAGACCGGGGCCGCCGGCTCGCTCTGGGACGTCCTGCGCGACCGGCGGCTCAACCACCGCCCCGAGGTCTACGGCGGAGTGTTGGAGGCGGAGAACTCCGCCGTCCTGCGCGCCTTCTTCCGCTGACCGTCTGCTGACCCGCCCCCCGCCCCGCCCGCCCCGCGATCGGGGCCGGGCCGGGCGGGGACTGCTCAGGCGATCGCCGTGTCCAGGCCGATCTCGACCATCTGGGAGAACGTCTGCTCGCGCTCCTCCGACGTGGTCTTCTCGCCGGTCTTGATGTGGTCGCTGACGGTGAGGAGGGTCAGCGCGCGGGCGCGGAACCGCGCGGCGATCGTGTAGAGCGCCGCCGACTCCATCTCCACCGCCAGGACGCCGTAGTCGGCGAGGCTGTCGTAGAGGTCCGGCCGGTCGGTGTAGAAGGCGTCCGCCGCCAGGATCGGGCCCACCCGCATGGTGATGCCGCGCCGCTCGGCCACCTCGACCGACGTACGCAGCAGCCCGAAGTCGGCGACCGGGGCGTAGTCGATCAGCCCGGCGAAGCGCATCCGGTTCATGTTGGAGTCGGTGGACGAGCCGATGGCGGCCACCACGTCCCGCAGCTTCAGTTCCTCGGTGAGCGCCCCGCAGGAGCCGACCCGGATCAGGGTCTTCACGCCGTACTCGTTGATCAGCTCGTGGGCGTAGATCGAGGCGGACGGCATGCCCATGCCCGAGCCCTGGACCGACACCTCCACCCCGTTCCAGCGGCCGGTGAAGCCCAGCATGCCCCGGACCGTCGAGTAGCACCTGGCGTCCTCGAGGTAGGTCTCCGCGATCCACTTGGCCCGCAGCGGGTCGCCCGGCATCAGGACCCGCTCGGCGATCTCTCCCGGCTTCGCGCCGATGTGCGTACTCATGGCAAAGATCCTGCCAGGCCGACCGGGGGGATACCGGTTCGGCATCCGGTCCCGGTGTCCTGTACCCTCGTCGGCGGTGGCGTGTCCGAGTGGCCTAAGGAGCACGCCTCGAAAGCGTGTGAGGGTTTACGCCCTCCGCGGGTTCAAATCCCGCCGCCACCGCTCGTGACAGGCGAGAACGCCCGGTCGATCCGCGAGGATCGCACCGGGCGTTCCGCTTGTGGTCTCAGTTTCGGTCTCAGTTGGGTTCGTCGGCACCCGCGGTCTCGTCACGCTTGCTGCTTTCGCTGTTCCACAACCAGCCCTGTTGAGTGCGCTGCGGCACGGACACGTGAGGCGTTGTACGGATGACACAAGCCACCTGACAACCCGTATGAGGCGCGACGGTGGGTAACTCTTCCGTGCCGTACGGATGTTCGACAAGATGTGTGATCTAAGGAGGTGATGACGTGGCGGACCGTAGTGCCATCGAGTGGACAGAGGCCACGTGGAACCCCACGACCGGGTGTGATCGCATCTCCGCGGGTTGCGACAACTGTTACGCGCTCGCCCTGTCCAGGCGGCTGAAGGCCATGGGCTCGGCCAAGTATCAGACCGACGGCGACCCGCGTACGTCAGGGCCGGGCTTTGGCGTGGCTGTCCACGCAGACGCGTTGGACATCCCGCGACGGTGGCGGGACCCACGGCTAGTGTTCGTCAACTCGATGTCCGACTTGTTTCATGCCCGAGTGCCGTTGAGCTACGTACAGCAGGTGTTCGAAGTCATGCGGGAGACGCCTCGCCATACGTACCAGCTGCTCACCAAGCGGGCCGCAAGGCTGGCGAAGGTGGCCCCCCAGCTTGACTGGCCCTCGAACGTATGGATGGGTGTAAGCGTTGAGGATGCCAGCGAGGTGGGTCGAGTTGATGAGTTGCGAGAGGTGCCCGCCGCCGTGCGCTTCATCTCCGCCGAGCCGCTGCTTGGCCCGCTCCTCGGCCTGAATCTGGAGGGCATCGATTGGCTCATCGCCGGCGGCGAGTCCGGGCTTAACTGCCGCCCTGTGGATCCGGTATGGGTGCGAGCGTTGAGGGATCAATGCTCCGGAGCCGGGACGGCCTTCTTCTTCAAGCAGTGGGGTGGTCGTACGCCGAAGGCTGGCGGACGTGATCTAGATGGACGTGAGCATTCTGAGATGCCCGCTGCTGGTTGTAGGGGTGCCAGCGGGTTGGAGGTTGTCCACGGCTGAGACATGCAGCCCGAATCGGGAGTTCCATCAGAGACGCTGCGGTGGGACACTGCTCCATGACCTTAAGTAGTCGGGAGGGCTGATGCCGGTCAACGGTCAGGTGCCATGGTCGTGTGAGCAACACACAGTCGCGAAACACGACATCTACCGCCGTTATCTGGAGCGATGGTTCCCCATCCTGCTCGCCGGCTCCAACGCGTACCCGTCGGTCACCTACGCCGAGGGATTCTCTGGCCCAGGCATCTACAGCGGAGGCGAGCACGGTTCTCCCGTGATCGCCATGAGGGCGCTCATCGAGAAGGTTCCTGCAACTAAGGGCGTTGCCCGCTTCGCCTTCATTGACGATGACGAGCGCTGCGTCACGATGCTGGGAAACACCCTCCGCACGGTCTTCCCCAATCGGCCGCGGTCCGACGCTGCAATGCCCGTCAAGATTGTCAAGGGGACATGCGCCACGCATCTTGAGGCAACCCTCGACAGCATGAATGCCTGGGGCCAGCCGATCTTTGCGAACCTTGACTCCTGGGGTAACGTCCCCGTGCCGTACAGGCTTCTGCAGCGCCTCGCTGCCAACGTCTCCAGCGAGGTCATCGTCACTCTATTCCCGCAGCATTTCGTCCGATTCGTCAGTAGTCAGGGCGAATCGGCGGACAAGGTGTTCGGTGGGGATCCCACCTGGCGGACAGTCGTGGACCTAGCTCCGGCAGCAAAGAGCCGCCATATCCTCACCGCATACCGGCAGGCTCTATGCAAGGCGGGGTTTCCGTACCTGCTGGACTTCGAACTGATTCCCAGGAAGGGACAACCGCTGTACCTCATCTTCGGCACCGGTCACCCCTTGGGCGTGAAGAAGATGAAGGACAGCCTCTGGGAAGTCGACCGTACCCAGGGCGTCGGCTTCCGTGATCCAAGAGACGAGCAGGCCGAGACGTTGTTTGACGTTGACGAGCCGCTACTCGGGCCACTAACCCGGCTGCTTGCTCGCAAGCTGCAGGAGAGCGGGCCCATCCGTGTAGAGGAACTGCGCGACTTTGCCCTGTTTGAGACGGTGTATCGACCGGAACATGTCATCCGAGCGCTGAAGCCGCTGGTGGATCGAGGCGCGATCAAGGTAGACGGCGGCGGCGCATTGCGGAGATCTTCGCTGGTCTCGCTCGTGCCAGCGTCACCACCTCGCTAGGTCTTCGTCTAGCTGGGTACTGACTGGTTGGCTGTGCTGGCACGATCGGTGCCAGCACAGCCAACTTTCCTGCTACTCGCCGTGGTCTTCGGGATCCCAGAGCAGGCTGCCGATCCGCTGAGCGATGTCTCGCCGAACCTGCGCCGTGAGGTGCTGGTACCGGGCAGCCATGGCGGAGTTTGACCAGCCCATGATGCCCATCACGGCCCGTTCGGCGACGCCGAGAATCAGTAGCACCGTGGCGGCTGTGTGTCGAGCGTCGTGTAGCCGGCCGTCCCTTAGCCCAGCCAGCTTGAGCAGTCGCTTCCATTCGTCGTAGTCGGTGCGCGGGTTGACCGGGCCGCCGGTCGGCGTGGCAAACAGCCAATCGCCACCCTCCCAGAGCTGGGCGGCGTTCGCGCGCTCCTGGTCCTGTTCGTCGCGGTGCTTACGGAGCAGCGTCACCAACTCGTCGGGGAGCCCGATGCTGCGCCGACCGGCCCGCGACTTGGTCTCGGCGGTGTCGGCACGCACCTGGCGGCGGTCGGGGCAGTGTCCGCCGTGCTTCCGGCCGCACGGTGAGCCGCACCCGTGCTCCCACCTCGGCCGCTGCCGGCCGCGCCGGACGGTCAGCGTCCCGGCGTCGAGGTTGACGTCTGACCAGCGCAGGCCGAGGGCTTCCCCCTGGCGCAGGCCGAGGGCGAGCGCGACCGCCCACCGCGCGCTGTTGCGCCGGCCCCGGGTAGCCGCCATCAGCCGTTGCACCTCGGGGACCGTGTACGGCTCGATCTCGCCTTCCGGTAGGCGTGGTGCCTTGGCAAGGCTGGCCGGGTTCTTGGCCAGGTGTCCCCGGCGGACCGCCTCGTTCAGCGCGGTACGGATCGTGCGGTGCGCCTGGTGGGCGGTCGCCGGGGCACTGCCGTTCTCCTGCATCTTCCGGTAGAAGCGCTCCAGGTGCTCGGGGTCCAAGCGCTCGATGCGGTGGGCGCCGAGACCGGGGATGAGGTGTCGGTAGACCGCCACCCGGTAGCCGGCAAGGGTGTTCTCCCGGACGCTCGGGGCAGCGATGTTCTCGACCCAGTGCGTGAGCCAGGTCTTCACCGTCCAGCGCTGGCCGGTCTTGCGAACCGTGCCGCTGTCTCGCTCCCGTTCCAAGAGCCGGACCTTCTTGATGACGGCGGCCTCCGTCTTGCCCCGGACATGCCGGCGGTCAGGTGATCCGTCGTCCTTGACGCCGACGGTCACCCGACCGTGCCAGGAACCGTCAGCGCCGAGGTAGACGCTCGATGCTCCGTTGGGTCTGCGTCCCACAGTCATGCTCCCTTCGTCAGGCGGCGCGGTCGAGGGGCGTCGAGTCGCCGAGCAGGCTTCGCACGTACTCGTCGAGGGAGAAGGTGGGCACGCGGTGCAGGCGGCCGATCCGGACGGTGCGGATCTGGCCTGCCTTGATAAGGGCGTACATGGTGGTGCGGCCGATGCCGAGTCGCTGGGCGGCTTCCTCGATGGTCAGGACGACGCGCTTTTCGGTGCTGGACACGGTGTTCTCCCGTGGTTGCTGGCCGAGTGTGGGAAGTGCGCTCGCTGGCCGGGTAGGCGGTGGCGAGCGCGGGATTCGACGGGCCGGCCGTCGTCTGCGGGTGGCCGGCGGTCGTAGTTCTCCGTGAGAGGGCTGAACCATCTCCGCATCTCCGCATCTCCGCAAACATGGCTGTGAGCTGGGCGAATGCTTGCGGAGATGCGGAGTTCCGCCGGGGGTTCATCTCCGCAAAGGGGGTGTGATCTCCGCAGAACGTCGCGGAGATGCGGAGATCGATGCTCTTCTAGGTTCTGATCTCCGCAGGGTGTTTCCGCTGGTGGGGCGGGGTTGGTGCGGCGTTGCGGAGATGCGGAGATGGTTCAGCGGGTTTCATCCCTGGTGGTGTTCGACCCAGAACACGGACCGGTCGCCCCGGTCGTTCTTGCCGGCGCGGACGACGTGTTCGCCGCGCCACCGTCCGGCCTGCCCGGTGAGCAGTCGGCCGAGTTGCAGCGGGTTGGGTAGGCGGCCGTTGTGGGTGGTGATGAACTGTCCGTCCCACGGGTCGTTGATGTCGCTGCCGATCTGCATGGGTTCGGCGTCGCGGCGTAGGTCCGCGGCGGTCATCGCACGTGCGCCGTGGCGGTCGTGCCAGCAGGTGAGGAACGCGCGCCAGCGCGTTTCGTCTTCGTCGATCTCGCGGACGTCGGCGGCGTTGGTGAGGAATCCGTCGATGCCGTGGTGGTGGAGGAACCCGCCGAGGGCTTGCGCCCAGGGGGTGAACTGCCGCATCGACAGCCCGGACACCCTCGGCGCTCCCTGCCGCGTCCAGTCCAGGACCAGCACGAGCAGGTGCCACAGGACGGTGAGTTGGTTTGCTGGGTCGGTGATCCACTGGTCAAGGTGCGGAATGCCGAACCCGGCTTGGTCGCGCAGTTCGGGGCGGGGCATGTCCGGGTCGAGATGCACCCGCACCGTACGGCTCGCCATGTCGCCGCCGACCTGGAGGTTGTTGCCGGTGGCCATCCACAGCCGGTCGTTGACGGTGGCGACATTGCGCGACGCGCCCAACTGGCGGTCGGACCACACGCCGGAGGTGACGAGCTGGGCGAGCACCGGGGAGTCGATGACGGTTCCCTCGGCGAGGTTGTCCCAGATCACCACCCCCACCTGCTCGGCCAACACAGCGGTGATGGACTTGCGTAGCTCCTCATCCGAGTAGGCCCAGGTCATGACGCGCTGCCCGTAGAGCATCCCGGGACCGGCAGTGAGGATGGTCTTGCCGGATGACGGCATGGTCGCGTCGATCAACGCGAACGGGGTCAAGCTGCGGGTGAAGTGGCGCAGGATCGGCGTGGCGAGCAAGGCCACGTAGTTGGCCCGGTCGGCGGCGGACGCCCAGGGGAAGTCTCGCAGGAACCTGCCGAGCAGGAACGTCCGTGCGTCGCGGACCTGCTCGGGGGTGGGTTGGTCGGGCACGGGGGGTAGGGCGACTTTCGCGGCGAGGTAGAGGCCGGTTTGCGGGTCGTAGCCGGGTTGCTGCAAGAGGGTGCCGTCGCGGCGCAGCACGGGTGCGCCGATGATCCCGCGCAAGGGTGGTACGCCGGGCCAGGTCTTGCCGGCCAGCACGGACGACAGGATGTCGCGGGGCGGGGTCACCTCGTCTTCGTACATTTCGGGGTTTCCTCCGTCGGTCTTGCGGGTTTTGACCTTGTAGACGTAGGCGTGTTCGGCGAGGAGTCCGGCCAGGCCGGCGGGGTTGAGGGCGCTCGCGCTGATCGGCAGCGGGGAGTCTTCGTCGGCGGCGGTGGGCAGACCACCGGACACCGCTTCCATGTGGACCAGGGAGCCGGCGGAAACGTAGGTGTCGGGCAACAGCCCGTCGACCAGCGCGGCCTTGAGCACGCGGATGGTTTCCGGGCCGGAACCGATCTGGAGACGGGTGCTCACGCGGCAGCCTTTCCGAGGGTGGCCAGGGTGCGCGGGTTGCGGGCACCCACACGGAGGCCGGATGCGATGGTGCGGGCGATCTCGCCGGGCCGTAGGCCGATGGACAGGGCGGCGGGTTCCAGGACGGCGGTCACGTCGTCGTCGGTGAGCGCGCCTCCGGCGGCGAGCTGTCCGAGCGCGACCGCGGAGGTGAACAGGGCGTGGTTGCGGGTGCCGTCCGGCGAGGTGGTGAGGTGGTCGACCTGGCGGCGGATCGCGGCGGCCAGGTAGCGGCCGTGCCGGTCGGCCGGCAACGCCACCGCCGCCGGCCGGTGCGCCGGCCGCGGCGCGGGGGCGAGTAGGGCGGTGAGCCAGTCGGGCAGCGGGGCGGGGTCGACGTCGAGCGCGACGGTGTAGGGGCGGCCGGCGACGGTGCTGCCGGCGGCGACGACGTAGCCGCCGTGGGCGCGGGTGTCGACCTTCCACCCGAGCCCCCGACCCCGATCACTCGTCGTGTTGCGCAACTGCGGGCCGCTGGCCGGGTGGCGGTAGTAGAGGTGGCTTCCGCCCCGGCCGGTGGTCACGGTGTACGTCGCGTCGACGGTGCCGCGATGCTGGGCGGCCAGGGCGGCGAGCACGTCCAGGCCACCGGCCGCGCCAGCCCACTGCGGCGGCGGGGTGTCGCCGGGGTGCTTCGGCACATCCAGGTCGACCACCACCAGGCCGGACGGGCCGCACGCGATGCCGATGCCGTAGGGGCGGGTCGACCACGCGCGGCGGATGCGGGTCGGGTCGGTCGTGGCGCGTTCCTCCCACCCGACGTGCCGGCCCGCCGTCTTGCAGCGGGGGTCGGTGAGGTCGCACCGGTCGGCGGTGCAGCGGGACGGGAACGCGGGCCGCTTCGCATTGTCCTCATCGGCGGTGCGGGTGTCGGGGCGTAGCGGGAAGACATGCCAGCCACGTTCGGCGTAGACGAGCGCGGCGGCGAGCAGGTCGGGCATGGGTGTCTCCTGTTCAGGCGGGCCGGCGGGTGGCGCGGGCGGTGTCGAGGTCGATCAGCGCGCCCCGGGCGGCGCTGGTGTCGGTGGCCGGCCGGGGCCGCTCGGCGGCGACGGTCAGGCGTAGATAGAGCCGGTGGCGGCCGGCGTCGGTACCGGTTATCGGCCGGCGGGCGCTGTGCCAGGCGATGTGGCCGGCGGCGGCCAGGACGCCGACGGCGGCGGCCAGCTCGGCCGGGGTGCCGGACAACCACACCTCCAGCCCGGTGAGCTGCGGGTCGCGCGGCGACGGCCCGTCGTGTCGCGGCCGGGCCATCAAACGGCCCTACCGGGTCGCGGCCGGGCCGCGAGGGTGGCGCGGGTGACGGCCTGGCGCACGTCGCCGAGCAGGCCGACCAACTGCCGCCGGGCGGCCACCTCGCCGGGGGCCAGGGCGACCCTGACGCGCACCTCGGCGTGCTCCCGGCCGGCGGCGGTACGCACCCGCACGAGGACGGCGCGGCCGTGGCCGGGCAGGTCGACCACGATCTCTTCGGAGCGGTGTTCGCCGAGGTTGCAGCGGTGGTCGCGTCCACACCATCCCGTGTGACCGGGGCGGCGAGGTCGGGCGGTCACTGGTTTCCGTCGCGGTACTCGGTGCGGATGTGGTCGAGGAGTCGGCGGCCGGTGCGGACGCGGATGCCGGTGCCGTCGCAGCGGGGGCAGTCGCGTCGGGTGCCGATGGTGGTGCGGTGGGAACGGGCACCGTGGCAGCGGTGGCAGCGTCCCCACGGGGACACCGCACACACGGCCAGGTATGACGCTGCGTATATGAGGGTGGCGAGGCTAGCGAGCAGCAGGATGGGGGTCACGAATTGCCTCCACAGGCCGGATCGGGGGCGTAGGGGGCCGTCGCCGCTAGTTGTTAGGGCGCTGGCCAGGTTTGGGATGTGGTGCTAGCGGGGGTGCTAGGTCTAGCGGGGGGTGCCGCTAGACCTAGCACCCGACGGCTGTCCGGGTTAGGCGGCTTTGTCGCCTCGCCGCTTGTTACGGTCCGCGACCGCGTCGGCGATGTGCTGCCGTTCGATGCCGCGCCGGTTCGCGCCCTTGCCGGTGGCAGGGTCGGTGCCCCACACCTGCCCGGTGGTGATCCCGTACGGCTTCAACGCGGCCGTGAGTTGGTCGCGGGTCAGGTCGGCGTACGCGTCGCCGTTCAGCTCGGCCAGCCGCTCGGTGAGCGTCTCGGCCCACACCTTCGGCTCCGTCACCGGAACCACGGTGAGGATGTCGTCGAGCAGCGTGTCTCGCCGCGCCGCCGGGGTCGGCGTGGCCTGCCCGACCGCGTGACCGGTCAGCGTCCCGGCGGCTTCGCGTAGGGCGCGTGCCCGGTCGGTGATCTTCTCGGCGGTGGGCCCGTCGACGTAGAACGTCCGGACGATCTGCGCGTCGTCGGCCGCGCCGACGAGGTAGCCGACGCCCTTGTCCTTCTTGGCGAACATGGTCGCCCGGATGCCGTTCTTGTACGCCGAGGTGCCGAGGATCATGTCGTTCTCGATCTGCCCCATGACGCGCAGGCAGAACCGGGTGCCCGCGTTCGCCGAGACGCCGGTGGGCAGGCTCTTGGCGTCGGGGCGTTGGGTGGCGACGACGAGGATGACGCCCAGGGCGCGGCCCAGCTTGATGACCTTCTCGGCCAGTTCGCCGGCTTCCTTGCCGAACTCCGGGTGCGAGAAGAGTTCCTGCACCTCGTCCAGGGCGACCACGAGCCAGTGAAGGCCCAACTTCTTGCGGCGGGCCAGGTCGGGGGTGACCTTGTTGTCCGGGCACACGGTCTTGGGGAGGCCCTTGATGACGGCGGCGCGGCGCTGGCATTCCTTGCGCAGCTCCCGCAACGCGATCAGGCCCTGCTCGGCGGTGTCGTCGTCCTGCCCCGACGCATACCGCGCCGACACCTTCTCCAGAGGATCGAGGCCGCCGGTGCCTTTGAAGTCGAAGCACCACAGTTCCGCGTACGGGTCGAGGGCGGCGGCGAGCAGGGGCACTTGGGTGGCGGCGGTCTTGCCGTAGCCGGGAATCGACCCGATCAGCACGTTCGTGTACGGCAGTTCGAAGGAGATGATCCGCCCGCGCGGGTCGGTGCCGAACGGCACCGGCCTGCCCAGGTCGAAACCCCCGGCTGCCTTGAGGAGCGGCCATGGCTTCGGCGGCGTCGCGGCCATGTCCTGATCGCCCACCCACAGCAGCAACCGGCCCGGGTGCACCTCGGGCTGTCCTTCGGGCCAGACGCAGCCGAGGGGGCGGGTGAGGCCGGCGGCGAGCCGGTCACGCCGCTCGATCACGTCCCCAGCGGTGACGCCGGGGGGTAGGTCGATGTCGGCCCGCCAGCCGGGGCCGTCGCGGGTGATCGGCGCGGTGAACGCGATCGCGCGCTGTCCCTGTTTGGCGATGGCCTGGGTGATGCCGGCGATGCCGAGCACGGCCAGGGCGCGCACGACCACGTCGGAGGTGAGGCGGGCGACGCGGGGGATGACCACGGCGGTGTCGAGCAGCGGCTTGTCGGCCGGCTGCCCCAGCATCCCGCACAGGGTGACGAGCAGGGCGGGTATCGCCCACTGCGCCCATCCCGGGGCCAGGGCCACGGCCACACCACCGGCCAGGGACAGCGACAGGGTGAAGGTGGCGACGATGCCCCGCCACCGCACCCGCCGGTCACGCTGCTTCGACAACTTCAGGTACAGCTCACCGTCGCGGGTCTGCGACGTCGACTGCCGCAGGTGCTCACCTTCCCAGTCGAACACCCACCGCACCCCACCCGACACGAGACGGGCCGCCCCGGCCGGGGCGCGCAAGGCGAGCTTGCCGGCGTACTTCGGCACCCGCAACGCGTGGTAGGCGCTGGTGTGTAGGAGGTGCCCGACCGCCCAGCGCATCACGTCGACCAGCTCGGCACGCGAGCGCAGCCAGGCGGGCAGGATCGGGCGACGCTGCCCGGCCCGCGCGGCGCTGAGGGTGAACCGCGGGGAGCGCTGCGCGTCGGCGGAGTCGACCAACAGCGGCCCGCCGTCACCGTCGCTGTCGGTGGGGTCGGGGGTGGTGCGGGCGGCGCGAGCGGCGTCCAGGTCGACCACCTCAGCGTCGGAACCGGCGGTCACGTCGGCTTCGGCGGCCTGCCAGTCGAACCGGTCGTCATCGTGGGGGGACGTCATGATGGGTGTTCCTCCGTGGTCGGTTGACGATTCGGGGAGGACCGGCGGCACAGCACTGGTTCCTAGGCCATCGGGCTGTGCCGCCGGGCAGAACTACTTGCCGGTCGCGCCGCAGCAGCGGCGGCGGCGCGGGGCGGGTGTCAGCGGCGGCCCTTCTTCTTGGCCTTCTTGCTGTCGGTGGTGCCGATGGCGACCGCGCCGGGGCCGATCGCGCACGTGCCGGTGACGGTGATGCCGCCGGAGATGGTGACGCCGGTCGAGCCGTTGACCTTCGTCCAGCCGCCGCACGCGCACCGGGCGATGGGGCCCCGGCTGGTGGTGACGATGTCGTTGGTGTTCTTGCCGCAGTCCTTGCACTTCACAGCGGTTGTCCTCCCGGTTGTGCCGTCCAGTTGGTCTGGCGGCCTCCGCGTGGGCATCCGGTGGTGGGCGGATGCCCCACGGGGGCGGTCAGACCGCGCAGAACAGGGCAGCGACGAACAGCCAGCCGATGTGCCAGGACTGGTCGAGGGCGTAGGCACCGGTGCCGAGGGATGGGTTGTCGTTGTGGCCGGGGCGGGGGGTGCCGAGGGCGTAGAAGCGGGCGGAGCCGAGGGCGGCGGCGATGCGCTTGAGCGGGGTGCGCCGGTCGGCGATGTAGTGCGTGACCGCCGATACGGCCAGGCCGATCGCGACGCCGGACGGGTCGAGGCGTAGGCCGGTGCCGGCGATCAGGAACAGCAGGGCGATCAGCGCGGTGAGGGTGTAGGTGGTGACGTGGGCGGCGCAGGCGATACGGCCCGCCCATCCGGGCTGGCCCTTGCAGTCGGCCTGATGCTGGGTTTGCACCCAGTGGTCGGCGACCTGGTGGGCGACGTAGAGGGCAACGAACACGGCAGCGAACACGGCGGCGCGAGTACCGCTCGGGTCTGCGAACATGGGTATCTCTCCTGAGGTCTGCTGGGCTGAGGGATGAGGCCGGCGGCACGGCATCGGTTCCTAGGCCAGGGGCCGTGCCGCCGGGCAGAGCTAGTCGTCGGCGTGCATCAGGTGCGCCAGGGCCGCGCCCATGCCGAGCACGGCGACGGGCAGGCAGGCCACGAGGGTGGTGATCCACCAGGGGGCCGAGGTGACCCCGGCGGCGATCAGCAGGTGGTAGGCGACCTGGCCGAGCGCGCCGATGGCGAGGGAGCCGAGGGCGGACCACTTGGCGAACCGGGCCGCTCGTGCGGGTACGCGGCCGGAGAGCCACACGTAGAGGGCGAACGCGCCGTAGGTCTCGACGCCGATCGGGAGGGTTATGGCGGTGTCGATGACCCACCCGGACCCGATGCCGGGCAGCAGGTTGACCTTCCCGAACCCGGTGAGCTTGCCCAGGCCGACCCAGCCGCCCCAGATGGCGACGAACGCGGGCAGGGCGAGCAGGATCACCGGCCACACCACCGCCCGCCGGGACCGTGCGGGCCGAATCTTGGTACCCGGGCTTTCGACCGTGCTGACCTGCTCGACCGGCGTGACGTCCACCGGCGGCGGGGCGGGGGTCGGGTCCGGTGCGGGCTGCTCGGGCCGGTCGGGCGTGTCCGGGTCCGTGTCGGCGGTGGTGGTGTCCGGGGTGGGGTCGACCGGGACCAGCACCGGCCGTTCGGCGAGGCTGCCACGCAGCACCATCGCGGCGTGCAGCGAGTCCACCCGGTCTTGCTGGGCGCGCTCCTCGCGCAGCCGGGTCAGCAGCTCGTTGGCCTTCTCCGACCCGATCCGGAACCGCTTCATCAGCCGGTTGCGCGACGGCAGCGCGTCCAACTCGTGAGCGAGCTTCCGGGCCGCCGGAAGCAACTCGTCCACGGGTTGCGGGTAGCGGGTGCCGTTGATCGTGGGGGCGGTCATCGGGTGTCGTCCTTTCGGGTAGTGGTGGGGGCGGTGCAGCACTGGCCGTCCGGGGCGGGGCAGCCGTGCAGGCACGCGCCGCAGGACTGCTCGGCGCAGTGCTCGCCGGTGTCGTCAGCGGCGCAGGCCACCGGGTCGCAGATGCAGCAGGCGGGGGGCATCAGCCCACCGCCACGGCGGCGAGCGCGTCGGCGGTGGCCGTGTCCAGCGGCGGCGCGTCGAGGTAGTCGGTGGCGTCGGCGTAGATCTCCCAGCCGTGCCACGTCGGGTAGGCGTTCAGGGACCGGACCGGGCGACCGTCGTTGTCGACGCGCTCACGCTCGCTGATCAGCAGGTCCGGGGCGTTCAGGCCGGCGGCGTCGAGCCAGGCACGCAACTCGTCGACCGACCCGAACGTGATCGCCATGGAACTGCCGTCGCTGTGGACGCGGATGCTGGTCGGGGCGGCGAGCAACAGCAGCTCGGCCATCACCGCGCGGTGGCTTTTACGAACACTCACGGGGACTCTCCTTCTGTGGAGGGGCTGTCAGGCGACGTGACGCACGGCGGTAGTCCCGGTGGCCAGGTCGGCAGCAGCGCGGGTCACACGGGCGGTAGCCCGACGCAGCCGCCGCCAGTCCAGCGGCGACGGGCCGCCGTGATCCTCGGCGTAGATCAGGCTGATCTCAGCGTCGAGCAAGTCCAGCTCAGCTGCGATCAACGGCCACTCACGATCGATCGCGGTTAAGGCGGCGGCCGTCGGCTCGGTGTCGATGGGGACAAGGCGGTGCCTCACGTAAAACCTCCCGTAATCGAGGCGATTGATGACGGCTCGGATCGACCGTCTACAACCTGGCGTTGTATTCGGACGCTACAGCGTCACGTTGTATTCGCGCAAGCACCTGTACCGCGTAGGCTTGTACGGATGTCTGCTGCTGATCTGCCCACCGACTGGTGGACCACGGAGCACGTGCGGACCTACCTGGCGTCGGTAGGTGCGCCGATCAGCCGTGCGACCTGGGCTTCTTACGTTTCACGCGGTCAAGCTCCCGCACCCGACCGGATGTTTGGGCGGTCGCCGGCGTGGCATCCCGAGACCGTTCAGAAGTGGCAGGCCGAGAGGCCGCGTCGAGGCACCACCACCGGCTAGGTCGGATCATCGGGTGCCTCCTGTTCTCGGCTTCGGTCTGCGCCGGCGGGTTGCTCGCCTGCCAATGAGACTGCCCGCCCTTGAGGGCTACGGGCAGGTCCTACGCACGGACACGAAGGACAGGGCCCATGTCCACTGAGGTCCCTCGGCAGTTCAAGCCCAATCTCGTGCTGGTCAACCGTCGGAAGGCCGCCGGATGGGAGTCGCGAAGACGCGCCGCGCGGGAGTTGCACCGCGTCGGCCTACAGCGCGGCATCCGGGAGACGCCCACCGTCGAGGCCATCGAAAAGGCGATGTACCGGCACGAGACCGGGCGCGTGGCCGTCACTGACCCGATCTATCGGCAGCTCTACTGCCTGGCGTACGACGCGAAGCCGCACGACCT
Source organism: Micromonospora sp. DH13 (assembly GCF_020873825.1). Lineage (NCBI taxonomy): Bacteria > Bacillati > Actinomycetota > Actinomycetes > Micromonosporales > Micromonosporaceae > Micromonospora > Micromonospora sp. DH13. The sequence goes on from NZ_JAHWGR010000014.1 coordinate 30,932, forward strand.
GTTCGGGGAACTGGCTACCGGGGCGGAGGATCGCCCGCACTTTTCCGTGCGGTCGCACAAGTTCGTGCCGGCGTTCGTGGGTGCCGAGGGCGCAGCGCTGCTGCGAGAAAGCGCCGGCTGCACCCCGGCGGCCGAACAGTGGTACCCATGCCACTCGACCCCGGTCGCGCACCCCGAGGGCGGATGCACCCTTTACGTGTGGCCCTGTGGATCGGTCGTCTTCCACCTGGTCGAAGCCGTGGAGTTCTCGACCATTGCGGCCCTGGCCTTCTGGCGCAAAGTCTCATACGGAGACAACATCCGGTGGGCAACGGAATTCGTCTCTCGCTTCGTGCCCGACGTTGACGAATCCACCATGTACGTCTTCGGAACGCACTGGCTTGCGGAACCGGCGTGGCCGACTGATCTGACCGAAACTGCGTTGCGCATCATGGCGACGCCTTCGGTGCTGCTACACCGAGACCGCGTGATGGACGACGAGCACCTGGCCCACGCCGAGCTAATCGAGCAATCCTTGCTATCTGATGCGTACGACCACGGCGGCATCGAGTCGTTCGGCGTACGCGGCATCTCGTCCGGATACGCCTCATGGTCGGGCGTCGTCTATCACCCCGTCGCCGTTGACCGCTCCCTGACCGAATCCGAGCTAGTTGCGTGCGGATTGGCGATTCAATCCATGTGGGTATACACCGACGCGATTACGCGCCAGATTGAGCAGGGTAAGGATCCGGAGGTGTCGCCGGGGTATGGGTGGCGGTACCTTCGAGGAGTACGTTCCCGGCTAACCACGTCCCGGCCGCGAGAAACCGGGCAACATCAAGCGATGCGTAGAGCGGTCCTGCAAACAAGCGACCTCATGCCAGCGTTAGAGCAAGCCATCGAAACCCTCCGCGACACGGATCGAGGTTGAGCCAATGACAACGGGTCGTCCTGTGCTTGTTGTGACCGACATGCAAAACGGCTTCGTGCGGGAACAGTCGGCTCATATCGTACCGGTGGTTGTTGATTTGGTGCGCCGCTGGCAGGAGGTTGGCGGTGACACTTTGTTTACCCGGTACTTTAATTACGCTGGAAGTCCTTATGAGCGCTTTTTTGGCTGGCGGAAGCTTCAGTCTTCGCCGGAAACAGATGTTGTTTCCGAATTGCTGCCATTCCTTCAGCGAGGAGAGATGCTCGACAAGACTATTTATAGCCCCTTCACGACGGAGGGCGAAGACCTTTTTGCTGCGAAGGGGTGGGACGATGTTTACTTCTGTGGAATAGCTACGGAGAGCTGCGTACTGAAAGGTGCGGTAGATGCCTTTGAGCGCAATCTTCGGCCGTGGCTAATCGCAGACGCCTCCGCCAGTCATGCAGGTCGGGAGGCGCATGATGCCGGCCTGCTAGTGGCGCGGCGATTCATTGGACCAGGTCAAGTTATTGAGATCTCGGATATCCCAGCCAGTCTGCTTGCTGGGCAAGGTGGAGGGGCAGCCCTCTAGTCCTCATCGTTGAATACAACGCGCCGTGCCAGCGGAACGGTGTCCCGGTGGGGGCACCATGCAACTGCACGGGTCGATGGCAACATGCCGGTCACTTGTGTCGTGCATGATCCAGATACTTGCGGCCTCTACGGGGCGACCGCGACTGAGTAGCTGCTTGATGCGCGCCGCGAGCGGCGGATGCTGAAGGCTATCTTCGTCCGCGAAGAAGACCATCTCGATGAAGCATCAATTCGCCGTGATCAGCGCACCTCAGGGGGCTCAGCGGATCAAGATCGTGGCAATTCCAAGAAGCGGCGCAGACGCCGAGAAAGCGAAGAGACCTCTGCGAAGAAAGGTGAATTTATTGATCGCGATGAGCGATAAGGCTCGCGCCTGGACCCAGGCTTCCTCTCGTTGCTTGTCAGCATCGAGATCAGGGACGAAGCCTGCAGGTTGGGTCGCGAGCGAGGGGAATGCATAGCGACTAAATGCGAAGGGTGCCCCGGTGCGAGGGGCTAGGGCTGACACCAAGAAGACTGCGCAGGCTGCGATCCCAGCAAGCGCAAGGAGGAGCAAGATGCCCGCGAACAAGTCCCGCCATCCAGCTGAAGGAGCGCTTGCGATAAACTTGCGCAACTGTCCAAATGCCGCCGCACCAAGCACCGTCAACCCGGCTGCAAGAAACCCGATCTTTGTGTCGGCGTTGGCGATCCAGTTGCCATAGAAAGTGATTGCGGCTATTCCGTCGTTGCGATCCGGTTGAGCTGTCGGTATGTCCGGCTGTCTTTTAAATAGCATGGGGCTCGTAGCCCTCCGTTGGCCAAACTCCGTTCATCCGCCAGGCGGCGTAGCAAGCTAGCCAATGCGCCGTCCATGCGACGGCTACGCTAGTCTTATAGCCCTTTCCTTCCCAATCTAAGCGATCGGCGATGCAAAGTGCACCACTAAGGTAAAGGTGTGGTGCTGCGCGAAATACTTTACCTTCATTTCGGCCCAGCCGCTTAGGCTTGACTGCCACAGCTGTGGGAAGAGATCCGTCAATCTGGGGCAGGATGAGAACATCAAATTTGCCGAGGCGAGTATCAAGCGTAACGCCGTAGGCAAGGTCGTTGTTTTCCTCAAGCACCATCAAATTTGCAAAGCGGCCCCGCATGTCCGCGATGTCGTCGGCCCTCTTCTCCGGCGACTGGATCCACCAGGCCCTTGCCGTGTCGTCGCGCGCAGGAGCGGGGTCATCGCCTCCATGGAATCGGTGTGGGGGAATTGCCGTGAGCGTCGAAGCGGAGCTGACTAATTGCATCTGGCGGTCACCCAGGACTACGGTGCCGTCGACCGTGACTCCACGGGGAACGTGGATCCCCACCTTCCGGAATAGCGATGGAAGTGTCATAGTTTACCCCCTAAAATATCTCGATCGCAGAAGTGGGACTTCCTGCGATCTGCTCGGTGACACCGTCAAGCTCCGGCAGCAGCTTACGCCAATGAACGTCAAAGAAACGGTATCGCTTCGTTTCGTAGTTCCTCGTATATCGCTTGGGCGAATCGGCGTGCTCTGTAAAAAGTCCGACATTCTCTCGCGACAGGAGTCCCTGGAACTTCTCTCCAACGACGCATTCCCAAGAGTTCGCGTACTTCTCGCATTTTGCGGCGAAGTTTGCGGCGAAGCCCACAACGTTTACTTCACTGATATCACGAGTGCCGATTCGCACGAAGTCTAGGCGCCCGAAGTCGGCGCCCACTCGAACTTGCACCGGCTCCAGGCCATAATCGCGAAGCATTGGATTCAAGGTGGACTGCACCGCATCCATAACCTGCGCCCCAGACGCAAGGGCTATGGTCGCATCTATGGCCGGATCGCTTTCCGCGCAACCAAAGCAAGCGAAAAGCCCATCGCCGCGCAGGCCAAGTACATAGCCTCCATTTTGCACCACCGTGCGAGAAACCTCGGCTAGTACAGCATGTGCGAGCAGCACCATCTCATGCGGTGGATCCCAGAATGTCCTTTGCGTAAACTGCTCCAGATCAATGAAGACTGCGACGGCCTCGCAAAAGCCGGATCCGCCGAGCGGCAGGCCCATGTAGTCTGGGTGCCCGGTGGTCACTGCGCCGACTTCTACCGGTTGCGCTCGTGAAAGATCGACGCTTTCTTTGGCCGAAGCTTGAAGACTCCTGAGTCGATCTATGTTTCCCATCACCCGGCTAGCAAATACTCTATTACTGAACGGTTCGCCCCTCACGCCGCTCAGCCCTCCGATTCAGTCACACTGCGACCCGGCGCCGCTCGGCCAAGTCTACGGACCGGGTACGACAGGTCCGAACGTCACCGATCCCGCGACCCAGGTGGGCAGGCTGCGTCTGGGCGTCCTACCACCGGCGCAGTCGCCGCCTAGTTCTGCCTTGTTCGTTGCCGTGCCCGGACACTGCCTGGCGGCGTCGAGGGAGCCGCGGGCAAGGACGCAGACGGCAAGAGTTGAGCCCAGGCTTATGAGTAGGTGCATGGAGGGGGCGTGTCGTGCAACGGCCAGGTGTCCGATCACGCATCGTGGCTGGAGTCGCGCTCCGGGACGGGTGGTCTCAACTGCGGTCTCGTTCGCTGCCGTACACGGTCGTCCATGACGGCCCGGCCTACAGCAGAACTGCTGGTCATGTGCGGTGTTGAACCGGTCCGGACGCATGGTCTCAGGCCTCGAAAGCGTGTGAGGGTTTACGCCCTCCGCGGGTTCAAATCCCGCCGCCACCGCTCGTGAAACGCCTGGCAGATCCGTGAGGACCTGCCAGGCGTTTTGTCTTCCGCCGTCTCCCGCCGTCCGAACGTCGCACAACGGGTCCGAAAGTCCGTTATCGCCGTCGATCCGGGGCCCCTATCGTGTCGGGACGTAAACACGGAGCGGGGAGAGTCATTTGCGTCGGAGAACTGCAAGCGTGTCGGTCCTGGCCGTGCTGGCCGGGCTGGCGATCAGTGCCCCCGCCGAGGCGGCGGACATCGGGATCATCACCCGGGAGGGCGTCAGCCTCCAGTACGAGCGGGTGGCGAAGGCGGTGACCCCGGTGAAGGGGACGGGTGCCACCCGGTCCGACTTCGACGGCGACGGCCGCGACGACCTCGCCGCCACGGGTCAACCCTTCGAATCCAAGCTGCCCCATTACCCGACCGGGCTGGTCGTCGTGCGCTACTCGTCCGCGCCGCAGGTCGACTACTTCACCGGGGTGCTGCGGGACGTACCCAGCTGCAGCTGCTTCGGCAGCGCGGTCGTGGCGGGGGACTTCAACGGCGACGGCTACGACGACCTGGCGGTCGGCGACTCGGGCGAGGCGGACCCGCAGAACAAGACCTACGCCGGCGGGGTGTGGGTCATCCCGGGCAGCGCCTCGGGCCTGGTGGGCGGCTCGGCGATCCACTTCAACCAGAGTTCGCCGAACGTGCAGGGTGAGCCGGAGGACTACGACCAGTTCGGGGCGGTGCTCGCGGCCGGCGACATCAACGGGGACGGCCGCGACGACCTGGCGGTCGGCGCGTACGGGGAGGCGATCGGGGACAAGGCGGACGCCGGCTCGGTCTACGTCCTGTTCGGCGGGTCGACGGGGCTCACGGCCACCGGCTCGCAGTACTTCCAGCAGGACCAGGCGGCGGTGCCCGGTGCCGCCGAGCGCAACGACCAGTTCGGCCGTGCCCTCGCGATCGGCAAGGTCAACAAGGACCGGTACGCGGACCTGGTCATCGGCGCACCGTGGGAGAACGACGGCGGTGGCGCCAGCGGCAGCGGGCTGGTCACCCTGATGTGGGGGTCGGCCGGCGGTGTCTCCTCCACCGGGGCCACGTCCGTCACCGGGGCGGGAGTGCACGCGGCGACGGGCGACCGCTTCACCGTCGCCTGGCACCTGGGCGAGTCGCTCACCGTCGGCGACGTGAACGGCGACGGGCTGGGCGAGGTGATCGCCGGGGCACCGAGGGCCCAGACCCCGCAGGACAACGGCGGCCTGATCGCGGTCTTCACGGGTCGCTCCGCCGGCCTGTCCGGCAGCGCGGTGAAGATCATGACGCAGCGCACGGCCGGTGTGCCGGGAGACCCGGAGTCGTTCGACCGCTTCGGTCTGACGCTCGCGGCCGGCGACGTGACCGGTGACGGCAAGGCGGACGTGTTGGTCGGCACGCCCGGCGAGGACATCGGTTCCACCACCGACGCCGGCACAGTCACGTTGCTGAAGGGTTCCTCCTCGGGCCTGACCGGCACCGGGGCGCAGGGCTTCGACCAGAACCACTCGGTGGTGCCGGGCTCGGCCGAGCGCTGGGATCGCTTCGGTGGCACCGTTGCGCTGCTGAACCTCAACGGCACCGGCGGGCTGGACGCCGTCGTGGCGTCGGCCGGGGAGGAGGTGGCCGGCGACACGCCCGGATACGCCTCGGGCTCCATCGCCGCGTTCCACGGCTCCTCCGGTGGGCTCGTGCCGCAGGCCACCTCGTGGAGCGGCGCGTCCCTGCGTACCGATCGCATCTCGCTCCTGAACTACGGGGACCGCATCGCCGGGCCGCACTGCGGCATCACCGCTATCTGACCCGTCTGGGGCCCGCCACGGGCACGACGAACCGCCCCATGGCGGTGATCGTGCCCGCGCCGGGCCCCAGGGCTCGGCCCGCCCCGACTCACGTCACGGGGAGGTGGCGTCCCGTTGGGTGAGCCGGTATGCGCCGTCGACCGGCCTCGATACGCGGGTCAGCCCTTGATCGAGTTGGGCACCACGGGGACCGTCACCGACGTGCCCGTGTTCGCGGTGACGTCCGGCACCAGGATCCTGGTGATCTCGATCTCGGGGCGCTGGGTGCGCCTGGCGATGCTGTCCGTCTCGCGCTGCACGGGGCAGAACGGCAGCCCCAGCCAGTACTTGGCGAAGACGTCCCACGCCGCAAGCTCCTCCCGATTCAGCTTCTCGACCTCGAGGCCGTCGTCGCCCTTGCCGATGTCCGGCAGGGCCGCCTTGTCGAACGCCTCCGCCAGCAGGACGACCGTCTCGTCGTAGCGGTTGGGGTTGACGGACCGGCCGAGTCCCCAGTCGTCACGCGTCCGGCTCAGCCGCTCCCGGTCATCGTTGCTGATCTTGTTGTCCTGCTGCTCGCCGAAGAGCAGACCCCCCTCGTCCTTCCCCGTCCACCAGCTCGCGTAGTAGGCGCCCTGGTAGCCCTGGCACAGGTAGCGGTTGCCGTTCGGGTGGACTTCCAGCAGGAAGGTGTGCACGAACGGGATGGTGCAGTCGAGGAGCAGGATCTGCCCCTGCGGCGGCACCTCCCGAAGAAGCTCCAGCAACCGTTTCCCGGCACCCGAGCCGACCTTCTCCCGCTTTCCCGACTCGATGCCGCCGACGAAGGTGGGGTGCTTCTTCTTCAGCTCGGACAGGATGTTCTCGGCCGTCTTACCGCAGTTGGCCCAGTTGACACTGCCCATCGCCATGTTGAACAGGCCCTCGTTGCGGGACTTCACGACGGTCGTGTTCCTCTCGCCCAGGAACCCGCCGGTCTTCACCCGCATCTGCGCCGCCCGCACGGCCTGCGGCCAGGAGGGGAACGACTCCTTGCCCTCGGGGCCGGACCAGGTGACGAGCTGCGCCAGGATGGCCTGTCGTTCGTGCTCCGCCAACTCCTCACCGGTCGTCTGCTGATACTGGCCGAACGCCTGCTCGATCTGCTCGGCGTAGGGGTCGAGCGCGCCCGTGACGCTCAGGTCCGGAATCGGATTCTTGGCGATGGTCAGCAACATCTGCTCCTCGGCGTGATCGTCGACGTCGGAACGACGCCGACACCGAGACGATGCCGCAGGGGGAGATGCGCTGCTGTCCGAGATCCGCGGTTCTGTTATCCGCAACCCGATCTCACGGGTGCGGGAGCGCCTGGGCGTCTGACTTGGTCAGCCGGTCGGCGAAGAACTCCAGCAACTCCCGGTGGACGAAGATGTAGCCGTCGCCGACGTCCCGCAGGAACAGGCACTGCACGGCGTAGTCGAGGAACGGCCGCAGCGGCCGGGGCAGGACGCTGTCGCGGGCGAGCCGCCGGCGGACCAGCCACTGCTCGGTGAGCGGCCCGAGCGCGACGGCCACCAGCAGGTACGACGCGGCGAACGCTCCGACGACCACCCCGTACCGGAGGCCGTCGGCACCGGTGCGGGCCAGGCCGACGGGCAGCCCGCCGAGGGCGCCGGTGACGACGCCCAGCAGCGGCGCGCCGGTCGCGGCGAAGCGGAGCCGCTGCCGCAGGGCGGGGCTCGGGATCTCGCGGCGCGGCGCGCCGCCGGGCGGGCCGATCAGGTAGAGGTCGAACAGCATGGCGCGGGTGAAGGCCAGGGCGAGCAGGGTGGCCAGCAGCATCCCGAACCAGTGCGCGAAGTCGGCGAACAGGCCCGGCCAGCCGCGCAGCCCGTCGGTGAGGCCGAAGGCCAGCCCGACCAGGAGGGCTGCGGCCACGGCCGCCCACCCGACGCCGACGTTGCCGGCCACGTCGCGTAGCTCGTCGGCGGTGTCGGTCACCCAGTTGACCCGGAGGGGCCGCCGGTCCTCCGGCCGGCGTTCCCGGGAGGCGATCAGTTCGAGGTCGTCGTACTCGTCGCGGACGAGGGCGAGCAGGGTCAGCGTCGCGGCTGCCAGCCCCACCACGAGGCCGGGCCAACCGATCAGGGCAGCCCCGAGCAGGGTGACCACCCCGCCCACGGCGACGCTGGCCAGCGCCCGGCTGAGCAGGTCGGCGCTGCGCCCGGCCCAGAACGGCGACCAGGTCGGGGCGACCAGGTCCAGCACGAAGATGGTCTGCTGCCGCTTGCGCAACTGGTGGCCGAGCACCGTCAGATACTGGACGGCCTGCTCCGGCCGGTACGCCGGGTGCGGGCGGTGCCGCAGCATCGTCTCGACGTACCGGGCGAAGAGGCGGGTGCGGCGACCGCCGGGGCCGTCGGTCGGGCCGGGACCGTCGGCGTAGGCCAGGCCCATGATGGCGAGCAGCAGGGGCGACCCGGTGAACTCCCACAGGCCCTCGTCGGCGGCGAGGGCGGCCCGCAGGCCGGCGAGAGCGGTCCCGGAGCGGTCCAGGTACCGCTCGATCTGCGGCCGGGTCAGCGGCTGGATCGTCACCGTGCCGTAGACGGGCAGGCTGGTGCGGAGCTCCCGGTATTCCGACTCGCGGCAGCAGACCGCGATCGGGGTGAGCGGCTGCCGGGCGTGGAACACGGCGATCGCCGCCGCGCACTCGTCGCGGCGGGCCTCGACGACCTCGTCGAGGCCGTCGAGCAGGGGCAGGACCGCGCCGGCCTCGATCCACGCGGTCGCCTGCCGGGACGGGATGCCGTAGCGCTCGGTCAGCTCGGCGGCGAGCCACTGCTCCAGCGGCAGGCGTCGGGTCGCCCACGACGACAGGTTCAGCACCACCGGGATGGGGGCGTCCGGGTCGCGCCCGGCCCCGTCGACCAGCTCCCGGGCGAGCTCCAGCAGGGTGGTCGTCTTGCCGGAGCCGGGCGCACCGAGGATCACCACGGCGCGGTCGAGCCGCTCGAAGAGGCCGGCCACGGACGCGCCCTGGTCGAGGACGCCGGTGAAGCCGTCGCGGTGGGTGGCCCGCAGCGTCCACGGGTACCGCCGGTCGTCGGCCGATGCGGTGACGCCGAGCTGGATGCGCGCCTCGCGGTGCAGGGAGCGGTCCAGCACGCTGGTGATCCAGTACCGGCGTACCCGGTCGAGCAGGACCCGGCGGGCGTGCGCGGCGGCCACGCCGGTGACCGGCGCGGACTCCCGGGCCCGCCGGATCTCGACCACCATCACCGCCACGACCACCACGGCGAGCGCCGGCCAGGCGAGCCACAGGTGCGGCGTCCACCCGTCGGGCAGCGCCCCGGTGGCGACGTTGGTGACGACGCCCAGCAGGGTCACGCAGACCACCGAGAGGACGACCGTGGTTACCCGACGCATGCGTCGTCTCTACCGTCCGGCCCGCGTCCGCACAACCCATGATCGGGTACGCGCCGGTCAGGCCGCCTGCGGACGATGGAGCCCTCGGCTCAGCAGGAGCCCTGGCTCGGTTCAGCAGGGGCCGTAGCCCTCGGCGAAGAGGCGGCGGGCCCAGTCGGCGTACCCGGCGATGATCTTCCGGACCGTGCGGCCGTCGTGCAGGAAGAGGTACGCGCGGTCGCCGCTGCGGGCCAGCAGCCCGTCGAACCGGTACGTCCGCTGTGGAGCGTCGAGCGGGCTGACCGACCGGTAGCGGGCCCGGACCTCCCCGACCGGCGTGCCGACGCCGATGCCCTGCGGGGTGCGGACGTTGATCCGCTCCGCCGTGGGGACCGGGTCGTCGAGCCAGAGCAGCACCAGCCGGTCGTCGACGAAGATCGGGCTGACCGCGCCGTGGCCGGCGAGGGTGGGCCCGCACGCGTCCACGTCGGACGCCAGCATCCCGCGCCGGGCCAGTTCCTCCTCGGTGTCGCCGAACTCGACGTCGGTCAGGCCGTTGAGGTCGACGACCTCGTCGACCGCCTCGTCTGCTGCCGACCGGCCGGCGTCGGGCGGCGGACCGGGCGGGCGCGCGTCGCCCCCGGCGTCGACCGGCCCCTGTGGACGTACGCCGCTGCCGGCGATCGAGGCAGCCGCGAGCAGTGTCGCAATGAAAACGAATTGTCTGAATTTCATGGAATCCCCCAGTCCACAACGGCCCCGGGGCGCTCAGGTTGCTGCCGATCGCCGGATTCCCCGAATTCCCACTCCTCGGCCAGCTCGTCCCAGTAGTCGGCGCTCAGTCCGCGCCGCCCGTGCGCCAGCCAGCCGGCGGTGTTCCGCTCCAGGTGCAGGCCCAGTTCGGCGAACGGGTCGAGCCACCGCCCCGGCTCCGCGCCGATGCGGGTCAGCGCCGCGTTCAGCGGCCACTGCCCGCGCGGGGCGTCCAACACGTCGTCGAAGTGCGGCCCCCAGCTCACCGCGCCGCCGAGCCACACCACCGACGCCTGCCGGCCGAGGCCCCCCGAGAACGCCGCCTCCAGGTAGGCCACCGGTCCCGACCTCGACCACCCGGCGAACAGCCCCGCCAGGGCCGGCGACAGCACCAGCTCGAATGGCTGCTCCGGGCCGGGCTCCCCGGCGGCGAAGTCCGGCAGCGCCCCGGTCAGCTCCTGCACGAGCTGCGGGGTGACCGGCAGCAGCGCGAAGTCCTGCCGCAGCGCGGCGAGCACCGCGTGGTCCAGGTCGGCCGTCCGTTCGCGGAGCAGCTCGACATCGGCCACCACCGCGCTGAGCTGGTAACTCATCGGACCCTCCGCCGTCCACAGGCTGTGGATAGAACATGTGTACGACCGGGCGTGGTGTGCCGGCGCTGCCCCGGACCGTACCGAACGCGCCCCCTGTGGCCGCCGGGCCGGTGCGGACGTGGAAGAAGGGCCGGCCCCGGGCGGGGGCCGACCCTTCCTCCAGCGCGGGAGGTACCCGGATCAGTAGAACGAGCCGCCGCTCTGCGGCCCGGCGATGCGCAGGCCGAAGCGCTGGGGCCAGGCGCGGTCGGTGCGCAGCGACGCGCCGCTCCACGAGGTGGTCTGCGGCACGAGCCCACCGCTGGACCCGAAGAACGAGGCGATCGACCCCGACGGGTAGCCCGCCGTGTCCGACGCCACCTCCTCGCCGGTCGACGCCACGACGGCGTCCAGCGCGCCGGTGCCGTCGAGGTTCAGCAGCGCGACGGAGGCGCCGAACTTGTCCCCACGCTCGGCCGAGCCCGGCACCACCGAGTGGTTCTGGTCGAAGCCCTGCGCCCCGGTGCCCGTGAGGCCCGAGGAGGAGCCCTTCAGCAGGGTGATCATGCCGGCGCTGTCCGTCGAGCCGATGTCCTCGCCGGGCACGCCGACCAGCACGTCCGCCTTGCCGTCGCCGGTCACGTCGCCGACCGCGAGCGAGCCACCGAAGCGGTCCTCACCCTCGGGGTCGCCCGGCACGCCCGCCGTGCGCTGCGTGATGATCTTTACGGCGCTGGCCGACAGGCCGCCGGACCGGCCCGTGAACGCGGCGATGAGCCCGCCCGTGATGTGCGGAGTCTGCGCGCTGGGCGCGCCCGCGATCACCTCGCCCAGCCCGTCGCCGTTCACGTCGCCGATCGCCAGGGTCTCGCCCAGATACCAGGCGACGACGTCGGGGTTGCCCGTCGCCGGGTACACCGCCCCGCCGGTCACCGACGTCGCGCCCGTGGTCGACACGCCGCTCGCCGAGCCCCACATCAGGGTGACCATGCCGCTGCCGTTCCAGGACGTGCCGTCGTTCTCGTGCGGCGCGCCGATGACCAGGTCCGCGTACTTGTTGTTGTTGACCTTGCCAATCGCCAGCGAGAAGCCGAAGTGGTCGTTGCGCTCGGCCGAGCCCGGCACCGCCGCCTGGTCCTGCTGGAGATACTGGGAGCCGGTGGCCGTGAGCCCACCCGACCCGCCGAACAGGACGTACACCGAGCCGGCGTCCGCCTTGTCCCCGATCGCCTCCCCGTACGCGCCGATCGCCAGGTCGTCGCGGCCGTCCCCGTTGATGTCGCCGGTTGCGAGCGCGCCACCGAACCGGTCGTAGCTCTCCGGCTCGCCCTGCACGTTCGGCGAGCTCTGGTTGAAGTGCCCGGCCGCGCCGACCACCAGGCCCGAGGCGCTGCCCGGGATGACCCAGACCCCGCCCGCGTGGGTCCTGTTGCGCGGATCCACCTCGTCCGAGTCGCCGATCACCAGGTCGTCGTAGCCGTCGCCGTTGAAGTCGCCCGCCGCCAGCGCGGTGCCGAAGCAGCCGCAGCCGCCCTCCGACGACAGGACGCCGAAGAAGTAGTCGACCTGCGGCGCCGACGAGTAGCGCACGACCACCACTCCGGTCGGGTACTGGGGCAGACTGGTCTCGAAGGGATCGCCCGAGGCCGCCAGGTCGTCGCGGCCGTCGCCGTCGAAGTCCGACCGGGTGGCACCCGTCCCCTTCACCGGGGTCACCGCCTTCGCCACCCGGTGGTACTGGAGGGCGATGCCCTCCCGGGTGATGGTGCCGAACTCGTCGGCCGCCCGCGCGGGCGCACCGACCGCCAGCCCCGCCACCACGGCCAGGGCCGACACCCCTGCCGCTGTCTTTCGACGTGTCGTCATCCGACGCAACACAAACCCCCGCTCGTTGTTGGACGCCCCGACACGCTAGGGGGATAGATCAACGCCCATAACCAGGCGAACGGGCAGGTCAGCCGCCGACCGGGCAGCCCGCCCGGCCGAACGGCCGACCCGGCCTGTCACTTCAGCGCGACCCCGTCGCCGGCGGCGGACACCGACGCGACGGTGGAGTTGCCCGCGTACGACCAGCGCCAGTAGCCGGCCGCGCTGGCGGTCGTGGTCGTCTTCAGGTTGCCGCTGGCGGCGGTGTAGACGGTCTTCACCGTGGTGTAGGTGCTGCTGCTCGACTTGCGGAACTGCAGCTTCACCGGCTGGTTCGCGTACCCCGCGAAGGTGGTGGCCGCGTCGGTGGTGGCCCGGGTCAGCTGCCGGTCACGGTCAGCTTGCCGCCCTTGGCGACCGGCTCCGGGGAGGCGTCCACGGTCAGCTTGGCCACCTTGAGGAGGGTGACGCTGTCACCGCCGGAGACTGAGGCGGCGGAGGTGCCGCTCCCGGCGTACGACCACCGCCAGGCCCCCGACGCGGTGGCCGTGGCGGTCGTCTTCAGCGTGCCGTCGCTGGCGGAGGTGACCGTCTTGACGGTGGACCAGGTGGTGCTGCCCGACTTCTGGAACTGGAGCCGCACCGGCTGCCCGCCGTAGCCGACGGCGGGCCGGTTGCCCGCGACGTCCCAGGCGCTCCAGTTGGGCTGGGTCAGCTTCCCGGCGACGGTCAGCGTGCCGTCCTTGCGGACGGGCTCGGGGGTGGCGTCCGCCGTCGCCAGCGTCGTCTGCTTCAGCAGCGGCACGTTGTGGGCGGGATCGCTGTAGAGGAGGTACTGCCCGCCGTCGTAGACGTAGCCGAAGATGCGCAGCTGGACCTGCCGGCCGGCGGAGGCGTTGTCCAGGCTGTGCTGGTGGACGACGGCGGTGCCGGTGCAGGTCGACGTGGTGGCCGTGGTCTGCACGCACGTCATGTTCTGGCTGGCGGGCCCCTCCAGGAAGGTGAAGAAGTAGCCGCCGCCCACGCTCCGGAGCTGGGCGTCGATGGTCGCCACGCCGCCGGAGTCGTCGTAGATCTCGGTGACGGCGGGCACGGTGACGGAGACGGCGTTGCTGGTGCCCAGCACGATCGGCTTGCCGTTGTTGATGGTGGTGCTGCGGATCCTGGTGTCGTGGTAGTCCGCGTGGGCGGGCGGCGGCGTGAGCAGCAGGCCACCGGCGACCGCCCCTGTCACGACCAGGGCGACGTTGCGTACGGATGTCAAGGATCCCCCATGGGTCAGGAACCGCGCCCGTGGCGCGGTGGCCGCATCCTGCCACACCGGGGACGGGGCCTGGCCAGCAGATCTTGGACGGTTGTCGTCCGGCGCCGACAGCAGGTGTCCAAGTTCTGGAGGCGCTCCCGAGCGGCAGCGCGGCGAAGCGGTCGCGGAGACGACTCAGGGCCGGTCCCCGTGGGGCCGGCCCTGTCGTCCGTGCTGCTCAGGTGAGCGGAGGATACGAGATTCGAACTCGTGAGGGTGTAAACCCAACACGCTTTCCAAGCGTGCGCCCTAGGCCTCTAGGCGAATCCTCCGTGGGACAGGATACAGGTCCGCCGCGCGCCGGCCACCCCACCACCCCCCGAAGATCGACCGGGCGTCGGGTAGGGTGGGTGTCACCTCCCGTGCGGCGGTATCTCGTGAACCTCCCCAGGGCCGGAAGGCAGCAAGGATAAGCGAGCTCTGCCGGGTGCACGGGAGGCCTTTTTGTCTCCCGGCACCGCTACCGTACGCCGCAGGCCAGGTGCCGGCCAGAGTGCCGGCCGGGGCACGGGGTGGTGGGTGGTCACCCGCGCCCGACCGGCGCAGAATGGCTCGGTCGAGAGGAGGCGGGACGCGTGACACTGGCGCTCTACCGCAAGTACCGGCCGCGCACCTTCGCCGAGGTCATCGGCCAGGAGCACGTCACCGAGCCGCTGTCGCAGGCGCTGCGCAGCGGCCGGCTCAACCACGCGTACCTCTTCTCCGGGCCGCGCGGCTGCGGCAAGACCTCCAGCGCCCGCATCCTGGCCCGCTCGCTCAACTGCGAGCAGGGGCCGACGCCGGAGCCGTGCGGGCAGTGTGACTCGTGCCGCTCGCTGGCCACCGACGGGTCGGGCTCGATCGACGTCATCGAGATCGACGCGGCCAGCCACGGCGGCGTCGACGACGCCCGCGAGCTGCGCGAGAAGGCGTTCTTCGCGCCCGCCCGCAGCCGGTTCAAGATCTACGTCATCGACGAGGCGCACATGGTCTCGTCGGCCGGCTTCAACGCCCTGCTCAAGCTGGTCGAGGAGCCCCCGGAGTACGTCAAGTTCATCTTCGCCACCACCGAGCCGGAGAAAGTCCTCGGCACGATCAAGTCGCGGACCCACCACTACCCGTTCCGGCTGATCCCGCCGAAGACGCTCCGCCCCTACCTGGAGCAGCTCACCGAGGCCGAGGGGGTGACCGTCGACCCGGCGGTCTTCCCGCTGGTGGTGCGCGCGGGCGGCGGCAGCGCCCGGGACAGCCTCTCCGTGCTCGACCAGCTCATCGCGGGCGCGGGCCCGGAGGGGGTCACCTATCCCCGGGCCGCCGCGCTGCTCGGCGTCACCGACTCGGGGCTGCTCGACGAGATGTGCGACGCCCTCGCGGCCGGCGACGGCGCGGCGGCGTACGCGACCGTGGACCGGGTGGCCGAGGCCGGGCACGACGCGCGCCGCTTCGCGTCGGACCTGCTGGAGCGCCTGCGCGACCTGATCGTCCTCCAGCAGGTGCCCGACGCCGCCGAGAAGGGCCTGATCGACGGCCCGGCCGACCAGATCGAGCGGATGACCGCCCAGGCGCAGCGGCTCGGCCCGGCGACCCTGTCCCGGTGCGCCGACATCGTGCACGACGGCCTGGTGGCCATGCGCGGCACGACCGCGCCCCGGCTGCTGCTGGAGCTGATCTGCGCCCGCATGCTGCTGCCCGGCGCGGACGACTCCACAGGTGGCCTGCTCCAGCGGCTGGAGCGGATGGAGCGCCGGCTCACCCTGGGTGCCGTCGAGCTGCCGCCGGCCGCCGCCGGCTCCGCGCCGGTCGCCACCGCCCCTGCGGTACGCCCCGAGGCGACCCCCCCGCCTGCGGCGGCTGCCGCGCACCCGGCGCCGGCTGCGGCGTCCGCCGCCCCGGCGGCTGCCCCGGCTCCGTCGGCCGCCCCGCCGTCCGTGGCTGCTGCGGCGGCAGCTCCGGTGTCCGCAGGCCCCGCCCCGGCCGCTCCCGCCCCTGCCGCGCCCCGGCGGGAGGTCCCGCCGGAGGCGGTCATGCCCGACCCGGCGACCCCCGCCCCGCCCCGCCCCGGCGCGGCTGCGGCGGGTGCCCTGGACGCCGTCGCGGTGCGCCGGGTCTGGCCGGACATCGTCGCGAAGGTCAACCGGATCAAGAAGCCGGCCGCCGCGCTGATGCGCGACGCGGTGGTCCGCGACGTGGACGGCGACACGCTGGTGCTGACCGTCAAGTCTCCGGTGCTTGCGCAGATGATGGGCAACCACACGTCGGTGCTGGCCGAGGCGCTCTACGAGGAGTTCGGCGGGCGCTGGCAGGTGCGCTGCGAGGTGGCCGGCGAGCGGGGCGGCGGCTCCCGGGGGCCCGCCCCCGCCCCGCCCCGCCCCGCGCCGGCCCCGCCCGCGTCCCCCTCATCCGCGGCCCACGCGCCCGCCACGAACGCCCGCCCGTCGCCCGGCACCGCGCCGGGTCCTGCCGGCGGTGCTGCCCCGGCCGGCGGTGCCGCTGGCGCTGACGAGGAGTGGCCCGAGCCCGCCCGACCCGGTGGGGCCGCCACCGCTCCCGCCGCGAGCGCACCGGCCGGGGACGACTGGCCGGAGGCGGCCCGCCCGGGTGGCGCCGCCCCCGCCGCGCCGCCGGCAACGGCCCCGCCCGGCGGGCCCGCCCCGGTGGCCGCCGCGCGTGCCGCCGCCCCGGCGACGTCGCCCCATGGCACCGCCAACGGTGCTGCGGCCAACGGTGCCGCTGCGGCGACGCCGGCCAACGGAGCCGCCGCGCGTGGTGCCGGCCCCGCCGCGCCGGCCAACGGTGCCGCCGCCCCGGGCGGCAGGGCTCCCGCTGCCGGCAGCGGGCTCGCCGCCGCGCGGGCTGCGGCGGCCGGCCGGGGTGCGCGTACCCAGAACGGGGCCCGCAAGACCGCGGACGCCGACTGGGCGGGCGAGCCGCCCTACGACCCGGACTTCGACGGGCCGGTGCGCGGCGGTGGCCGCCCGGGCCCGGCGGCGCCGGCCGCCCCGACCTACGAGGGCTTCGACCCGGGCGACGAGCCGCTCGACGAGGTGATCGACGAGCGGACGGCCCGGCAGTCCAGCGAGGAGCAGGCGGTGCAGCTGCTCCGGGAGGCGTTCGGCGCGGAGAAGATCGACGAGGTGGACGCCCGCTGACGCGGGCGTCGCCCGTGCCAGGCAACAGTCTGCGCCCCGGTTAGGCTGGGCGCGGTCGAGCAGACGAGTGCGAGAAGGAGCCATCCGTGCGCCCAGGTGGACAGCCGAACATGCAGCAGATGCTGAAGCAGGCGCAGAAGATGCAGCAGCAGATCGCCAAGGCCCAGGCCGAGCTTGCCGAGGCCGAGCTGACCGGCACCGCCGGGGGCGGCCTGGTCGCCGTGACGGTCTCCGGCTCCGGCGACGTGAAGAGCATCAAGATCGACCCGAAGGCGGTCGACCCGGAGGACGTGGAGACGCTGGAGGACCTGGTGGTCGCCGCGTTGCACAACGCCGCCGAGGCCGCCCGGGCGCTGACGGAGCAGAAGATGGGCCCGGTCGCGGGCGGGATGGGCGGCCTCGGCCTGCCCGGCTTCTGAGCCGGCCGACGCAGATGTACGAAGGTGCCATCCAGGACCTGATCGACGAGCTGGGGCGACTGCCGGGCGTGGGCCCGAAGAGCGCACAGCGGATCGCCTTCCACGTCCTGTCGGCCGATCCGGCCGACATCAACCGGCTGGCCGGCGCGCTGCGCAAGGTCAAGGACCTGGTGCGCTTCTGCACCACCTGCTACAACGTGGCCGAGTCCGAGCAGTGCCGGATCTGCCGTGACCCGCGCCGCAGCGACGAGGTGCTCTGCGTGGTCGAGGAGCCCAAGGATGTCGTGGCGATCGAGCGCACGGGCGAGTTCCGGGGCCGCTACCACGTGCTCGGCGGGGCGATCAATCCGCTGGAGGGGATCGGGCCGGACAACCTGCGCATCCGCGAGCTGATGACCCGGCTGGGCGGCGGCGCGGTGCGGGAGCTGATCCTGGCCACCGACCCGAACACCGAGGGCGAGGCGACGGCGACGTACCTGGCGCTGATGGTCAAGCCGATGGGCATCTCGGTGACCCGGCTGGCCAGCGGCCTGCCGGTGGGCGGCGACCTGGAGTACGCCGACGAGATCACCCTCGGCCGCGCGTTCGAGGGGCGCCGGGCGGTCTGACAGCAGGTGCCCTCAGGGGCAGGGGCGACGTAACAGTTTGGCATCGTGGTTTCGGATCGTTCGGCGAAACTCGCTTTTGGCCGTAGATTCTTCGGTCGTCTCGCGCCTGGGACACGATCCGATACCAACCCTTGCCCTGCCAGTTTCGGGCCGGTCCGAACGGGAGCTAAGGTCACGGCCATCGGTGACCCCTGTCACCACGTTGTCCGTACCCCCAAGGACGAGGTGAAGCACCCATGCGTGCACCCAGGCCGAAGGTCGCTGTCGCGGCCGTCGCGGTCGCGGCCCTCGCGGTAGCAGGCTGCGCCGAGAGCAACCGCGATGACAACTCCGGCGGTAGCAAGAAGGACACCATGGTCTTCGGCGTGGCCGGCGACCCGAAGGTCCTCGACCCCAGCTTCGCCAGCGACGGCGAGTCGCTGCGCGTGGCGCGCCAGGTCTTCGAGACGCTGGTCCGGCCGGAGGAGGGTGGCACCAAGGTCACCCCGGGGCTGGCCGAGTCCTGGACCCCGGACGCCGCCGGCACCACGTGGACGTTCAAGCTGCGTTCCGGCGTGAAGTTCCACGACGGCACCGACTTCAACGCCGAGGCCGTCTGCGCCAACTTCGACCGCTGGTACAACGCCAAGGGTCTCATGCAGAGCCCCGACGTGACCGCGTACTGGCAGGACGTCATGGGCGGCTTCGCCAAGAACGAGGACCCGGAGCTGCCGCCGAGCCTCTTCAAGTCCTGCACCGCCAAGGACGCCACCACCGTGGACCTCGCGTTCACCCGGGTCTCCAGCAAGATCCCGGCCGCGCTGATGCTGCCCTCGTTCTCGATCCACAGCCCGAAGGCGCTCCAGCAGTACGACGCCAGCAACGTCGGCGGCACCGCCGAGGACATCAAGTACCCGTCGTACGCGACGGAGCACCCGACCGGCACCGGCCCGTTCAAGTTCAAGTCCTGGGACGTCGCCAACAAGACGCTCACCATCGAGCGCAACGACGACTACTACGGCACCAAGGCCAAGCTGAAGACCCTGATCTTCAAGACCATCTCCGACGAGAACGCGCGCAAGCAGGCGCTGCGCTCCGGCGACATCCAGGGGTACGACCTGGTCGGCCCGGCCGACGTCGAGCCGCTGAAGACCGAGGGCTTCAACGTCCTCACCCGCCCGGCGTTCAACGTCCTCTACCTGGCCATCAACCAGAAGGGGAACCCGAAGCTCGCCGACCTCAAGGTCCGGCAGGCGATCGCGTACGCGCTCAACCGGCAGGCGCTGGTCGACTCGAAGCTGCCCCCGGGCGCGAAGGTCGCGCTGAACTTCATGCCCGACACCGTCGAGGGCTTCAACGGCGACGTCACCAAGTACGACTACAACCCGGAGAAGGCCAAGGCGCTGCTGGCCGAGGCCGGCGCGTCGAACCTGACGCTGAAGTTCCACTACCCGACCGAGGTCACCCGGCCGTACATGCCGAACCCGAAGGACATCTTCGAGCTGCTCTCGGCGGACCTCAAGGCGGTCGGCATCAACGTCGAGGCCATCCCGCTGAAGTGGAGCCCCGACTACCTGAACGCCACCACCTCCGGCAGCAAGCACGACCTGCACTTCCTCGGCTGGACCGGTGACTACGGCGACGCCTACAACTTCATCGGCACGTTCTTCGACCGGCCGAAGGACGAGTGGGGCTTCAACAACGCCCAGCTCTTCGCCCAGTTCAAGGACGCGGACACCACCGCCGACCAGGCGGCCCGGGTGGAGAAGTACAAGGCCCTCAACAAGGCGATCATGGACCTGCTGCCGGGTGTGCCGATCTCGCACTCGCCGCCGGCGATCGTGTTCGGCAAGGACGTGACCGGGATCAAGGCGAGCCCGCTCACCGACGAGCGGTTCTCGACCGGCGAGTTCAAGTCCTGACCTGACGCAAGGACCACGGGCGGGCGCCGTTACCCACGGCGCCCGCCCGCAGCCCTCCGTACCCCTTTCGAGGCCGCCGTGTTCCGGTTCATCGTCAGACGCCTGCTCCAGCTGATACCGACGCTGTTCGGGCTCTCCCTCCTGTTGTTCATCTGGCTCCGGCGGCTGCCCGGCGGCCCCGAGACCGCCATCCTCGGCGAGCGCGGCACCCCGGAGATGCGCGCCGCCATCCGCCGCAACCTCGGCCTCGACGAGCCGATCCTGATCCAGTACGGCCGGTTCGTCCGGCGACTGATCAAACTGGACCTGGGCACCTCGACCTCCACCAAGCGCCCGGTCGTCACCGAGTTCTTCGAGCGGTTCCCCGGCACCGTCGAGCTGACCGTGATGGCCATGATCATCGCCATCGGCATCGGCATCCCGCTCGGCTACCTGGCCGCCCGCCGCCGGGGCCGGCTGTTCGACCACCTGTCGGTCGGCGGCTCGCTGATCGGCATCTGCATCCCGGTGTTCTTCCTCGCGTACGTGCTCAAGGCCCTCTTCTCGGAGAACCTCGGCTGGTTCCCGTCCAGCGGCCGGCAGGACCCGACCCTCGGCGCGACCCGGATCACCAACTTCTTCGTCCTCGACGGGCTGATGACCCGGGAGTGGGACGCCGCCGCCGACGCCCTCTGGCACCTGGTGCTGCCGGGCCTCGCGCTGGCGAGCATCCCCCTGGCGATCATCGTCCGGATCACCCGGGCCAGCGTGCTGGAGGTGCTCAACGAGGACTTCGTCCGCACCGCCGAGGCCAAGGGCCTCACCGAGTCGACGGTCCGCCGCCGGCACGTGCTGCGCAACGCCATGCTCCCCGTGGTCACCTCGATCGGCCTGCTCACCGGCGGGCTGCTCTCCGGCGCGGTGCTGACGGAGACCGTCTTCGCCTTCAGCGGCATCGGGGCGTTCGTCGCCGAGGCGATCAGCCAGCGCGACTATCCCGTGCTGATGGGCTTCATCCTGATCATCGCGGTGGTGTACGTGCTGGTGAACCTCCTCGTGGACCTCTCCTACAGCGTGATCGACCCGAGGGTGAGGGTGCGATGACGATCAGCCCCGGCAAGAAGCGCGAGAAGATCGACCGGCTCGCCGAGTTGGCCGCCCGGGACGACGAGCGCGGCGTGAGCCTCTGGCGGGAGGCGTTCCGCCGGTTGCGGCGCAACCCGGCCGCGATCGTCGGCGCGGTCATCCTGGCCCTGTTCCTGCTGATCGCCATCGTCGGCCCGTTCCTCGTCCCCTACCCGGCCGACGCGCAGCTGTGGAAGGGCGAGATCCGGGACAACATCGGCTACTTCCCGGGCCCCCGGGCCGACAACTGGTTCGGCGTCGACCACATCGGCCGCGACGAGTTCAGCCGCATGATCGTCGGTGCCCGGCAGACCCTGCTCGTCGGCGTGGTCTCCACGCTGATCGGCCTGGCCGTCGGGTCGCTCATCGGCGGCATCGCCGGGGCCAGCGCCGGCCTCGGCGGCAAGTGGGGCCGGGCCGTCGACAACACCCTCATGCGCTTCGTCGACATGCTGCTGGCCATGCCGAGCCTGCTGCTGGCCATCAGCATCGCCGCGCTGCTCGGCGCCGGCCTCACCACCGTCATGATCGCGGTCGGCGTGGTCTCCGTGCCGGTCTTCGCCCGGCTGCTGCGCGGGTCGATGATCTCCCAGTCGAACAGCGACTACGTGCTCGCCGCGACGTCGCTGGGCGTGCGGAAGCCGAAGATCGCCCTGACCCACGTGGTGCCGAACTCGCTCGCCCCGGTCATCGTCCAGGCGACGCTGACCCTGGCCACCGCGATCATCGAGGCCGCGGCGCTGTCGTTCCTCGGCCTGGGCAACAACGACGCGTCCATCCCCGAGTGGGGCGTGATGCTCGCCGACGCGCAGCGCTACCTCGACGCCGCGCCCCGGCTCGCCATCCTGCCCGCCCTCGCCATCATCGTCACCGCGCTCGGCTTCACCCTGCTCGGCGAGGCGATGCGCGAGGCCCTCGACCCGAAGCTGCGGAAGTAGGTCGGCTGTCGTGTGTGCAGCGCGAGGAGTGAGCTTGCGAGCCCCGCAGTCGCAAACGGAAGGCCGATAATGGCACTGCTCGAAGTGGACGACCTCTCCGTCACCTTCGCCCGGCGCGGTCAGCGCACCGTGCACGCCGTCGACGGGGTCTCCTTCTCCGTCGACGCGGGCGAGGTGGTCGGCCTCGTCGGCGAGTCCGGCTGCGGCAAGAGCGTCACGTCGCTGGCGATCATGGGTCTGCTGCCCAGGCAGCCCGGCCTGCGGGTCGGCGGCAGGGCCGTCTTCGACGGCACGGACCTGCTCCAGCTCGACGACCGGTCCCGGCGCGACATCCGGGGCCGGGACGTCGCGATGATCTTCCAGGATCCGCTCTCCTCGCTGAACCCGGTGATCCCGATCGGGCTCCAGGTGACCGAGGTGCTCACCCGGCACCGGGGGATGAAGGGGGAGGCGGCCCAGAAGGAGGCCGCCGACCTGCTCGACCGGGTCGGCATCCCCGACCCGCGCCGCCGGCTCAAGGAATACCCGCACCAGCTCTCCGGCGGCATGCGGCAGCGGGCCCTGATCGCCATGGCGGTGGCCTGCCAGCCCCGGCTGCTCATCGCCGACGAGCCGACCACCGCGCTCGACGTCACCATCCAGGCGCAGATCCTGGAGCTGCTCAAGGAACTGGTCCGGGACTCCGGCACCGCGCTCGTGATGATCACCCACGACCTGGGGGTGGTCGCCGGCATGTGCGACACGATCAACGTGCTGTACGCCGGCCGGGTGGTGGAGACGGCCCGCCGCCGCCCGCTGTTCCGCGAGCCGCGGCACCCGTACACCGTGGGGTTGCTCGGCTCGGTGCCGCGCCTGGACGCCGGGCGCGGCGAACGGCTCAACCCCATCCCCGGCTCCGTGCGGGACGTGCTGGCCTGGCCGGACGGCTGCGCCTTCGCCCCGCGCTGCACCCGCCGGGTCGACGAGTGCGTGGGGGCGCCGCCGGAGCTGACGCTCACCTACGACGGCCGCAGCTACCGGTGCGTCAACCCGCCCCCGGTCCCCGGCACGCTGCCCCCGGCGGCGACCGACGCCGGCGCGTCGGAGCCCGCGACCGGCGGCCCGGTGCCCGCACCGCGCGAGGAGGAGAAGCCGTGACCGAGAGCGACATCCTCGTCGAGGTCCGCGACCTGAAGGTGCACTTCCCGATCAAGCGGGGGCTGATCCTCGACCGGGTCGTCGGCCACGTCAAGGCCGTCGACGGCGTCGACCTGAGCATCCCGCGCGGCAAGACGTACGGGCTGGTCGGCGAGTCCGGCTGCGGCAAGTCCACGCTCGGCCGGGCGCTGCTCCAGCTCACCCCGCCCACCGGCGGCGAGGTCCGCTTCGACGGCGTCGAGCTGACCACCCTCGCGGCGGGGAAGCTGCGCACCATGCGCCGCCGGATGCAGATGATCTTCCAGGACCCGATGTCGAGCCTCGACCCCCGGCAGAACGTCGAGTCGATCCTGACCGAGGGGTTGCAGACCCACGGCATCGGCACCGACCGCGACGACCGGCGGCGGATCATCGGCGAGACCCTCGACGCCGTCGGGCTGCCCCGGTGGGCGCTGTCCCGCTACCCGCACGAGTTCTCCGGCGGCCAGCGGCAGCGCATCGGCATCGCCCGGGCCCTCGTGCTCGGCCCCGAGCTGATCGTCGCCGACGAGCCCGTCTCCGCCCTGGACGTCTCCATCCAGGCCCAGGTGGTGAACCTGCTCGACGAACTCCAGGACAACCTGGGCCTGACGTACCTGGTGATCGCGCACGACCTGGCCGTGGTCAAGCACATCTCCGACGTCGTCGGCGTCATGTACCTGGGCGCGCTGGTCGAGGAGGCGCCGAGCGACCGGCTCTACAGCGAGCCGCTGCACCCGTACACGCGGGCGCTCATGTCGGCCGTGCCCGTGCCGGACCCGGACGTCGAGGACCGGCGGGAACGCATCCTGCTCGCCGGTGACCTGCCCTCGCCGGCCAACCCGCCGTCGGGCTGCCGCTTCCACACCCGCTGCCCGTGGGCCCAGCCGACCCGCTGCGCCGACGAGCGGCCGGCGCTGCGGGAGATCGGCGGCAGCCGGGTCGCCTGCCACTTCGCGGAGCGGATCGCCAGCGGCGAGCTGCGCCCGCACAAGGTGAGCGCCCAGATCGTGCGGCCCGAGGGCGAGGGCGAGGACCCGGCGGTCGTCTCGGCCCCCACGGAACCCGGCTCCTACGTCTGAGGTGCAAGGAGGGGCCCCCTGTTAACGCATTCTGCATAGCAGGGGGCCCCTGTTAACACCTGTGGCCGGTCTGCCCTCCGGGCGTTCAGCTCGGCGGCCGGTCAGCCCTCCGGGCGGTGGAGCAGGCCGACGGCGATCGTGTGCACGGCGTCCAGCCCGGCCGGATCGGCCAGCGGGGCCCGCCCGCCGGTGACGGCGTACCACTCGTCGGCCTCCCGGTACTGCACGCGCAGGGCGACCTGGCCGTCGGCGTACTCGGTGCGCAGGGTCAGCTCGCCGGTCACCACGCCGACCTCGTCGGTCATCACGCCGCCGGGGCCGGGCACGATGTCGGCCGTACGGCTCGACGCTTCGCCCCCGGTAGCGCCCGCGTCCGGGGCCTGCCCCGGTGCCGGTGCCGCCCCGGCCTCGCCCGTCACGGCTTGCTCGCCCATGTGCAGCCCCCCAACATGTCGGACAGGGCGGCCTTCTCGGCACTGGTCACCGTCAGCCGCCAGTGGTGCTTCACCGTCACCCAGTCCTCGGCGTACTGGCACCAGTACGACCGGTTCGCCGGCTTCCACTGCGACGGATCCTGGTCACCCTTGGACCGGTTGGAGGACGCCGAAACGGCGATGAGCTGCGGTCGCGTGAGATCGTTGGCGAAGTCGCCCCGCTTGGCGTCGTCCCACTCGTCGGCACCCGAGCGCCACGCGTTGGCCAGCGGGACCGTGTGGTCGATGTCCACGTCGGAGGGGTCGGTGAACGTCCGCCCGTCGTACACGCTCTCCCAGCGGCCCGCGACCACGTTGCAGCCGGAGAACCGGATGTCCTTGCCGTCGCGCTTCAGCACGCTGTCGCGTACGTCGCAGTTCTTGCCGGTGTCCCGCCAGTGCGGGAAGCGGCTGCGGCTGTAACCCTTCATCGACGCGGCGCTCGCCACGGTGAGCTGGTCGAGCATCTGCCCGACGTTGCCCCCGCCGCCGCTGGGCGCGGCCTCCGGCTCGTCGACCACCTCGCAGCCGGCGGTCGCGACGGCCAGCGCCACGGCGAGCGCGGCGACCACGGCCGCGCGACGTCCTGATCTGGTACGCACAGACGACACCTCTCCAGCTTGCGGGCTCCCGGCGATTGCGCACAGTACCCCGGCACCGTTTCCATGATTCGTGGCGTCCGGCAAATCGGCCGGAGGAACACTGGTACCCGTGACCGCACCCACACCGCCCCACGCTCCCGCGCTCCGGATGGGCACCCCCGCCGGCCGGGGCACCCTGCTCGCCGCCATCCTCGCCTCCGGCATGGTCTTCCTGGACAGCACGGTGGTCAACGTCGCACTGCCCCGCCTCGGTGCGGACCTCGGCGCCACCGTGGCCGGTCTCCAGTGGACCGTCAACGGCTACCTGTTGATGCTGGCCGCGTTCGTGCTGCTCGGCGGCGCGCTGGGCGACCGCTTCGGGCGGCGGCGCGTCTTCCTCCTCGGGGTGGTCTGGTTCGCCGTCGCCTCCGCGCTGTGCGGCCTGGCCCAGGGCACCGGCTGGCTGATCGCGGCCCGGTTCCTCCAGGGCGCCGGCGGCGCGCTGCTCACCCCCGGCTCGCTGTCGGTGCTCCAGTCCAGCTTCCACCCGGACGACCGGGGCCGGGCCATCGGCACCTGGTCCGGGCTGGCCGGGGTCTCCACCGCGCTCGGCCCGTTCGTCGGCGGCTGGCTGATCGACGCCCTGTCCTGGCGGTGGATCTTCTTCATCAACCTGCCGCTGGCCGTGCCGGTGGTGCTCGCCGCGCTGCGCTGGGCACCCGAGAGCCGCGACGTCGACGCCTCGCGTACCGGATCGGGCCGGCGGCGGTTCGACGTGGCCGGCGCGCTGCTCGGCGCGCTCGGCCTCGGTGGCGTGACGTACGCCCTGATCGACGCACCGGCCCGCGGGGTGACCTCGCTGCCGGTGCTGGCGTCGGTGCTGGTCGGCGTGCTCGCGGCCGTGGCGTTCGTGCTGGTGGAACGCCGCCGGGGCGACACCGCGATGCTGCCCACCGGCCTGTTCGGCAGCCGGCTCTTCTCGGTGCTGAACGTCTTCACGGTGGTGGTGTACGCGGCCCTCGGCGGGTTCACCTTCTTTCTCTCCGTCTACCTGCAGAACGTCGTCGGCTGGTCGGCCATGCTCACCGGCCTGGCCACCGTACCGATGACGGTGCTGCTGCTGGTCGGCTCGTCGCGGGCCGGCGCGCTGTCGGCCCGGATCGGGCCCCGGCTGCCGCTGACGATCGGGCCGGTCGTGGCCGCGCTCGGCCTGCTGCTGCTGCGCGGGGTGTCCCCGGGCGCGTCGTACTGGACGGACGTGCTGCCCGGGGTGACCCTCTTCGGCCTCGGCCTCACCCTCGTGGTGGCCCCGCTGACCGCCTCGGTGCTGGCCGCCGTGGCGGACCGGTTCGCCGGGGTGGCCAGCGGGTTCAACAACGCCGCGTCGCGGGCCGGCGGCCTGCTCGCGGTGGCCGCGCTGCCGCTGCTGGTCGGGCTGAGCGGCACCGGGTACGAGCAGGCGGCGGCCCTGACCGACGCGTTCCGGGGGGCGATGCTCTGGTGCGCGAGCGGGCTGCTGGCGGGCGCGGCGATGGCCGGCCTGCTGATCCACCGCCCCAGGTGAGCGGCAGCGCTCGTTAGGAAGGGCCCCCTGCTATGCAGAATGCGTTAACAGGGGGCCCTTCCTTGCACCTCAGGCGCGGGCGCGGTTGACGGCGCTGGTGACCGCCTTCACGGAGGCGGTGACGATGTTCGCGTCCACCCCGACGCCCCACACCGTGCGACCGTCCACCTCGCACTCGACGTACGCGGCGGCCTGCGCGTCGCCGCCGGAGGAGAGCGCGTGCTCGTGGTAGTCGAGCACCCGTACCGCCACGCCCACCGACTCCAGCGCGTTGACGTACGCGTCGATGGGGCCGTTGCCGACGGCGGTCAGCGACCGGGTGTCCGACCCGCCGACGCCGACCCGGGCCTCGATCTCGACCTTGCCGTCGACGGTGCCGATGGCGTAGCCGGCCAGCGTCAGCGCCGGGTCGCTCTGGTGGTCGACCAGGTAATGCCCGGCGAAGATGTCCCACATGGTGCCGGGGTCGACCTCGCCGCCGCCGTGGTCGGTGACCTGCTGGACCACGCCGGAGAACTCGATCTGCAGGCGGCGGGGCAGGTCGAGCTGGTGCTCGCTCTTCATGATGTACGCGACGCCGCCCTTGCCGGACTGCGAGTTGACCCGGATGACCGCCTCGTAGGTGCGGCCCAGGTCCTTCGGGTCGACCGGCAGGTAGGGCACGGCCCAGGCGAAGTCGTCGACCGGCACCCCGGCCGCCGCCGCGTCGGCGTGCAGGGCGTCGAAGCCCTTCTTGATGGCGTCCTGGTGGGAGCCGGAGAAGGCGGTGTAGACCAGGTCGCCCGCGTACGGGTGGCGCTCGTGCACCGGCAGCTGGTTGCAGTACTCGACGGCCCGCTTGACCTCGTCGATGTTCGAGAAGTCGATCATCGGGTCGATGCCCTGGGAGAACAGGTTGAGCCCCAGCGTCACCAGGTCGACGTTGCCGGTGCGCTCGCCGTTGCCGAACAGGCAGCCCTCGATCCGGTCCGCGCCGGCCAGCAGGCCCAGCTCGGCGGCGGCCACGCCGGTGCCCCGGTCGTTGTGCGGGTGCAGGCTCAGCACCAGGCTGTCGCGGCGGGGCAGGCGGCGGTGCATCCACTCGATCGAGTCGGCGTACACGTTGGGGGTGGCCATCTCGACGGTCGCCGGCAGGTTGATGATCAGCTTGCGGTCCGGGGTCGGGTCGATCACTTCGATCACCGCCGAGCAGACCTGGAGCGCGTACTCCAGCTCGGTGCCCGTGTACGACTCCGGAGAGTATTCGTAGTAGATCTCCGTGTCGGGGGTGTGGATCTCCGCGTACTTCTGGCAGAGCCGCGCGCCGCTGGTGGCGATGTCGGTGATGCCGTCCCGGTCCAGGCCGAAGACCACCCGACGCTGGAGCGTGGAGGTCGAGTTGTAGAAGTGCACGATCGCCCGCTTCGCGCCGCGCAGCGACTCGAACGTCCGCTCGATCAGGTGCTCCCGGCACTGGGTGAGCACCTGGATGGTCACGTCGTCGGGGATCAGATCCTGCTCGATGAGCTGCCGGACGAAGTCGTAGTCGGTCTGGCTGGCCGACGGGAAGCCGACCTCGATCTCCTTGTAGCCCATCTGCACCAGCAGCTGGAACATCCGGCGCTTGCGCTCGGGGGACATCGGGTCGATCAGGGCCTGGTTGCCGTCGCGCAGGTCCACGGCGCACCAGCGGGGCGCGGCCTCGACGTGCCGCGTCGGCCAGGTGCGGTCGGGCAGGTCGATCCGGAACTGCTGCTGGTAGGGCTGGTAGCGGTGGTGCGGCATCCGGCTGGGGCGCTGCCGGGCGAAGGGATCAGCGTCGGTGTCGGAGGCGGTGGCGGGTTGAGCCATGGCGGAGTGTTCCCCCTGAGTCAGGTGGCGTCAGCAATCGGAAGGCCGGCGACGGTGCGGCAGCGGCGGCTGGGCCGGTGCCGGGGCCGGCGCGGGGCGCCGACGGGAGGTTCGGATCTGCTGGACGGCGCGCTTCGACTCCGCGACGAGGTGCCGGCCGGTCAGGCCTCGTCGCGGCGACCAAGGAGAAGGTACGCCCGCCACATGACAGAGTGACCCTACGTGATGGGACGGGGGGTGGGAAGGCCGGTCCGCAGATTGAGACGGGAGTCGCAACCGGTCGAGATTCCTGCTGCTCGGACGCGGTGCCACCGGAGGCTGGGCGGCCGGGTCCCGTCCCAGCCTGGCGTCACGCTCGGCCCAGCCCGGCCGGCAATCGTCGACGCTCAGCGCAGCAGCAGGTCGGCCAGGGGCCGGCGGCGGCGCAGGCCGACCTCCTGTGCCCGCAGCGCGGTGGGCAGGCTGGACGGGTCGCCGAGTCGGCCCACCGCCGCCACCACCAGCGGGCGGACGCCGGCCGGCAGGTCCAGGTCGGCGGCGAGCCCGGCGTGGTCGAAGCCGGCGATCTGGCGCACGTAGAGCCCGAGCGCGGTGGCCTGCACGGTCAGGTGGGCCACCGCCTGCCCCAGGTCGTACGCCGCGCCGGTGCCGGCGTCGCGGGCGCCGCCGGTCACGGTGGTGCCGCTTGCCGTGGTGCCGGCGGTGAGGTGGGCGCCGAGCAGCAGGGCGGCGGCGTGCCGGGCCCACGGCTGGTCGTCGGAGGGGAGGTTGACCAGGATGCGTTTCCAGGTCTCGTCGTCCCGGTGGCCGAGGGCGAACCGCCACGGCTGACCGTTGCCCGCGGAGGGTGCCCAGCGGGCCGCCTCCAGCAGCGAGGCGGCCTCGTCGGCGGTCAGCGTGGCGGCGGGGTCGAACGCCCGGGGACTCCAGCGGAACGCGAGCAGCGGGGTCAGGTCAGCCATGGATGAAGCATCCCGTATCGGACTTTTTGCCCCGTAATGCGGGTCGGGTGAATGTGGCCGGAGCCACCCGTAACGGACGGCCGGTCAGGGCGTTGCCGTGCCAGACGGAGCCGGCTCCGGCGGGGACTCCGGCGAGGACTCCGCCGTGGGCTCCGGCGCGGCGACGCCGAGCGGCTCGCCGTCGGTGACCGGGCCGGCCAGCTGCACCGTCGCGGGCCCCGGGCCGGCCGGCCCGGCCAGGACGAGCGTGCCGCCGGTGGTCCGCACCGCCGTCGGGGTGCCGTCCGGGGCGTAGCAGTAGATGCCGACGTCCAGCGGGGCGTTCAACGAGGCCGAGGTGGTGTCGACCGAGTAGCAGGACCCGCTCGCCCCCTGCGGCGGTCGGGCCGGGGAGACCGCGAGAGGGGCCCGCCGGTCGGTGAGCACCTCCAGCCAGTCGGTGAACGGGTGCTGCACCCGGGGGTCCAGCCGGTGCGGGACGGCGTCCGTCGGGTCGCCGAGGCGTACGCAGCTCGCCGGCTCCGGCCGGCCCGCCGACGGCAGGCCGCACTGGTAGAGCCCGTCGGCCGTGGCGGCGAGCGACACGTCCGCCGTGCCGCCCAGCGCCCCGCCCGGCACGTCCACCCGCCAGGTGCCGTCGGCGGCGCTGGTCACCACGATCGAGCGGTCGGAACCGGTGCCGTCGGCCAGGGTGTAGCGGGCGGTGAAGCTCCGGTCCTGGGCCGCCGCGGCCAGGGCGGCCAACTCGTCGCGGGCGGCGTCGGCGGCGGCGGGCGCGGGGTCGGTGGGCGTCGGCGGGGCCGGCGCGGGGGCCGGATCGTCGGCGCAGGCGGCGAGCAGGGCCGGCAGGACGGCGAGCGCCGCGACGCCGGTCAGCCGCCGGGCCGCCGGGACGGGCGCGGGGATGCCGGTGCGGTGTGGGGCCGGCGGGGTGGGCGTGGGGACGCCGGTCGGACGCCGGGCCGCGCGGAGGTGGGCGTGCACCGGGTCATTCTGCGGTGCGCGGGCCGCGCCCGGGACCCCGCCGACGCCGTTGCGCGGGCGTGTCGCGTACCCCGCGGCGGGCTGGTGAGGGCGCGGCCCGGCCGGCCGGGCGGGCCGGATGGTGGGATCACCTGACCCGGCCTTCCGGGCCGCCGGATACCCTGATGGGGTCTGACAAGGTGCCACCGGCTGGTTGCCGGCGGTGCGACACGTCGAAGGACGCGGGGAGGGAGTGCACCGTCGTGGCACTCGTGGTGCAGAAGTACGGCGGATCCTCCGTCGCCAACGCCGAGCGGATCAAGCGGGTGGCCGAGCGCATCGTCGCCGCCCGCAAGGCCGGCGACGACGTGGTCGTGGTGGTCTCCGCCATGGGCGACACCACCGACGAGCTGCTCGACCTGGCCAACCAGGTGAGTCCGCTGCCGCCGGGCCGCGAGCTGGACATGCTGCTCACCGCCGGGGAGCGGATCTCCATGGCGCTGCTCGCCATGGCCATCCACAACCTGGGGTACGAAGCCCGCTCGTTCACCGGCTCGCAGGCCGGCGTGATCACCACCTCGGTGCACGGCAAGGCGCGGATCATCGACGTCACCCCGGGGCGGCTCAAGGGCGCGCTCGACGAGGGCGCGGTGGTCATCGTCGCCGGCTTCCAGGGCGTCTCGCAGGACACGAAGGACGTCACCACGTTGGGCCGGGGCGGCTCGGACACCACGGCCGTGGCGCTCGCCGCCGCGCTGCACGCCGACGTCTGCGAGATCTACACCGACGTCGACGGCATCTTCACCGCCGACCCCCGGATCGTGCCGAACGCCCGGCACATCCGCCACGTCACCTACGAGGAGATGCTGGAGCTGGCCGCCTGCGGCGCGAAGGTGCTGCACCTGCGCAGCGTCGAGTACGCGCGCCGCGCGGGGCTGCCGATCCACGTCCGCTCGTCATACTCGACCAACACCGGCACGATGGTCACCGGATCGATGGAGGACCTTGCTGTGGAACAGGCACTGATCACCGGCGTCGCCCACGACCGCAGCGAGGCGAAGATCACGATCGTCGGGGTGCCGGACGAGCCGGGCGCCGCCGCGCGGATCTTCGACACCGTCGCCAGCGCCGAGATCAACATCGACATGATCGTGCAGAACGTCTCCACCGAGGGCACCGGCCGCACGGACATCTCGTTCACCCTGCCCAAGACCGACGGCCCGACCGCCATGGCCGCGCTCAGCAAGATCCAGGAGCCGGTCAAGTTCAAGGGCCTGCTCTACGACGACCACGTCGGCAAGGTCTCGCTCATCGGCGCGGGGATGCGGTCGCACCCGGGCGTCGCGGCCGGCTTCTTCGCCGCCCTCGGCGCTGCCGGCGTCAACATCGAGATGATCTCCACCTCCGAGATCCGGGTCTCCGTGGTCTGCCGGGACACCGACCTCGACAAGGCCGTCCGGGCCATCCACGACGCCTTCGAGCTGGGCGGCGACACCGAGGCCATCGTCTACGCGGGGACCGGGCGGTAACGCCGTGCCGGCGCGGCCCACCCTCGCCGTGGTCGGGGCGACTGGTGCCGTCGGCACCGTCATGTGCGAGCTGCTGTCGTCGCGGCGCGACGTGTGGGGCGAGATCCGGCTGATCGCCTCCGAGCGGTCGGTCGGGCGGCGGGTGCGCTGCCGGGGCGAGGAGCTGACCGTCGGGGCGCTCACCCCGGAGGCGTTCGACGGCGTCGACGTGGCCATGTTCGACGTGCCCGACGACGTCTCCGCCGAGTGGGCCCCGGTCGCGGTGTCCCGGGGCGCGGTGGCGGTCGACAACTCCGGCGCGTTCCGGATGGACCGCGACGTCCCGCTGGTCGTCCCCGAGATCAACCCCGAGCAGGTGCGCAACCGGCCGAGGGGCATCGTCGCCAACGCCAACTGCACCACCCTCGCGATGATCGTGGCGATCGCCCCGCTGCACCGCGAGTACGGGCTGCGCGAGCTGGTCCTGGCGTCCTACCAGGCGGTCTCCGGGGCGGGGCAGGCCGGCGTGGACGCGCTGCACCTCCAGCTCGGCAAGATCGCCGGGGACCGGGTGCTCGGCTCCCGCCCTGGCGACGTGCGGCAGGCGGTCGGCGACGAGCTGGGGCCGTTCCCCGCCCCGCTGGCGCTCAACGTGGTGCCCTGGGCCGGCTCGCTCGCCGACGGCGGGTGGTCGTCCGAGGAGCTGAAGATGCGCAACGAGTCGCGCAAGATCCTCGGCCTGCCCGACCTCAAGGTCTCCGCGACCTGCGTACGGGTGCCGGTGGTGACCGGCCACTCCGTGGCCGTGCACGCCGTCTTCGCCACCGAGGTCGACGCGGAGGGCGCCCGGGAGGCCCTGCGCAACGCCCCCGGCGTGATCCTGGTCGACGATCCGGCCGCGGGGGAGTTCCCGATGCCGATCGACGCCGTGGGCACCGACCCGTCCTGGGTCGGCCGCATCCGCCGCGCCGTCGACGACCCGCGCGCCCTCGACCTCTTCGTCACCGGCGACAACCTGCGCAAGGGCGCGGCCCTCAACACCGCCCAGATCGGCGAGCTGCTGGCCAAGGAGCTCACCGCCCGCTGACGCCCCGCGCGCCGGCGGGCCCGCCCAGCCGGCGAGGCGCTCAGGCGCGGTGGGCCCGCCCAGCGGCGGCCGGGCGCTCAGGCGCGACGACGTCCGCTCAGGCGGCGGCCAGGCGGACGCCGTCGCGCCCCTGGCGCTTGACCGCGTAGAGGGCCTGGTCGGCGCGGCGCAGGGTCTGCTCGGGCGACTCGCCCGGCCGGGGCAGGGCGACGCCGACGCTGATCGTGCGGCCGGTGCCCCGGGCCGCCTCGGCCAGCCGCTCGGCGATGCGCACCGCCTCCTCGGGGCGGTTCACCTCGATCACGGCGACGAACTCGTCCCCGCCGATCCGGTACAGCTCGTCGCCCTGGCGCAGCGCCGCCTCCAGCGCCCGGGCCAGCCCCACCAGCAGCCGGTCCCCGGCCTGGTGGCCGTACGTGTCGTTGACCGCCTTGAAGCCGTCCACGTCGATGGCCAGCAGCGCCGTACGCCCCGGGGTGGCCCGCGCGATCCGCTGCCCGAACGGCCCGGTGTGCCGCAGCCCGGTCAGCGGGTCGGAGCTGGCCTGCTCGCGCAGCCGCGCCAGCGTACGCAGCCGGTCGAGGCACGTCCACGCCTGCCCGGCGAGCAGCTCCATCAGGTTGACCGTCGTCGGGTCGGGCCGCAGCAGCCGCTCGTCGGCGACCAGCAGCACCCCGCCGCCGTCGGGCGGCCCGACGGGCACCGCCACCAGGGTGCGCACCCCGGCGTCGGCGAGCGGCCGGTATTCCTCCGTGGGCGGGTGCCCCGCCTCGCCGAGGGTGTAGCCGGCGCCGTGCCGGTGGGCGCGGGTCACCATCCGGTGCAGGGCCGGCGCGCCCGCCTCGGTCAGCTCGGCCCGGATGCGGGACTCCAGCTCGCCCGGTGCGCCGGTGGGTGCGCCCAGCCGGGGGCCCCTCCCGCCGCCGGACAGCAGCAGCACGGCCGCGGAGAGGGTGGAGACCTCCCGGGCCGCGCAGATGGCGGTCGTCATCAGGTCCCACTCGGTGGGGGCCGCGGTCAGCGCGGCGGCGTGCCGCAGCAGCTTCTCGCTGCGGGTCTCGGCGGGCGGGCCGCCCAGCGCGGTGATCCGCGCGCCGAGCCGGGCGGCGACGCGTTCGGCGGTCTCCCGCCACGCGTCCAGCTCGACCGGGTCGGACCACTGGAGGTCGAGCACCCCGATCGGCCGGCCCGCCGGGTCGAGGACCGGCACGCAGACCTCGGCGGTCACGTCGGGGCGCACCGGGAGGTAGTCGGGGTCGGCGGCCACGTCCGCGACGGTGGCGGGCTCGCCGGAGGCGTACACCCGGCCGACGACGCCGGCTTTCGGCGGGACGGTGGCGAAGACCTGCCACGCGCCGGTGGCGGCGACGCAGCGCAGCCGGTCGCGCACCTGGAGCAGCACGGAGATCGTGGCCGGCGCGTACCGGGCCAGCGCGGTGACGGTCCACTGGCACGCCTCGACGGCGGTCGACGCCATCGGCAGGCGGACCGTGACGTCCCGGACGACCCGGTGGTGATCTACGCGCACGTGGTTCCTGACAGGGGAGGGAAGCGGCCCGACCAAGCGTACTCACCGCAGCTCAG
Source organism: Micromonospora sp. DH13 (assembly GCF_020873825.1). Lineage (NCBI taxonomy): Bacteria > Bacillati > Actinomycetota > Actinomycetes > Micromonosporales > Micromonosporaceae > Micromonospora > Micromonospora sp. DH13. The sequence goes on from NZ_JAHWGR010000014.1 coordinate 65,696, forward strand.
CAGGCTGCCACCAAGATCATTTACTTCGTACACATGTGCTATCCACAGGCTGTGGACGCGGCCTGTGGACGGGGCCGTGGGCGGCGTGCGGCGGCGATAGCCTGAAGGCACCGGTCGACCTGGAGGCCCGCGATGCTCATCGCCCAGCTCAGCGACACCCACCTCACCACCGGTCCGCTCGCCGCCGAGCCCGCCGCCGCGCTGCACCGGGCGCTCGGCCGGGTGCTCGGCCTGCGCCCCCGACCCGACCACGTCGTCATCACCGGCGACCTCACCGAGCACGGCAGCCCCGAGGAGTACGTCGCGCTGCGCGACCTGATCGCCCGGTTCCCGGTGCCGGTGCACCTCGTCGCCGGCAACCACGACGACCGCGAGTCGCTGCTCGACATCTTCGGCGGCACCCCGCACCTCGGCGGCGGCTACCTCCCCCACTACGCCGTCGAGCAGCCCGACGGGACCATCGTCGTGCTCGACTCCGTCAGCCCCGGCGAGCCGGCCGGCCGGCTCGGCCCCGAGCAGCTCGCCTGGCTCGACGAGACGCTCGCCCGCCGACCCGGGCTGCCCGCCGTCGTCTGCCTGCACCACCCGCCCGTCCCGGTGGGCCTGCCCTACCTCGACGGCATGCGCCTGCTCGACGGCGACGACCTCGCCACGGTGGTGGCCGCCCACCCGCACGTCGTCCGGGTCGTCGCCGGGCACGTGCACCGCCCCGTCACGGTCGGCTTCGCCGGCACGGTGCTGACCACCGCGCCGAGCACCTGGCGGCAGTCGTCGCTCACCCTCGACGAGGGCGACGAGATGGGGTACGCCCTCGAACCCACCGCCTTCCTGCTGCACCTCGTCGCCGACGGCGGCTGCGTCACCCACACCGTGCAGGTGAGCCATGCGGCGGCCCGCACCGGCGCGTACTGACCGGATGGACGAACTTCTCTGGTACGTCGCCTACGGCTCGAACATGCACGCCGACCGGCTCGGCTGGTATCTGGGCGGGGGCCGGCCGCCGGGCGGGCTGCGGACGTACCCCGGATGTCGGGACTGCCGGCCGCCCCGCCGGTCGGCGGCGGTGCTGGTGCCCGGCGGCATCTACTTTGCCGGGGAGTCCCGGGCCTGGACCGGCGGGATGGCCTTCTACGATCCGGCGCTGCCCGGCACGGCGGCGGCGCGGGCCTGGCTGCTCACCCGCGAGCAGTTCGCCGACGTCGCCGCGCAGGAGATGTACCGGGAGCCCGGCGCCGACCTCGACCTGATCGGGGCCGCGGTCACCCACGGCCGGGCCACTCTCGGCCCGGGGCGCTACGAGACGCTGCTGTGCACCGGGCTCCGCGACGGCGTGCCCATGCTGACCTTCACCGCACCGTGGCGGGCGGCGGACGTCGAGTGGACCGCGCCCGCCCCCGGATACCTCGCGATGCTCGCCGCCGGCCTGCGCGAGGCGCACAGCTGGGCGCCGGCGCGCATCGCCGGCTACCTGGCGGGCCGCCCCGGCGTCGCCGACCGCTGGGACCCTCGGGCCGTCGACTCGTTGGTGGCGGCCACACTCGCCGGGTGAGGCTCGCCCGCCCGGGACGTGCCCCGGTACTGCCGTTCGCGTCACGCTGTGTCGCCGTTCGCCCCGTGCTCTCCCGCCGTTCGCGTCACGCTGCGTCGCCGTTCGCGCGGTCCCTCGGCACCGTTCGGCCGCGATCGGTGGGCCCTGCGGGCGTAGTTGCCGGCGCGGGTGTCGAACCATCCACAGTGGCTGTCCGACGCCGATAGCCTCTGCTCACGTTCCGCGCCGGCACCCGTCGAGGGCCGGCCGTCAGCATGTGGGGGATCGTGTTGAAGAAGAGGCTGACCGGCATCGCCGTCGCTCTCGCCGTCACCGTCGGTGGCTCGCTCACCCTGGCCGCGCCCGCGCAGGCCGCCACCCCGGCGATCCAGATCACCAAGGCCTACTACAACTCGCCGGGCACCGACGACCGGTCGAACAGCAGCCTGAACGCCGAGTACGTGAAGCTGACCAACCGCAAGACCACGACCGTCAACCTCAAGTCGTGGACGCTGCGCGACAAGTCGAGCCACATCTACAAGTTCACCAGCGACTTCAAGCTCGCCGCCGGGGCCAGCGTCACCATCCACACCGGCAAGGGCACCAACACCTCGACCCACCGGTACTGGGGGTCGGGCGCGTACATCTGGAACAACACCGGCGACACCGCGTACGTGCGCGACACGGCGGGCAAGACCATCGACTCCTGCTCGTGGGGGAGCAGCGGCAGCTACACCAACTGCTGACGCTGTCTGTTGGTCGGCCGGCTCTCATGAGGGGGGAGCCGGCCGCCAGCGTCCGGCCCGCTTGGTGGGTCTGCCATCCTGGGAGCGATGACGACGACCTGGCGACACCTGCCCGCGCCGGCCCGCGAGATCGCCCGGGCAGCCACCGACGCCGTGGCCGCCGCCCGGGTCCGGGACACCGAGGCGTACGACGAGGCGGCCGACCGGCTCGCCGGGGCGGACCGGTCCGGGCTGGTCCTCGGCGCGGTGGTCCGCCTGCTGCTGGAGGAGACCCACCCCGACGGGCTGGACGGCGACGACGTCCGGCAGGTGCTGGAATCGTGCGTCCGAAGCGCGGCGAGCTGGCGGCCCGACGTCGACCCGCACGTGGTGCTGGTGCTGCTGGCCGGCGCGCTCGGCGTGTACGACCCGGGCGACGACCCCACCCCGCCCGATCCGGCCGCGCTGGCCCGGCACGCGCCGCTGCTCCTCGCCGACCTGCTGGCCGCGAGCGCTTCGGAAGGGCCTCCGGCTGCGCCGGACCGGCCGCTCGACGGCCTGCTGACCGCCGCGTTCGCCGAGATCCGGCGCACCGAGCTGAACGACTGAGGCGTACGCGTGCTGCTCCGGGACGTCGACGCCGGCGACGTCGAGGCGTACCGCCGGATGCGCTGCGACCCGGTGATGATGGCCGACCTCGGCGGGCCGGTGCCGGAGGAGTCCGTGGCCGGTCAGCTCCGGCACGACCTGGACCTGGTGGCGCGCGGCGCCGGCCTGATCAAGATGATCGTGCCCGATCCGGCCGACCCGGCGGTCGTGGCCGGCACGGTGACCCTCCACCGGCACGAGATCGACGGTGCGCCCGCCGCCGAGATCGGCTGGATGGTGTTGCCCGAGCACCAGGGGCGGGGCGTGGCCGGGCGGGCGGTCCGGATGCTGCTCGACGAAGCGCGCCGGGTGGGCGGCTGGTCACCGGTGCACGCCTTCCCGGGGGTCGACAACGCAGCCTCGAACGGCCTCTGCCGGTCGCTCGGGTTCGCCCTGCTCGGAGGGCGGGAGACGCCGTTCCGGGGCCGGATCTTCCGGACCCGGCACTGGGTGCTCGACCTGCGTGCCTGAGGCGCGGTGGAGCCGCCTCGGGCGAGGGTTCGCGAAGCGTTCACCTGCGGGTCCTGGTTGTGGGAATGTCGCCTCTGTCTATATACATGGGGGACGATGCATCCCGCCTACCCGGACGGAGCACCATGAACCGCACGCCGCGCGCCGCCGCGATCACCCTCGCCGCCGCCCTCGCCGCCACCGTTGGCCTGGCCGACCCCGCCTGGGCCGCCAGCTACTCCGCGCCCCTGCAGACCGCCGTCGCGGCCCTGCCGGTGGCCACCGAGATCCGCACCGGCTACAGCCGGGACCTCTTCCCGCACTGGATCGACGCCGACGGCGACGGCTGCAACACCCGCAACGAGGTGCTGCTCGCCGAGGCGGTGACCGCGCCCACGATCAGCGGCACCTGCACGCTCTCCGGCGGGCGCTGGTACTCCTACTACGACAACGCCTACTGGACGGCCACCGGCGACGTCGACATCGACCACATGGTGCCGCTCGCCGAGGCATGGGACTCCGGCGCCCGCAACTGGTCCACCAGCCGCCGCCAGGCGTACGCCAACGACCTGGACGACTCCCGCCCGCTGGTCGCGGTGACCGACAACGTCAACCAGTCCAAGGGCGACCAGGACCCGGCCACCTGGATGCCGTCGTACAGCTCCGCCCGCTGCCGCTACGTCAACGAGTGGGTGGCCACCAAGACCCGCTGGCGGCTCACCGTCGACACGGCCGAGAAGGACGCGCTCACGAGCTGGGCGAACTCCTGCCCCAACGTCACCATCTCGGTCACGTACGCGTACTGACCGTCGTACGGCAGCCTCACCCGGCCGGTGGCAGTGACCAGGGCTCCTCGCCCAACAACTCCCGGCACGCCGTCACCACCTTTGCTGGGCCGCGTCGATCCGAGCCTCGGCCTGGCTCATGTCCGCCTCGCCGTGGCTGCCCACGTCCAACTCGCCGGCGTCGTACGCAGCCTCGTACAGCTCCTTCGTCGTCCGCTGCCTTGCCGCTGCCTACCGGCCGACGTCGATCGGCAGGAACGAGTCAAGGCCCCTCCGCGGAGGGGCCTTGACCTGTTCTCACCTCTGGTCAGGGTGGCCGGATTCGAGCCGACGACCTCTTCGTCCCGAGCTCGCGGCACGCTGGTCGGATCGGGTGTCGTCCGATGTCATCCGGTGTGCTGCGGGTCGTCCCGGTTCGGTGTGGCTGGCGGGGTTGCTGTACTCCGCTGCTGTACTTCCTCGGCGGTGTCGATGACGTTGCGGGCGGCGGCGGCCACGGTGCATCCCGACGTCCGGCAGATCGGGCAACGCCCGTCGGCACCGGGTTCGTGGTCGCGGAGGACCTTGCGCGCGGTGAGGGCCAGCCGGTTGCGGATCTGGGCCAGGGAGAGGAACGGCGCGGTCATGGTCAGGTCACCCCGAGGACGACGGCGAGTTGGATGATGGTGGCCGGGGCGTGTGGGTGTCGGGCGACCTGGGCGACGATGCTGCGGGCGGCGGGGCGGTGGCGCACCTCGGCCGGTGCCGTCCGGTCGGCCTCGACCAGGGCCCGCGCCGCGTTGGTGGGGTCGTCGGTGTAGAGGTAGGCGCGGGCGGCGTCGAGCAGGTGCGCGGCACGGTGTTCGGCAGGCAGCCACCGCCATCCCACCCGCTTGGTGGCTCTCCGGTGCCAGACGACCGCTTCGTGGGCGTTGCCGAGGTCGAGGGCGGCGGCGACCCGGGACAGGTCGACCGCTGCCGGCCCGAACCCCGTCCGGTGGTGGTCCTGACCGTCGCCGACCCGAGCGGCCATGGCGGCAGCCTCGTCGATCAGGTCGGCGGCGGCGCGGTCGTCGCCGTGGCGGGCGGCGGCCAGGGCCGCCTGGACGAGCAGCGTCCCGTACAGCGACAGCTCCGGCGGTTGCGCGTCGTCGGGGTCGGCCGGGGCGATCCGGTACGCGGCGGCCCGAGCCGTCGACACGGCTGCCTGTGTCCGCCCGTAGGCGCGGAGCGCCTGACCGAGTTGCACGGTGGCGGCGGCCACCAGAATGGGATCGCCGGTGGCGGTGAGCATGGCCCGGTCGGCGGCCAACCAGGCAAGCTCGGCCTCGCCCAGCTTCGTCAGCAGCGACGCGGTCACCCGGTACGCCTCCACCAGCGTTGCGCGCGCCTGCTCAGGTTCGTCGGCGTGCGCGCGCTGCGCGCCGGCCAACAGCTCTGGGACCATCGCGGTCACCCGCGCGTACCGGGCGTACTGGAAGCTGACCCACGTGTGGGCCGCATCCCGCGCGAGTTGATCCGCCGGCACCACGGCACGGTCGGTGACCGAGCGACCCACCGCGATGTCGTACGTCGACAGGGCCTCCCGGACCTGTTCGACGCCCTCGACCCGACCGGTCACGTCGGCGGGCTGGGTGTCCCGGCCCAGCAGCACCGCCGCGTCGATCCGCAGCACGGCGGCGATGTCGTGGAGGGTCGACACCCTGTCGAGGGACCGGACGCCCCGCTCGACCTTGTCCACCCAGCTCTTGGACTTGCCGAGCCGATCGGCGAACACCTGCTGCGACAACTGCCGCCGCCCCCGCCAGTACGCCACCCGACGGCCCACCGGCAACAGCTCAAGGCCGTTCACGACGCCACCGCCGGTCGGGCACCGCCCGGGTGGTCTCCTCGGCCGGTATCCGTTCGGCCTCGGCCTGCGCCAGGATCCGCCGTCGGGCGGCTTCCCGTTCCGCCTGCTGGATCTGCTCGCCCCTGCTGCCCTCGACCGGACCGGTGTCGCCCATTCCCCACCTCCGCTGGTAGGGGCGCGACGGCGTGCTCGTGGAAGGATCAACACCGCCGCGCCCGGCTCCGAGCGGGTCACGGCGCTCTGGCGTGTTCGCGCCGATTCCGCTCTCGCTCACAGCATTGAGCGATCGGCCGGTTACTCAAAGGTGTCGGTTGTCCGCTGGGCGGTTCGGCTGTCCTCTGTCAGTTGGCGGGCCGGTATGCCTCGTACACCTCGCGCAGCGCCGACACCTCTGTCGTGTCGGTCTGCTCGACCCTTCGCAGCACCTCGCGTGCCCGCCACCAGTTCGACGGTGCCACCCGCCCGGAACGGATCGCCTCGGCGGCGACGGCGCTTGCCTCGTCGGGCTGGTCGGCGGCCACCAACGCCAGGGCCAGGTCGAGGCGGGCAGACGCGGACCGCCGTGGCCGGTCACCCCCGTCGCCGCGTGGGTCCAACTCCGCCAACGCCACCCGGGCCACCTGCTCGGCAGCCGGGTCACCCGCCCACGACAGCGTCGTCGCCGTGTACGCCAACGCCTTCGTCGGGTCGTACCGGTAGTGATGCTCGGCCCGCTCCGGCACGGGCAGGTTCGCGGTCAACCGTTCCAGGCGGTCCAGCGCGTCACGGGTCCGCCGCACGTCACCCACGCGCGCCCATCCCCGCGCCTCCTGTGCCGTCGCCTGGATGTGCGCCGAGCTGCCCCGAGGTGCCACCTGTTGGGCCTGCTGGGACAGGTCGATCGCCTGCCGATGCTCACCCTGGGTGAGCCGGTCCCACGCCCGGGTCTCCAGACACCACGCCTGGATCTCCGCATGCTCGGCATGTTCGGCGAGCGCCGCGCCAGCGACCAGGTGCGCGCCGGCTGCGGAACGCTGCCGAAGGTCGATGTGCACCGTCGCACGCAGCACGGTCAACCACCCACCGGCAACGACCAGCCGCCGCCGCTGCACCAGGGTTCCCCGGCCATCCAGCAGCCGGCCCACGTACGCCAGGTGCCGGCGCACCATCGGCAGCAGGTCTGCCGGCGGGGTCGTCGCGTACGCGCTCGCCAGGTCGTCGACGCTGGCCTCGATGCGGGCGAGCGTCTCGGCGCTCACATCACTGGCCCGCACCCGGGCAAGCAACTCGTCGGCCTCGGCATCATGGTCGACAGGCTGACCGACGAGCCGCGCGAGCGCGCCGCCAGCCTGAAGGACCTCATCGAGGTGCCGGGCCGTCTCGGGCGTCGGAGCCTTGGCACCCGTCTCCAGGTCATGGAGGTGGCTCTTGCCCCGGTGCGCGAGCTGGCCGAGCGCCCGCAGCGACAGACCCCGGTCGGCACGCAGAGCCCGCAAGCGAGCCCCGAAACGCGGATCGACGTGCGGCACAACGGCGCTCCCAGCAGGAAGGAGGAACCCGCTCAGCTTCAGTCAGCGGACAACCACTACTGACGGTACATCGAGGACTGATTGAACCTAGCGACCGCCGCTCGCGGACCCGGCCGGTCACCGCTTGACGACGATTCATGGCGTCTTGTGAGTCCTGTGTGCCCCGACGCCGACCTGAGTGAGTGGCGCTCGCACCCCGCCGGACCCTCACCACGCGCCCCAGGCAACGCCTCCTGGGCGCACTGCTCGGCCGCCGCCCAGCCGACGAGGGCCCCACACCGACCCCTGTCGGGGGGAGCCGGACACTCCTGGTCGACCGTCGCCAGCCGGTGTCACGCTTTGCCGCTGTGCACGTGGGGCTCGCCATGCCGTGACCTACGTTGTCGCCCTCAATCGAGGCGTTTGCTGCCTCCTCGCTGCCTCGCCGCGACCGGATGCCTAGAGGCTCGTGCTGTCATCTTTTACCGCCGTGCTGCCGCGGCACCCTCCGTGTGTTGCAGTGCAAGCAGCCGGTCTCAATCGTGCACTGGTCGCGGATCGGCTCGGCCGTCACGGTGGCCGGCGGGGTGGTGCTACCCGGCAGATGCAACCGTCGAGTCGGAAAGGCGACCCTGCGTTCCGCAAGATCTTCAGGTGGTCCAGAGTGGTGTTCAGGGCCTGCCCAACAGGCGTGTTGCCGCCCGGGAGCTAGATCAGTCCCTTATGGGCAGCTAAGCTTAAGCAAGGCGTACCAGGTCGGAAAAGGCGATCCACTGCGAGGTGCCTGTGACTCTACTGAACGACCAGGATCGGGCGTGGTTTCAGAGTCACTTTATGGCTCTTTGTGTGCGCAAGACTGGATTCGACTGGCAGAGTTTCGTCACAGACCTGATGTACGCCAAGCATGGGGGGCAATTTTTGCAAGTCAACCCATCTGGGCGAGGAGACAAAGGCTGCGACGGTTGGATCGACGGCTTAATGCTAGCATGCTACGGAGCTAGTAACCCCAATCAAGCATACGTTACAAAGAAGATCAAGGACGACTTCACGACAGCCCTCACTCATTGGGGCTCCGACATGGAGCGATGGGCTTTCGTGCATAACGACGCAGTCGGGCTTCCGACCATGGCCGTTATGGGGATCGTGGAACTTCGCCGCGAGGTGAAGGGGAAGACGGAGGTGCAAATAGAGGCGTGGCCGCCTCAGGTTCTCTGGGATTACTGCTGTAACGACCTGTCGCGAAGCAAGCTCGCTTCTATTCTTGGGGCGCCACCGTCGGATCACCCTGCCGGGATGAGTTATATCGCACGCTGCGTTGAAACACTGGCCCGCACAAGGCTTCCTGCCGACCTAGAGGAAGTGCCGGAGGTCCCCTACGGCAAAATAGAGCACAACGAGTTCGGTGAGGAAGTTGCCGAGCTGATTAAGAAATTCCAGACCCAGACTAGTCATGTGCGCTACTATTTCAGCCAGGCTACTCCGGGCGAACAGTCACAGGCGTCGCAGATGCTGCGAGTGCGATTTGACAAATACCGGGCGCTTTTGGGAAACTCGGATGCGGTATTCCATGCATTGTGTGATAGCCTGGTCCAGGAGGCGTTCGCAAACAGTGAAGGATACGGCGACGCTGAGCAACAGCGAAGCGCCGCCATGATGGTTGTAACGCACTTCTTCGAGATCTGCGAGATTTTCGAGTCGCCTGAGGGGGTTGGCTATGCTCCTACCGTCTAAGGCGATAGCAGCAGATCAGGCCCTCATATCTGTCGGCGCTCAAGTGCTACTACAACTCGATAGGCCCGGGACTGTTAGTGCTGTCTGGACCCGGTTGTTGGAGTGGCGCGAACAGCGCAATATGCGCTCTTCGCTGCCCTTCTGGTGGTTCGCTTTATCGCTCGACACTCTTTTCGCAATCGGTGCCGTCGAGTTGCATAATGGCGAGCTAACGAGGACCCGCCGTGCTGCGTAGCCTCGACTCTGACCTACCACGGTTTAAGGTCGCCCGGTTCGAGCCGGGTGTAAACGTCGTCCTGGCGCACAGGACCCAGCTGGCCCGCGCTCAAGACACTCGGAATGCCGTAGGTAAGACGAGCTTTGTCAGCACACTAGACTTTTTGCTCGGCCAATCCGCTCCGCCAAACCACATCCTCCGACGACCAGAACTTGCTGATGCCACCTTTAAGCTCGTCCTTGACCTGACGGCTGGCCCCACGAACGTCACCCGCAGTGGCATCAATCCAGGCTACCTCCAGATCAACGGCCTGTCGGTGCGGCTACAAGCTTGGCGGCAGCAGCTCGGGACCGAACTATTTGGATTGACTGGCTCCCCAGAGGAGCCGTCCTACCGCGCACTCGTGGCTTTCTATCTCAGAAGCGTGTCGAACGGGGCGTTTCTAAATCCCACCGAGACGCATAGGAAGCAAAGCGTACTCGAAACACAACCGCCTCTTGCATATCTCTTTGGCTTGGACACGGGGCTTGTGGCCAAGGTTCGTGAGATTGCCGACGCCGACAAGAGCCTGCGAGAACTAAAGAAAGCGGCGCAAGACCCGATCTTAGGGATGACGCTCGGAAGAGCTCAAGATCTAGATGCAGAGATTCGAACCCTGCGCATTCAGGAAGAACAGCTCTCGGCCCAGCTATCTTCGTTCCGGGTGGTTGACCGCTATTCGGAGCATCGGGCGGATGCCGATGAGTTGAGCCGAAAGATCCGCAAGCTTAACGACCGGTTGGTGCTTACCGAGCGTCGGCTCGGCGATCTAGAAGCGGCCATAGACCGAGAAGATGAAACGCAGCCGGACCACGACTACCTGCGAGACGTGTACGACCAAGTGGGTGTCGTCTTGCCGGACATGGTCGTGCGTCGCTTCGAAGAGGTGGAAGCCTTCCATAGATCGGTCGTGAACAATCGACGTCGCTATCTTGAGTCTGAGCACGGCCGCCTAGTACAGCTAATCAGCGATGATCAACAAGCGCTGTCCGAACTAGACGCGGAACGATCTCAGCTGATGCGTCTACTGGAGGCTGGCGGGGCACTCGAGACGTACAACGAGCTACAGCGGCAACTCGGCGAGGTTGGCGGGAGGCTGGCGGAGTTGACCGAACGTCGCCTGACCGTTGATCGGTGGGAAAACGCTAATCGGCATCTACAGCTCCGTTCGGCTGAGCTTGAGCTGCTGGTCAGCACGGATCTCCAGGAGCGGCGGCTGCAGGTAGATGAGATCGCCGAGATGTATGCGTCATTCGCCTACGTGTTATACGGCAGCCGTCGTCCGGCTTCGTTAACAATAGAAGCATCTCGGACTGGTTACCGATTCTTCCCGACAATCGGCGGGGACGCGAGTGAAGGCGTCCGGAGCATGGCCCTTTTCTGCTTTGATTTGACCATGGCGGTTATTGCCCACCGGGCCGGGCGAGGACCAAATTTCCTTGTCCACGACAGCCATCTGTACGATGGCGTGGAAGCCAGGCAAGTAGCAGGGGCACTGAATCTAGCTTCTGACGTTACGGAGCGAGAAGGCATGCAGTATATAGCCACAATGAATTCAGACGACCTCGAAAAGGCTCAGCGCGAGGATCCCAAACTGCGCTTCCATCAGTGCGCAGAAATGACGGATGAATACGAGGAAGGCGGGCTCTTTGGCATCCGCTTCAACTGATGAACCTGCCGCTGCCGTAGGAACCTCCTCACCCTAGTAGTGCGCTTCGATCTCCTGTCCCTCCGTCAAGCTGAGCTTGACGTCCGATGCGAGCTGCCGCGCGGGCCAACTGAGGAGGCCGTGGTGGGCATGCGGCGCGTGTACTCCGGGCAGGCCCCCGGCCTGCCGGCAACGCCGGCCCGAGGGGTCGCAGAGGCTCCGGGGTCAAGGGCGGCCCGCAGGGCCGTCGCGCAGCGACGCGAAGCGCCCTTGACCTTGGAGGGGCGGCCACGCACACCCCGCGCCGCATGCCCACCACGGCCGGCGGTGACTCGCCCAACGGCGCGGCGGTCCCGACACTCGGCGACTATCTGGCCTACTGGCACCGGAAGGTTGTGTGCCCCAACCTCGCGCCGCTGACCTGCGCCACCTACGAGACGATCCTCCGGCTGTACGTGATCCCCGGCCTCGGCGGGAAGCGGCTCGACCGGCTCCAGGTGCGCGACGTGCAAACCTGGATCAACGAGGTGGCCCGCGCCTGCCAGTGCTGCGCCCAGGGCAAGGACGCTCGCCGCCCCGAACTCAGACGGCGCTGCTGCGCGCTCGGCCGGTGCTGCGGCGACGTGCCGTCCGCCCGCACCGTCAAGGACGTCCGGGGTGTGCTGCGCTCGGCGCTCAACCACGCGGCCACCGAGGAGCTGGTCACCCGCAATGCCGCCGCCCTGGTCAAGCTCCCACCGGTCCGTCGCCGCCGGGGCCGGGCGTGGACCAGCGACGAGGCGCGTCGGTTCCTGGAGTCCGCGCGGGCCGACCGCGATCCGTTGTACGCCGCGTACGTGCTGATCCTGGTGCTCGGCCTGCGCAAGGGTGAGGTGCTCGGCCTCACCGGGGACGCCGTGGACCTGGCGGCGGGGGAAGTGTCGATCAGCTGGCAGTTGCAGCGGGTCGGCGGGCAACTGCTGCACCGGGAGACCAAGACGCAGACCTCGGACGCCACCCTCCCGCTGCCGGACATCTGCGCGGCGGCGCTCGACCTCCGTCAACAGGCGAGGAAGGCCGACCGCGACCAGGCGGGCATCGCCTGGCAGGGCTCGCCGCTGCTGTTCACCACGCGCTACGGGACTCCCATCGAGCCGCGCAACTTCAACCGGTCCTGGGACGCCCGCTGCGCCCGCGCCGGGGTCCGGAGGATCACCGTGCACGACGCCCGGCGTACCTGCGCGACCCTGCTCGTCGACCTGGACGTGCACCCGCGCGTCATCATGCAGGTGCTCCGGCACACGGAGGTGCCGGTGACGATGGAGATCTACTCGCAGGCGTCCTCGGACGCCACCCGCGACGCCCTCAAGCGCCTGGGCGAGAGCCTCCGCTGACCGTTGCTGCGCTTCACTGCTGTACAAAGCACTAGAGGGCACATCCGTCGATAGGATGTGCCCTCTGACCTCTGTCGGGGTGGCCGGATTCGAACCGACGACCTCTTCGTCCCGAACGAAGCGCGCTACCAAGCTGCGCCACACCCCGAGGCGTGCGGACAAATAGTAGCCCACCCCGTCCGGTGGTCAAACTCGGTACCCCCACCGCCCCGCCCGGCCCCGGTGCGCCCCCGGCCGATGTCGTAAACGACTCAGCTCCCTAGCGTCCCGAGCAGCCCTGACGTCCCGCAACGGTGCCGACCGGGCGGCCTACGCGCCCGCCCGCCGTGCCCGCCGCCCCTCCGCGCAGAGCGGCCGGGCACGGCCAGGGACCGCGCCCGGAGGCGGCGCACGTCACACTCGCCGCCAGCCGCCAGCCGCCAGCCGCCAGCTTCAGCGGGGGATCAGGGTGAGGATGCTCGCCTCCGGCCGGCAGGCGAACCGCACCGGCGCGGTCGGGTGGGTGCCCAGGCCGGCCGAGACGTGCAGCCAGGCGTCCGAGTCCGGCCAGCGGTGCAGGCCCTTCGCCATCGACCGGGGCAGCCCGCAGTTGGTCACCAGCGCCCCGAAGCCCGGCACGCAGACCTGCCCGCCGTGGGTGTGGCCGGCCAGCAGCAGCTCGAAGCCGTCGGCGGCCATCTCGTCGAGCACGGCCGGCTCGGGGGAGTGGGACAGCGCGATCGACAGCTCCGCCGCCGCCGAGACGGGGCCGGCGACGGAGGGGTAGTCGTCCCGCGCGATGTGCGGGTCGTCGACGCCGACCAGCTCGATCAGTCGTCCGCCCGCCTTGAGCGTCGTCCGGGCGTTGTTCAGGTCCGCCCAGCCGGCGCCGGTGAAGACGTCGCGCAGCTCGTCGTACGGCAGCTCGGCGCCCTCGCTGTACTCCCGGTCGGGCAGGAAGTAGCTGAACGGGTTCTTCAGGACCGGCCCGGTGTAGTCGTTCGAGCCGAACACGAAGGCTCCGGGGAAGTCCAGCAGCGGTGCGAGGGCGCGCAGCACGCCGGGCACCGCGCCCGGGTGGGCCATGTTGTCGCCGGTGACGACGACCAGGTCCGGGTCGAGCGCCGCGAGCGACGCCACCCAGTCCTGCTTGCGCCGCTGTTCGGGCATCATGTGCAGGTCCGACAGGTGCAGCACGCGCAGCGGTTCGGTGTCGGCCGGCAGCACCGGCACGTCGAACCGGCGCAGGGTGAACAGGTTGCGCTCGACGAGTGACGCGTACGCCAGGGTTGCCGCCCCGGCCGCGACGGTGCCCACGCCGAGTCGGAATAGTGTGCGCTTTCGCATGCCGTTCAGGGTAGTTTCACCGGTCATGAGCACGCTGAAGGACCGCCTCACCGCCGACATGCGCGCCGCCCTGAAGGCGCGCGACGAGCTGACCACCTCCACCCTGCGGATGGCCCTGGCGGCCGTCGGCACGGCCGAGGTCGCCGGCAAGGCCAAGCGCGAGCTCACCGACGACGAGGTGCTCGCGGTGCTGACCAAGGAGGCGAAGAAGCGGCGCGAGGCCGCGACCGCCTTCGCGGACGCGGGGCGCGCCGAGCAGGCCGCGAAGGAGAGCGCCGAGGGCGAGGTGCTGGACCGGTACCTGCCGAAGCAGCTCTCCGACGACGAGCTGGCCGAGCTGGTCGCGGGGGCGCTCGCCGCCGGCGGCTTCACCGGCAAGGCGCAGATGGGCCCGGCGATGAAGGCGGCCCAGGCCGCGGTGGCCGGCCGGGCCGAGGGGGGCCGGGTGGCCGCCGAGGTACGCCGCCAGCTCGGCCTCTGACGCGCGCCCCTGCCACCCGTACGCCGGGCGTGTCCCGGTCGTCACGTGCTCCTTCGCCTGGCCGCCTCGGTCAGGAAGATCGCGAGTCGGGTGGCCGAGATCGCCAGGCCGGGGCCGAACACCATCACCCACAACGCGCGTGGCTCGACCAGCGAGAAGATCAGGACGATCGACACCGCGACGTGCGCGGCCAGGAAGCCGAGGCGTAGCCGCATGGGTCGTAATGGCAGCGACGCCACTACGACCCATGCGATTCCTATGGGCACCAGAATGAACCAGACGAGCGCAAACGCGGCCATCCGCTCACGTTATCCGGGCGGCGCCCCGCAGTTCGGCCTGCTCGATGTGACCCGCTGGATGACGGGCCTGTTCGACAGTTCTGTAATCGGCGATGAACGGCGACGGGCGGGCACCCCCGGTTGAGGGGTGCCCGCCCGTCGTCACCTGCGATGCGGGTGCGGCCCGGTCAGCCGTTGCGACCCGGTCGGCCGCCCTGGCCGGGTGGGTTGCCCGGGCCGGGCCCGCCACCGGTGCCGCCGTTGGCCGGCGGGCTGGAGGGGCCGCCGCTGCCGCTGCTGACCTCGATGACCACCACGCCGCCCTTGATGGTGCGCCCGTTCGGGCTGGTGCCGGCGGCCTGGCCGGCCGCGCAGCTCGACGGCACCTTGGCCGAGGAGACCACCGGGTCGAAGCCGGCGCCCCGCAGCCGGTCCTTCGCGGTCTCGACGTCCACGCACTTCACGTCGGGGATCGACCGCTGGTCACCCTCCATGATCTTGCCGCTGGGCGGGGTGAACTCGATGCCCTTCTTGCCCTTCATGGCGTCGCGCAGCGTCTCGTACACCGGGGGGTTGATGCCCGTCGGGGTGTCGTGGCCCATCTGCTGGTTGGTCTGCGGCCAGTCCGGGTCGGCCATGATGCCGGCGACCGAGTACTGCTTGGTCATCGCGACCAGCGACGAGGTCTTCTCCGAGTCGGTGGTGCCGGACTTTCCGGCCACCGGCTTGCCGACGATGTTCCGCACGTTGCCGGCGGTGGCACCGGTGCACCGGGTGGTGGACGACCGGTCGCCGACCGGGCAGCGGGCCGCGTCCACGGCCGCGCGGGCGACCTGGGTGCTGATCCGCTGCTCGCAGCGCGGGTTGGCGACGTCGAGCTTCTTGCCGTCCGGGCCCTTGATCTCCTGCACCGGGATCGGCTCGCAGTACTTACCGTCGGCCGCGAGGGTCGCGTACGCGTTGGCCAGGTCCAGCGGGGTGGTGGCCGACACGCCGAGGGTGAACGCGCCCCACTGGTGCGCCGCCTCCTTGTTGTTGGCGAAGTCGGCGTCCTCGCTCGAGCGGAACTCGATGCCCAGCTTCTGCGCCGCCTTGACCACGTTCTCCGCGCCGACCTGCTGCTGGAGCGGAACGAAGAAGGTGTTCACCGAGCGGCCGAACGCGCTCCACATGTTGTGCACGCCGGCCATCGACTCGACCGAGTTGGTCGGGCAGTAGTAGGGGCCCTGGCAGGCTGCCGGGCTGCTGGGATTGATGATGTATTCCGACTTGAACTGCTTCGGCGAGTTGATCGTGTAGCTGAGCGGGATGCCCTTCTCCAGCGCGGCCACGATCGTGAAGATCTTGAACGTCGAGCCGGCCTGGTATCCCTTGATGTCGCCGCCGCCGGAGAGCAGCGGGTTCACCGTGTTGGGGTAGTTGCCCCGGATGCCCTTGCTGCGCTTCTTCGGGTCGCTGTTCAGCTTGTTCTGCGGCTTCTTCGGGTCGTCGATCTTGAAGTTGCGGTTCACCGAGAGCGCGCGGACCCGGCCGGTGCCCGGCTCGACGACCGCGACCATCCGGGCCGCCTTGCTGTTGACGCCCAGGTTCTTGCGGACCGCCTTGTCGGCGCCGTTCTGCGCCTGCGCGTCGAGGCTGGTGACGATCGTGTAGCCGCCGCTCTTGAGCCGCCGCTCCCGGTCGTACGAGGTCGAGCCGAACGTCTCCTGCTGCATCCACCAGCGGTAGAAGTAGTCGCAGAAGAAGCCCCACTCCTTCTTGTTGGTGGCGACGCAGCCGTTCGGGGTGGTCTTGTCCTTGATCACCATCTTGGTGGCCTTGGCCGCGTCACCCTCCTGCTGGGTGATCGCGCCGATCTTGACCATGTTGTCGATCACGTAGTTGCGCCGGTCCAGGGCGAGCGGATACCCGGTCTTGGTGGTCGGGTCGTTCGTGCTCGGGGCCTTCACCATGCCGGCGAGCATGGCCGCTTCCTCGATCTTGAGCTTGCTCGGCGGCTTGCCGAAGTAGACCTGGCTGGCGGCGTAGATGCCGTACGCGCCGTTGCCGAAGGAGGCGAGGTTGAGATAGCGGGTGAGGATCTCGTCCTTGGAGAACTCCTTGTCGACCTGGAGGGCCAGCCGCATCTCGCGCAGCTTGCGGGCGCTGGTGTCCTCGGTCGCGGCGACGACGTCGGCCGGGTGGGTGGCCGAGTAGGCGATGGCCAGCCGGACGTACTGCATCGTCAGCGTCGACGCGCCCTGCTGGGAGTTCGCGCCGGACTGGTTGTTGACGAACGCCCGGGCGACGCCGTTGAGGTCGACGCCGTTGTGCTTGTAGAAGTCGTGATCCTCCGCGGCGATGATCGCCTTCGGCATGTACGGCGACATGTCGCCGAACTTCACGTCGCGCCGGTTCTCGTCGTACATGGTCGCGAGCGGCGTCTTGCCGTCGGAGGCGAGCAGGTAGCTGATCTGCGGCGCGCGGCCCACCGTCAGCTCCTTGGGCAGTGCCCCGAAGGTCTCAGCGCCGGCCTTGGCGGCCAGCCCGGACATCGCCACCGCGGGGAAGGCCGCCGCTGCGACCACCACGCCGGCCAGCAGGCCACAGACGAGCAGCGATGCGGCGTTGGTCAGCACATTATGGTCACGTTTCCGCATCCAGGTCACCTCGACAGGGTACGCGAGTAGGGAACGAGGGGCGCTGGGGCGTCTTTTCCCCATTTCCTGCGCGCGCCGACCTCGTTGTGCTAAACGCACGAGCCCTGGTGCGGGGTTGCGCGGATCCGCGATGAGTCTCCACCGATCGGAGGAGCGGCGCAGCGTTTTCACGTACTGCGGCCGGGTAGACGGGGGCCGAAGGCCCGGGAAGCCGGGAGTGTCCGTAATGATGGATTTTGCCGACAACGTTGCGTAATCATCCAACTACAGAGCATGATGGTTGGGGCGACAGCCACCGTCGTCCGTGCCGCCCTGGGGAGGCCGGCCGGACGACCGGGGGGATTCGACGGCTGGTCGCGCGAAGTCGGTAGGTACTGCAAGGGGGGACGTGTACACATGGGCATGATCACTGACTGGCCGTCACTGGCGGCGTGTCAGAACGGGGACCCGGACGCGCTGTTCGTACAGGGCGCTGAACAGAACGTGGCGAAGCGGATCTGCCGGAGCTGCCCAGTTCGGTACGAGTGCCTGGCCGACGCGCTCGACAACCGGATCGAGTTCGGGGTCTGGGGTGGCATGACCGAGCGGGAACGCCGGGCCCTGCTGCGCCGGCACCCCCAGGTCGCCAGCTGGCGGAAGATGTTCGAGGCGGCCATGAAGAAGAACGCGAAGGACAAGTCCGGCAAGGACAAGGTCCTCGTCCCGACCGGCTGACGGCCGGTCAGGCAGGCCAGGGCCGGCCGATCGCGGGCCGGCTCACGGCCGGCTGATCGCCGCGCCGATCGTCCGCAGCCCGTCGACGTCGTGCACGTCGGCGGGCTGCGCCGTCACCGACACCGCCGGCACCTGCGGGAACGCCTCGGTGAACCGGGCCGCCACCCGCTGCTCGCGCTGCGCCTGCTGGACCAGCGCGGCGTGCGCCCGCAGCACGTCGACCGTGCCGTCGTGCCCGCCGGCCTCGGCCAGCCGCTGCGCGGCGGCCAGGCACGCCTCGGCGTCCAGCGCCGGCACCGTCGGCTCGTGGACCCGGTTGAGCACCAGCCCGGCCAGCGGCATCCGCTCGGAGTGCAGCCGACCGGCGAAGTAGGCCGCCTCCCGGACCGCGTCGGGCTCCGGGGCCGCGACCAGCAGGAAGGCCGTCTCCCGCGCCTGGAGGATCCGGTACGTCTGCTCGGCCCGCTGCCGGAAGCCGCCGAACATCGAGTCCAGCGCCGCCACGAAGCCGGACAGGTCGGTGAGCAGCTGCGCGCCGAGCACCTTCTGCACCACCTTCGAGAACATCCCGAAGCTCGCGGTGACGAGGCTGAACATGCTGCGGCCCCCGCTGCGCGCCGGAGCCAGCAGCAGCCGCAGCATCCGGCCGTCGAGGAACCGGGAGAGCCGGGCCGGGGCGTCCAGGAAGTCCAGCGCCGAGCGGGACGGCGGGGTGTCCACCACGATCAGGTCCCACTCGCCCCGGGCGTGCAGCTGGCCCAGCTTCTCCATCGCCATGTATTCCTGCGTGCCGGCGAACGTGGAGCTCATCGCCTGGTAGAACGGGTTGGCGAAGATCTCCTGCGCCTTCGCCGGGTCGGTGTGCTGGAGCACCACGTCGTCGAACGTGCGCTTCATGTCCAGCATCATGGCGTGCAGCTCGCCGCCGCTGGCCTCGACGTCGATGCCCTTGACCTGGCGGGGCGTGTTGTCCAGCTCGGTCAGGCCCAGCGACTGGGCCAGCCGGCGGGCCGGGTCGATGGTGAGCACCACCGTGCGCCGGCCGTGCTGCTCGGCGGCGCGCAACGCGAGCGCGGCGGCGGTGGTCGTCTTGCCCACCCCGCCCGCCCCGCAGCACACCACGATCCGCACGCCCGGGTCGGCGAGGATCTGGTCGACGTCCAGCTGCGGCGCCGCGGCTTCGGAAGGCACCAATCGAGCGTATCGGGCTGAGCACGGTCTCCGCGCCGTGCCGGCCGCCAGTGTGAGTCAATCCGCCCGCACGAGCGCCCGGGACAGCTCCGCCAGCCCCGCCCGGTCCACCCCGCCGGGCAGCAGCGGCAGCTCGGTCAGGGGCAGCCCCAGCTCGGCCAGGTCGCCGCGCAGCGAGTCCTCCAGCTCCCGGCGGACCCGCTGGTCCCGGGCCTCGGCGGCGAGCCCGGCGACGGTGTCCCGGTCGGCCGGCAGCCCGGCGGCGGCCAGGCCACGCCGCAGCTCGGCGGCGGTCACCGGCCGGCCGGCGGGCAGCGGGGGACGGGCCGCGTTGACGATCACCCGCCCCACCGGGAAGCCGAGCTGGGTCAGCTCGGCGACGGCGTCCACCGTCTCCTGGACCGGCATCTCCTCCAGCAGCGTCACCACGTGCACCGCGGTCATCGGGGAGCGCAGCAGCGCGGCGACCCCCTCACTCTGGGTCTTGATCGGGCCGACCTTGGCCAGCCGGGCCGTCTCCGCCGTGACGTTGAGGAACCGGCCGATCCGCCCGGTCGGCGGCGCGTCCAGCACCACCGCGTCGTACGCCCGGCGTTGCCCGGCCTTGCGGGTCGTCGCCTCCTTGACCTTGCCGGTGAGCAGCACGTCCCGCAGGCCGGGGGCGATGGTGGTGGCGAAGTCGATCGCGCCGAGCTTGCGCAGCGCCCGGCCGGCCGCGCCGAGCTTGTAGAACATGTCGAGGTATTCCAGCAGGGCCTCCTCGGCGTCCACCGCGAGGGCCCGCACCTCGCCGCCGCCGGGGGCGTCGGTGAGGTGCCGCTCGGCGTACGGCAGCGGGTCGGTGCCGAAGAGCTGGGCGATGCCCTGCCGCCCCTCGACCTCGACCAGCAGGGTGCGCCGACCGTCGGCGGCCAGCGCCAGGGCCAGCGCCGCCGCCACGCTGGTCTTGCCGGTGCCGCCCTTGCCGGTCACGACGTTCAGGCGCGCCGGCCACTGCGTGGGGGCCGGGTCGGCCGGCCGCTCAGCTGCTCGCACCCGTCGAGCCTATCCACCCGGCGGGTGCCCCTCGGTCGGGTCGTCCGGTCAGGCGATCTCGCAGACCCACCAGCCGGTCTTCTGCACCACCGTGAAGCGGAGATCCTGGTCGGCGACCTTCTCGTCGGAGGTCGTCATGGTCACCCTGGTGGTGACGGTGGCCCGGTCGCCGGTCTGGTTGTCCACCTTCGGGCTGGTCCAGCGGAACCGGGCGTCCGAGTACTGCTCGGCGTACCGCTTCAGCTCCGTGACCTTGGCGGTGATCTTCCGGTCGTCGCGGGCGGCGGCGCAGACGTAGCCGGCCGCCTTGCGGGCGTCCCGCTCCCGGTAGACGGCGGTGAGGAAGTTTTCCACGGCGACCGCCGGCTCCTTCGCGCCCTCGCCGTTCTCCGTGCTGCGCAGCGTGAAGAACGCGGCGGCACCGCCGCCGCCGCAGAGCAGCAGCGCCAGGACCACCACGATCGAGGCGACGAGCACGCCCCGCCGCTGCTTCGGCGCGACCGGGGCATGGTAGGGCGGGTATCCCGGTGGGGGCGGCGGGATCGCGGCGGCCCCCGGGCCCGACGGGCCGCCGAAGGGGGTGGGCTGGGCGCCGAACGGCGCGGGTCCGGCCGGGGCGCCGAACGGGCCGGTGCCGGGCGGGGCGGGGGAGACCGGCCCGACGGGTGGGCCGGGCGTGTGGTCGCCGGAGGGCGGACCGCTGGGCGATCCGGTGGCGCCGCCGTTGGGCGGTTGGGTCATGTCGGTCCCCCGGGGGTGCGGCACGTCGTCGTCCCGGTGGGACGCGAGCGCTGGACGAGCGAAGGCGGGTGCGGAGGCGGCCGGGCCCGCGTGACCCGTCCGACGGGAAGGGTAACGGTGAACCCGGCCCAGGGTGGGGCCCCGGGCGGCCCGACCGACACGTCGATCACGGAAGCGCGTTCGGCGCCATCCGGTACCGGACCGCAATCTGTCGCATATGTGACTTTCGGTGCCTGATCATGCGCGTCCCGTTGTCCCTGTCCGAAAACGGTCCTACGTTCGTGCCGACGCGGGGGCGGATCGGCGGATGGCCCGAGCCGGATGGTGACGACGTGATCAGGTGCGAGGCCCGGAGGCAGTAATGCGCGACACCGACAACATCTCCCGAGCCCAGTTCCCGCCGCAGACCGGTTGCGCCCGGCGCGCCGGGGCCGGCCCCGCCGGCGAGGACGGCCCGGTCACCGGCCTGCCGTTCAACGAGCGTTCCTACCGCCGGCTCACCGACCCGGGGGAGATGCTGCGCACGCTCAGCCGGCCCGCCGAGCGCCCCCGCGACGAGGAGGAGACCGGCTACGTCATCCACCTGCCGATCCGGGTGCCCGACCTGGCGACGGCGACCGCGCTGGCCGGGCGCGTGGCGGTCTCGCTCGGCTTCCTGCCCGAGCTGGACGCCGGGGAGACCACCGTCTCGACGGCCGACGACCAGAACAACCGGCACCGGGTCTTCTGCGACCTGCTGCTGCCGGACCGGTCGCGCTGCCCCCAGCGGTACGACCACGAGGGCCCCTGCGGCGAGCCGCCGATCGCCCCGGAGCAGCGTCCCGCGCCGGGCGGTCCCGCCGGATCGTAGGCTGGGGCCGAAACAGTCGCCGCCTCCTAGGGAGCCCCGCACCGATGCAGAAGTGGGAATACTCGACCGTCCCGCTGCTGGTCCACGCGACCAAGCAGATCCTCGACAACTGGGGCGAGGACGGCTGGGAACTCGTCTCCGTGGTCCCCGGTCCCAACCCGGAGCAGCTCGTCGCGTACCTCAAGCGGCCGAAGGCGTGAGCGGCGTGGGCAACGGGCCGCACGCGAAGCTCGCCGAGCTCGGGCTGACGCTGCCCGAGGTGGTGCCCCCGGTGGCCAGCTACGTGCCGGCCGTGCAGTCCGGGCAGCACGTCTTTGTCTCCGGTCAGCTCCCGATGGCCGACGGCAAGCTGCTGGCCACCGGCAAGGTCGGCGCGGGGGTCTCCGCCGAGCAGGCCAAGGACCTGGCGCAGCGGTGCGCGCTGAACGGCCTCGCCGCCGTCGACGCGCTGGTCGGCCTGGAGAACGTGGTCAAGGTCGTCAAGGTGACCGGCTTCGTGGCGAGCGCCCCCGGCTTCACCGGCCAGCCCGGCGTGATCAACGGCGCGTCCGACCTGTTCGGCGCGGTCTTCGGCGAGGCGGGCCGGCACGCCCGTTCCGCGGTGGGCGTCTCGGAACTCCCGCTGGACGCCCCGGTAGAGGTCGAGCTGATCGTCGAGGTCGCCTGACCCGCACCCCCACCCCCGCGATCTTGCACTTCGGGCCCGGGCGAAAGCCGCGTAGAGGCACGAAACCCGGGCCGCAAGTGCAAGATCGCGGGGAGTGGCGGGGGGAGTCGTACGATCGCTGGCATGACCGGGCACATCACGGCGGCCGTGGCCGCGCTGGCTGACGAGCTGCCGGGATGGGTGACCCTGCTGCGGGCACCGAACCCGGGGCCGATGACCCTCGACGGCACCAACACCTGGGTGCTGCGGGCCGGGCCCGGCGAACCCGCGTTGGTGGTCGACCCGGGGCCCGCCGACGACGGTCACCTGGCGGCGATCGCCGCCCACGCCCCGGTCGCCACGGTGCTGATCACCCACGGGCACCCCGACCACACCGAGGGCTCGCCCCGGCTGCGCGAGCTGCTCGGCGGAGCGCCCGTGCGGGCCGTCGACCCGGCACACAGCCACGGCGGTCCGCCGCTGACCGCCGATGCCGTCCTGCACGCCGCCGGCCTCACCGTGCGGGCGCTGCCCGCCCCCGGGCACACCGCCGACTCCGTCTGCTTCCTCGTCGAGCGCGGCGACGAGCGGGTCGTGCTCACCGGCGACACCATCCTCGGGCGGGGCACCACCGTCGTCGCCCACCCCGACGGGCAGCTCGGGGCATACCTCGACAGCCTGGAGCTGCTCTCGACGTACCGGGGGATCCCGGCGCTGCCCGGCCACGGCCCGGCGCTGGCCGACTGCGGCGTCGCCGCCGAGTTCTACCTCGCCCACCGCCGCGCCCGGCTCGACCAGGTGCGGCAGGCGGTCGCCGAGGGCGCGCGGACCGCGCCCGAGGTGGTGGCCCGGGTGTACGCGGACGTCGACCGGTCGCTGTGGTGGGCGGCCGAGTGGTCGGTCCGCGCGCAGCTGGACTACCTGGGGGTGCCCCCCGAACCGGCGGACCGGCCGTGACCTGCCCCGTCTGCGGGACGGTCGCCGTACCGGGGGCCCGGTTCTGCCACAACTGCGGAGCCGCGCTGCCGGCCGCCGCCACGCTGCCCGCCGCCGAACGGCGGGTCGTCACCGTGCTCTTCGGCGACCTGTCCGACTTCACCTCCTGGTCGGAGGACCTCGACCCGGAACGCGTCGGCGCGGTCACCGACCGGGTGCTCGCCGCCCTCGCCGGGGCCGTCAAGACGTTCGGCGGGCACGTCGACAAGCTCACCGGCGACGGGATCATGGCCGTCTTCGGCGCGCCCGTCGCCCACGAGGACGACGCCGAGCGGGCCGTCCGCGCCGCCCTGTCCATGCAGCGGGCCGTGCGCCGGGTGCTCGACGACGAGCGGGGCGGCGGCGCGCCACTCGGCCTGCGCGTCGGCCTCAACACCGGCGACGTGATCGCCGGCATCCAGGCCGCCATCGAATACACCGTCATCGGCGACACCGTGAACACCGCCGCCCGGCTCGCCGACGCCGCCGCCGTCGGCGCCGTCTACGCCGGGGCGCGCACCTCCGCCGCCACCCGGCACGTGGCGTCCTGGCGGGCACTGCGCCCGCTGCGGCTCAAGGGCAAGCGGGAACCCGTCGAGGCGTACGAGCTGCTCGGCCTCCTCGACGCCCCTGGCACCCGCTCCGGCCTCGGCGACGAGGCGCCGTTCGTCGGCCGGGAGACCGAGATCGGCCGGGTCGCCGGCCGGCTCGCCGAGGTCATCGACCGGGGTGAGCCCCGGGTGCTGCTGATGACCGCCGAGGCCGGCATCGGCAAGTCCCGGTTCGCCGCCGAGGTCGAACGCCTCGCCGCCGGCTACGACGTCGGCGCCGGCCGGTACGCCGCGCACACCGGCGCCCGGGTGCTCTCCGTGCGCTGCGCCGCGTTCGGTGAACGCCGCCGGCTCGCACCCCTCGCCGACCTGGTCCGCGCCGCCGTCGGCCTGCCCAACGACGCGGCCACCGCGCTGACCCGGCCCGCCGTCGAGGAGCGGCTGCGCCGGCTCAACCAGCGCATCGGCCGGCTCGGCGACGACGCACCGCCGGTCGCCGCCGACCAGCTGCTGGCCCTGCTCGGGTACGCCGACCTGCCCGCCGGCAGCCCGGCCGACCAGGGCGAGTGGGGCGGCGGGGCGCAGCAGCCCGCCGACGTCGACGCCGTGCCCAACGCGGTCGCCGACCTGCTCAGCGCCCTGGCCGCCGAGGCGCCGTTGGTGGTGCTCGTCGACGACCTGCACGACGCCACCACCGAGACGATCCGCGCCCTCGGGGTCGCCCTGTCCCGCATCGCCGGCCCGGTGCTGGTGCTGCTGCTCGGCCGCCCCGAGCTGGTCCGCACCGCCGGCGCGCTGACCCGGGTCGCCGACGCCGAGGTGCACGCCCTGCCCCCGCTGCGCGGCGCCGACGCGGCCCGGCTGCTCACCAGCTATCTCGGCGGCGGGAAGCTGCCGCAGCCCGACGCCGACCGGCTGCTCGCCACCGCCCAGGGCAACCCGTTCTACCTCGCCGAGCTGGTCACCCTGCTCATGGAGCGGGGCGCGCTGACCGCCGTGGCCGACCGGTCCGCCCCGGCCAACTCCGGCTGGCGGCTCGCCCCCGGCTCGCTGGGCAGCCGGCTGCTCTCCCGCGACCTCGCCGCCGTGCTCGCCGCGCGCATCGACGCGCTGCCGCCGGACGCCCGGTCGGTGCTGCGCGACGCCGCCGTCGTCGGTGACACCGTGCCCGACGGCGCGCTGGAGGCGCTGCGCGAACAGCGCGCCGGGCGGGACGGCCGACCGGCCGCCGTGGTCGCCGTCGAACTGGACCGGGCCGTCGAGGAACTGCTGCAACGCCGGATGCTGCACCGCACCCGCACCGGGTACGCGTTCGCCACCCCGCTGATGCGGGAGGCCGCGTACTCCGGGGTGAGCAAGGCCGAGCTGGCCGAGCGGCACGCGGCGCTGGCCCGGTGGGCCGCCCCCGACGGGTCGGCCGCGCCGGGCGGGTTCACCGACACCGCCCGGGACGCGTTCGTCGCCGAGCACGTCGAGCGGGCCGCCACGCTCGCCGACGCCGTCAAGCTGCGCCCGGACGCGCCGGCCCGCACCGTCGCGCCGCTGGGCGTGGCCGCGCTGGGCCGGGCCGCCCGCCGGTCCCTGCAGGCCGGGGAGCCGGCCGCCGCCGTCGAGTACGCCGAACGCGCCGCCGAGCTGGCCCGCGACGGGCTGCCCGCCGCCGACCGGGTGGTGCACGCCCGCGCGCTGCTCCAGGTCGGCCGGCCCGGTGACGCGCTCGCCTACGCGGAGAAGATCGCCGCCAACGCCGGGGACGACGCGGGCACCCGGGCCAGCGCCCTGCTGCTCGCCGGGCAGGCCCACCAGACCCTCGGCGACCAGGGCCGGGCCGTGGCCTGCTGGCAGGAGGCGTTGCAGGTGGCCGGCGTCGGCGGGCTGCCCAACCTGCGCGCCTCGGCGATGCGCCGGCTCGGCATGGCCGACTTCATCGCCGGCCGGCTCGGCCAGGCCAGCAGCCGGCTCGCCGCGTCGTACCAGGTCAGCCTCACCGCGCAGGACCGGCGGGGGCAGGCGTGGTCGTTGCAGAACCTGGCCTGGGTCACCACCACCCGCGGCGACTTCGCCGGCACCGACGCGGTGCTGAGCCGGGCCGCCCGGCTCTTCGCCGAGCTGAAGGACCCGTACGGGCGGGCGTGGCTGCGCGGCACCACCGCGTTCGCCCGGCTGCTCGCCGGCCGGCTGCGCGAGGCCCGCCGGCTGGCGCGGGTCTTCCTGCCGTTCGGGGAGCGGGTCGGCGAGGCGTGGGCCGTCGGCACGCTGCGCGCCGTCGAGGCGTTCGCCGGGGCGGAGCTGGGCGAGCTGAGCGAGGCCGACGGGGCGGCCCGCCGGGCGTACCGGGACTTCGCCGAGGTCTCCGACGACTGGGGGCGGGGCTTCGCCCTGGTGGCGCGGGGGGTGGTCGCCCGAGGGCTGGGCGAGCCGGAGCACGCCGCCGACCTGCTCGCCGACGCCATGTCGTACGCCGAGCGGACCTCGCATCCGCTGCTCACCGGGATGGCCGGCACGCTGCGCGGCTTCGTGGCGCTGGACCTGGGCGACTGCGAGACCGCCGAACGGTCGGCGCGGGCCGTGCTGACCGCCGTCGAGCCGCACAACCCGCAGGCCCCCGCGCAGGTGGGCCCCCGGGTGCTGCTGGCGACCGCCCGGCTCGCCGCCGGTGACCCGGCAACCGCCGTGGGGCTGCTCGCCCCGGTGGCCACCGCCGCCGCGAACGCGCCCTCGCTGCTGTTCTCCCGCCAGCAGACCATGGCCCGGTACGCTTCCGCGCTGCTCGCCCACGGCCAGCTCGACCAGGCGCTGGACTGGGCGCACCGGGCCATGGCCGTCCCCGCCGAGGACGTGCGCAGCCAGGTGATCGCCGTGAGCGTGCTGGCCGAGGCGCTGGCCGCCTGCGGGCGTCCCGCCGAGGCGCTGGCCCGGGCCGAGGAGGCGGTGCGCCTGGCGTACGCGACGGAGCAGCGCAGCGAGCGGCTCGCGGCGGACGCGCTGCGCGTGCGCCTGCAGGGGTAAGGAGGGGCCCCTTGTTAACGCATACGGTAGAGAAGGGCCCCCTTCTCACGGGCGAGCGGCGGGGCGTGGCGGGGCGACTCTGTCGGTTCCGCCGATGCGGGTGTCGGCGGTAGCGACTACGGTGGCATCCCATGAGGCGGTCCACTGTGGGGCCGCCGTGCCCGTCCCCGGGAGGCGTGATGAGGCTGCCCCGCTCCAGTGCCGGCTGGACGATCGCGGTCTTCGGCGTCCTGGCGCTGCTGATGGGCGCGCTCGGGTTGCTCTGGCCGGAGGCGCAGCTGCGCATGCTCGGCTTCGAGGTGCCGCAGAGCCGGGCCGCCGGGGACTACACCGGCACGTTCCTGACGGCGTCGGCGATGGCGTCGTTCAACATGGGGGTCTACTACCTGCTGGCCACGGTCACCGAGTGGCGGGCCTTCTACCGGTTCACGGTCGTCTTCCGGCTGGTCACGTTCACCGTCTTCACCATCGTGGTGCTCGCCGACGTCGCGCCGGGGCGGTTCTTCATGGTGGCGCTCTGGGAGGGCCTGGGCGCGGTCGCCACCGCCGTGGCGCTGCACCTGGACGCCCGCCGTGCGGCGGCTACCGAGTCGGGCGGGTCGGCGGGCGCCGAGGCCGGTGCCGAGTCGGGCGTATCGGACGCGGCGGAGCCCGGGCGGCAGGTGCCGGCGGCGGCGGACAGCGGGCGTCCGACAGCCGCGTCGGCGGACGGCGCCTCCCGGTCTGCGGGCGCGGACCGCTGAGTCACCGGACCGGTTAGGTATTTTCGAGCAGTGACCGACACCCCGCCCGGCGCCCTGCGGCTGCCCATCGTGCCTGGTCTGACCGATCTGGAGGTATTTGCCCGGGGAGGGTACGCCACCGTCTACCGGGCCACCCAGATCTCCGTCGGGCGGGAGGTCGCGGTCAAGGTCGAGAACCGCACCCTGGACAACGAGCGGGACCAGGCCCGGTTCCTGCGCGAGGCGCGGGCCGCCGGGAGGATGTCGTCCCACCCGCACGTGGTGGACCTCTTCGACGTCGGCGTCACCGTCGACCGGCACCCCTACCTGATCATGGAGCTGTGCGACGGGTCGTACGCCGAACGGATGCGCACCTCGCCCCTGGGCCCGGCGGAGACCCGCGACCTCGGCGTCAAGATCGCCGACGCGCTGGCCCACTCGCACGCCAACGGCGTCCTGCACCGCGACGTCAAGCCGGCGAACATCCTGCACTCCCACTTCAACCCGGCGGTGCTGGCCGACTTCGGGCTCGCGGTGCTGGCCGAGGTGCGCGACCCGACGGTGACCCTGGAGGTGCTCACCCCGGCCTACGCGCCGCCGGAGATGTTCAACCACAGCCCGCCGTCGCCGGCCGTCGACGTCTACTCGCTCTGCGCCACCCTCTATGCCGTCATGTTCGGCCGGCCGCCCCGCTGGCAGTCCGAGCGCAGCCCCAGCCTCGTCACCGTGCTGGAGATGTTCCACCAGCCGATCCCCGGGCTGCCCGGGGTGCCCGAGGAGCTGATCGACGTGCTGCGGGCCGGCATGTCCAACGACCCGGGGGCCCGCCCGTCCGCCATCGAGCTGCGCGGCCTGCTCGCCGCCCTGCCGCTGGACCCGGTCAGCGCGCCCGTCAGCGGCGCCCCGGTCTCCGGGGGCCCCACGTCCGGCGGCCCGACGGGCACCACCACCGGTAGCCCGTCCACGTCCGGGGGCCTCTACGGCACCAGCCAGCCCGGCGTCACCGGCGGCCTCTACGGCACCGGCCAGCCGGGCCGCGCCGCCCCGCGTCCTTCGGTGGGGCACGACCATCCCACCGAGCCGGTGACGTCCGGCCGTCGGTGGCGGCGGCGCTGGTTCCTCGGCGGTGCCGGGGCACTCGCGCTGGCCGCCTCGGCGAGCGCCGGGGCCTGGGTCGCCGGCAGCGCGCCGGCCACACCGACGCCCACCCCCGTCGTCACGGTGGGCGGCACGACGACCGCCAGCAGGTGGGGGGCCCTGCCGGGCTGCGGCCCCGGGGCGGCGGGCCCGGCCGAGCTGCCGGCGGGCGCGCGGTGCGTCGCCGAGCTGCAGTGCTACGGGCCGATGCGGGTGCGCGGCACCCGGGCGGACGCGCCCCGGCTGCCCTGCGACGGCCGGCACACGTGGGAGGCCTACGCCGAGGGCGAGCTGCCCGCCGCCCTGACCGATGCCGCGCACGACGAGGTGGCCGCCGACCCGCAGGTGCGCCAGGTGTGCAGCCCCGTGACGTTCCGGCTGACCAGCGGGATCGCGTACACCAGCGGTTGGCGGCTGGAGGTGCTGCCGCCGGCGGCGGACGGCCCGGACCGGACGTTCCGGTGCCTGGCCGGGCGCGGCGTCGACGGGTTGTACGAGCCCACCCTCACCGGTCGCTGAACCCGCTCGCGCCCTGGCGGCGTTCCCGCATGGCCCGCAGGTCGCGGCTGTCCAGCGCCTCCAGGGTGTCGGCGTCGACGTCGCTGAGCCGGGCCACGGGCTGCCCCGACCACTGCGCCGGTTCGTCGCCCCCGCGTTCGCGGGCCTCCTCGCGGCGGTGCCGCCCCTCCGTCACCGACACCCCGGCGATCATCACGAGCAGGACGCAGAGCAGGGCGAGCACCACCGCCACGATGCTGCGCGGCTGCCACCAGACCAGCGCCACCAGCAGGGCGACCGCCGCCAGCGACGCGGCCACCGCCACGACGGGCACGTCGGGCCGAGGGATTCGGGTCACCCGTCAAGGATGGCGGAGCCGGCCGTCCTGTCAACCGCCGCCCCCCGGTCACCGGCCCTGCGGGGGCCGCCCGCCCCGCTGGCCCGTCCGAGCTGCCGACGCCCACCCGTCCCGACGGCGCTCGCTCCCCAGTGGATGGATGAGGGGAAGCGTCGAAGTGGCGAAATTCGTTACATCAGTCGGGGAAATGACCCTTTACTAGGCATTTTGCGGGCGGTGTTCGTTGGCCTCGGTCCCTAGAGTGACGGGGTCGGGGATGCCCCGACACGTCCCGTTCCCCACCGGAAGGCAGCCGAATGCCACGCACAACCCGGTCTCTCGCCGCAGCAGGAATCGCGGGGATCGTCCTCGCCGGAACGGCCATCGCGCCGGCCGGCGCGGCACCGACCACCGCCGGCTTCGGTCGTCCGGCCACCTCGGACCGGACCGACCCCGTCGAGGCCAGGCGCGTCGACAGCGTGCCGACGCCGAAGCTCGACTGGTACGCCTGCTACGGCACCGCCGAGTGCGCCACCGTGCAGCTCCCGCTCGACTACGACAAGCCGAAGGGCGCCACCACCGAGGTGGCCGTGCTGCGGGTCAAGGCGCGCGACCAGAAGAACCGGATCGGCAGCCTCTTCGTCAACCCGGGCGGCCCCGGCGGCTCCGGCACCGACCTGGCGCTCGCCGCGCCGTACTTCCTCGGCGACGACCTGCTCGACCGGTTCGACATCGTCGGCGTCGACCCGCGCGGCGTCGCCGCCAGCGAGAACGTCAGGTGCTTCCCGTCGGTCAAGGAGCAGACCAAGGCGTACGCCGGGCTGAACGTGGCCTTCCCGTGGACGAAGGCCGAGGAGCAGGCGTACGTCGCCTCGTCGAAGGCGATCGGCAAGGCGTGCTCCAGCACCGGCAAGCCGCTCACCGGTGCCATGTCGACGGCCGAGGTCGCCCGGGACATGGAGGTGCTGCGCCGGGCCGTCGGCGACCAGAAGCTGAGCTACCTCGGCTTCAGCTACGGCACCGCCCTCGGGCAGTACTACGCCAACATGTTCCCCGACCGGGTCCGGGCCGTCGTCGTCGACGGCGTGCTCAACCCGAACGCGTGGGTGGGGCAGGGCAAGGCCCGCAACCAGCTCCAGGAGACCCGGCTGGCCAGCGCCGACGGCGCGTACGCGGCGCTGCGGGAGATCCTGAAGCGCTGCGCCTCCGCCGGCCCGCCGGCCTGCCCGCTCGCCGCCGGTGACCCCGTCGCCGCCGTCGAGACCGTGGCGAAGCGGCTGCGCAAGAAGCCGCTGGTGATCGAGGACCCGGACACCGGGGAGACGTACCCGGTCAGCTACGCCGACTACGTCGGCGCGATGCTCAGCGGGCTCTACTCGCCGTACGGCTACTCGGACATCGTCGGCATCACCGCCGACCTGCTGGTGCTCACCGAGCCGGCGACGGCCACGGCGGCCCGCCGCGCCCAGGCCCGCACGGCGCTCGCCCACCGCGCCGCCACCGCCGCGACCCAGCAGGCCCGCCGCGGGTACGACTTCCCCTACAACAACAGCCTGGAGACCTTCCTCGGGGTGGACTGCACCGACGCGTACCACCCGAAGGACGCCGGCTCGTGGCCGGCGCTGGCCGCGAAGGAGGACGCGCGGGCGCCCTACTTCGGCCGGCTCTGGGCCTGGGCCACCTCGCCGTGCGCCCGCAACACGTGGACGGTGCGCGACTCCGACGCCTACACGGGGTCATTCGACAAGCGCACCAGCGCGCCGGTGCTGGTGGTCGGCAACTACTGGGACCCGGCGACCAACTACCAGGGCGCGGTCACCTCGGCGGCGCTGCTGCCGAACAGCCGCCTGCTCAGCAGCGACAACTGGGGCCACACCGCGTACGGCACCTCGGCGTGCGCGACCGGCGCCATCGAGGCGTACCTGATCAAGGGGACGCTGCCGGCCAAGGGCAAGGTCTGCGTCGGCGACGTCCAGCCCTTCGCCGAGCCGGCCGCCGGTGCGGCCGGCGACCGGGTCACCGTGACCAAGGACGACCTGGCCCGGCGGGTCGCGCCGGCCCGGGGCGAGCCGAAGCGGCTGCCCCCGGTGGTCGCCCCGCTGCCGGCGGTCGGCACGCTGACCGTCCGCTGAGGACACCCGGGGGCACGGCGGGCGATCGGGCGCCCGCCGTGCCCCCGGGCCCGTCGGACGGGTGACCACGGTAATGGATCCCTTTGGCTACTGTCGGTGTCCCGCAGTTGCACGGGTCAGCGAGGTCGCCGATGAACCAGTTCCTCACCCGGTCCCGGGTCCGCTCCGT
The DNA here is from genome assembly GCF_020873825.1 of Micromonospora sp. DH13. NCBI lineage: Bacteria > Bacillati > Actinomycetota > Actinomycetes > Micromonosporales > Micromonosporaceae > Micromonospora > Micromonospora sp. DH13. The sequence continues at coordinate 97,589 of NZ_JAHWGR010000014.1, forward strand.
CGCCACCACCCTGGCAGTCGCGCTGACCCTGCTGCTCGCGGCCGCCGCCGGCTGCGACAGCCGGCAGGAGCCCCGGATCCCGTCCGTCAACGACAAGCTGCGCGAGACGCACATCTACGGCCAGCCGACGATCAGGATCGGCGTCTCCACCGTCGGCCCGCTGATGGGCGAGCTGCGCGACGGCACCTACGCCGGCTTCGACATCGAGATCGCCCGGTACATCGCCGCCCAGCTCGGCTACGCGGGCGACCACCGGATCGAATGGGTGCCGGTGTCCACCGAGGACCGCATCCCCGCCCTCCAGGGCGGGTCGGTCGACCTGGTGGTCTCCACCTTCTCGATGACCGAGGAGCGCGCGAAGCTGGTCAGCTTTGCCGGCCCGTACCTGGTGACGACCCAGGAGGCGATGGTCCCCAACCGGCTCCGGGACAGCATCCGCACCATCGAGGACCTGCGCGACCCCCGCTACAAGGTCTGCACCAGCGGCGGCTCGACCACGGAGGCCGAGCTGGGCAGGCACCAGATCCGGGTGTTCGTGGTCAAGGAGGTCGGTGACTGCGTCGAGGGCATCCTCGCTGGGCGGTACGACGCGGTCAGCTCCGACGAGACCATCCTCGCCGGGTTCCTCTCCCGGCACCCGAAGGACTTCACGGTCGTCGACATGCCCTTCGGCACCAGCGAGCAGATCGGCGTCGGGGTGCCGATCAGCGACCCGGCGCTGCGCGACCTCGTCGCGTTCTTCCTCGACAAGAGCTACCAGCAGGGGCGCAGCGGGCAGAGCAGTCCCTGGCTGACCGCCTACCACCGGACCCTTGGGCCGTGGCTGCGGCAGCCGAAGACCCAGCCGCCGACGCTGGACGTCCCGGAGCTGGTCGACTTCGACGACAAGGTCCGCCCCTCATGACCGCGCCGGTGGCCACCGGAGGCGACGACGTGCACGCACCGGGCTCCGGCGCTGCCGAGCGTCGGGCCCGCGCCAGCCAGTCGTTCTGGGCGGTCGTGGTGGCCGTGCCCGCCGTCTTCTCGGTGCTGCGGCTCGGCGTGGAGGCCGGCGGCGAACTCCAGACCACCCTGCTGCTGGTCGCCAACGTCGGGCCGGTCAACCTGCTCGCCGGGTTCCTCACCACGGCCGCCCGGCTGCTCGCCACCGGGCTGGTCGCGGTGTTCGCCCTCGGCGCGGTGCTCGGCGTCAGCGTCGACCGGCTGCCCGGCCACCGCCGCCCGCTCTTCGCCCGCTGGGCGGAGCTGACCCCGACCTGGTTCGTGTTGACCAGCTTCCTGCTCGCCCTGACCACCTGGCAGATCCTCTACCTGCCGCTGCTGCTGCCCGCGTTCGCCGCCGCGTTCCAGCTCCGCCCCGAGCGCCTGCACGAGCTGGCCGCGGCGCGGGTGCTGATCGTCGCGGCCCTGCTCGGCGGCTGGCTGTTCCTGCTCGCACCGACCCTGCTCGACGCCTGGCAGCAGGGCGAACCGCTGGTCGTGGCGCTCTTCGTCGTGCCGCCGGTGCTCGCGCTCGCCATCGCCGGCCCGCTACCCGGCGCGGTGATCCGGCCGCTGGCCTCGATCACCCAGGCCGCCGTGCTGGCCATGCTGGTCTGGGCGGCGCTGCCGGTGATCAGCACGCCGGTGCTGCCGCTGACGGTCACCACCGTGCAGACCGCGCCCGACACGACGGAGGACGTGCGCGGCCACGTCGTGGTCGTGGACGACGTGAGCATGGTGTTGCTCCAGGAGCACGGCGGCGTCCGGTACGTGCCGATCGACCAGGTGAAGGCGCAGGTGCTCTGCCCGAGCGAGGGGGAGCTGCCCCGGCACCGGCTGCGGGTGCGCGACTTCCACGTGGAGGACTCGCTGCTGGAGGCACTGGGGCGGCGGGTCCGCCCGGTGCACCGCATCGACGCCGCCTGCCGGGTCACCGGCTGACCTGGCTTCCCCGGAGCAGGTAGGCGTGCTCGGCGGCGTCGGTCAGTTCGGCGACGACCTCCGGGCTGGCCGAGGTGCCCACGGCTGTCCACAGCACGTCGACCGGCGTCGGCCCGGCCAGCCAACGTCGCATCGACTCCTCCGCGCCGTCGGGCAGGGAACCACCGGACGACCAGCTTCCGATGACCTCGGCCAGGTGCCGGGCCGGGCCCTCGCCCGGTCCGTCCGCGAACCCGGCCAGGTAGGGCCCGACGTCGACCCCCAGCTCCGCGACCGCCGTCAGCAGGTCCCAGGCGGGCGTGACGGACGGGAACACGGCGAGGGTCAGCCGCCACCAGACGCGGGCGAAGTGCTCGACGGCGTCCCGTTCCTCGGCCGGCCAGGCCAGCCACTGCCCGCCGACCCGGCGCGTCACGGCGTCCGGCCAGAGCCAGTGCTCCATCGCCCCGGTGGCGTACGCCTCCAGCAGGCGGGGCACCAGGTGCGGTAGCTCCGTCCCGTCCCCCCAGGTTCCCGGGTTCATCAGGTACGTGCCGAGTTGGTCCGGCGTCAGCTCCCGCAGGGGCGTACGCGCGAAGAGCGCAACCTCGGCCGGGTCGACACAGTGCTCGCAGGCGGTCATGTCGGGCGGTGGGCGAAGGCGGCGTACAGCCGTTCCACCGCCTGCGCGAACTCGCGGTCTCCCCGCACGCCCCCAGTATGCCGGCCGGGGCGACGCCACTGCGGACCCCTGGAGGCGCCGAGCGCGGATCACGGAGAGTGATGGCTGTGCGGTCCGTCTCCTAGGGGCGGTTGATCTGACTCTTCGTCACGTTCCTTCGACCTCGTGAGACGTCTCGCGTCCCCTTTGCTCTGCACCCCTATCCGCAACACCTGCCCCAGCTGGGAATAGGCGAGAGCGAGAAGGCAGGAGGGCCCGGCAGTGGGTTGCGCTGCGTGATTCGTTGCGTATGTGGGTGCAGAGCAAAGGGGTTCGCCGGGGTGGTGGCGTCGGGTGAGTTGGTTGCGCTGCGTCACGCCTCGGCGGGGAGCGCGGGTGCGGGTGTGCCCGTCGCCAGCGTCGAAAGTGGTCGCGAGGAGTTGCGGAGAATGTGCGCAGCGTAGGCATACTGGGCGCTCCGGTTCGCGACGGCCGGGGAGTCGGCCGCCCTGCCACCGAGGAGTTCTCATGCTTCTACGTCGTACCGTCGGGCTGATCGTCACGGGTAGCCTCGCCGCCGCCGCGCTCCTGGCCCCGACCACGCCGGCGGTCGCGGCCGTGACCTCCGGCGCGGTCTTCAACAACCCGACGGTGGCCGGTCAGCAGTACGCCATCGTCGAGCACGTGCAGCGGCTGATCCAGGGTGCCGCCTCCGGGTCCACGATCCGGGTGGCGATGTACCACTTCACGCTCACCCGGGTGTCGAACGACCTGTCGGCCGCGTACGACCGGGGGGTGAACGTGCGGGTCGTGGTCGACAGCCAGTCCCGCTCCTACCCGGCGGTGACGGGCCTGATCGCCAAGCTCGGGACGAACCGGGCCGCCGCCTCCTGGGTGACCGTCTGCACCACCGACCGGGCCTGCATCGGCAACCTGAACACGCCGATCATGCACAACAAGTTCTTCCTGTTCTCCGACACCCTCGGGTCGACGAACGTCCTCGTGCAGAGCTCGGCCAACCTGACCAACGACAACGCCGAGCGGTACTGGAACAACGCGGTCACGATCGTCGGCAACACCGCCGTCTACAACTCCTACGTCACCTACCACGGCGACCTCGCCGCGCAGGTGAAGAACAACGACTACTACCGGACCACGTCCAGCGGCACCGCGAAGTCCTACTTCTTCCCCCGCGCCGGCACCACCCAGGACACCGACACGATCTACAACATGCTCAACGAGAACGTCACCTGCGAGGGCAACACCTCGACGGGCACCGAGACCGGCCGCACGATCATCCGCATCGGCATGTGGCACTTCAGCCGCAACCCGATCGCCACGAAGCTGCGCGAGTTGGCCGACCAGAAGTGCTGGGTGGAGGTCGTCTACACCGAGACCGACACCGATGTGCGCAACATCCTCTCCGGGCACGACCGGATCAAGCTGTACCAGATCACCGGCGACTACATCGTGCACTCGAAGTACATGCTCATCGAGGGAACGTACGACGGACAGAAGGACACCAAGTGGGCGGTGACCGGCAGCCACAACTACTCCAACGCCGCGCTCCGCGAGAACGACGAGGCGCTGCTGCGGATCCAGTCGGCGACCATCCACGACCAGTACCGCTCGAACTTCTGGAACCTGCGCGACGCCGCCGTGCCGGTGAGCTGACCGCGCCGGACGACACCCCCCTGGCCCGGCTGACCGGACTATATTCCGATCATGGCGGAATACGACGGATCAGCCCCCGGGGTACGCGAGCTGACGGCGCTGACCCTGAGCAAGATCTCGGTCGGGCCGGGCGACAACAACTGCTACCTGCTGCGCTGCCGCGCAACGGGTGCGCAGTTGATGGTGGACGCGGCGAACGAGCCGGAACGGCTGTTGGAGTTCTGCGGCGGGCGGCTCGACGCGGTGGTGACCACCCACAATCACTGGGACCACTGGGAGCACGGCCTGCCCGACGTCGTGGCGGCGACCGGGGCGCGCACCTACGCCGGCGCACCCGACGTGGACGGCATCACGGTCCCGACCGACGTGCCCGTAAAAGACGGCGACGTCATCCGCTGCGGCGAGATCTCCCTTGAGGTCATCCGGCTGACGGGCCACACGCCCGGCGGCGTCGCCCTGCTGTACGACGATCCGGCCGGCCACCCGCACCTGTTCACCGGCGACTCGCTCTTCCCCGGCGGAGTCGGCAACACCTTCGGCAACGCCGACGACTTCGAGACGCTGTTCACCGACGTGAAGACGAAGGTCTTCGACCGGCTGTCGGACGACACGTGGGTCTACCCGGGCCACGGCCGGGACACCACGCTGGGCGCGGAGCGGCCGGCGCTGGAGGAGTGGCACACCCGCGGCTGGTGACGTCAGCCCTGGCCGACGCCGTAGGCCACCGACTGCAGCCGAATCTTGGTACGAAAGCGCCCCCAGAGGGGCCATTTCGTACCAAGATTGCCAGCGGGATCCGGGGTCAGCAGGCCTGGCGCTGGCCCGTGTAGTGGACGCCGGCCCGGCCGATCACGGTCTCGTCGCCCAGGCCGGTGTTCGCGCCGCGCGCGATGTAGCACGAGTACCGGTGCTGGTTGATCACCTCAAGGTGCACGTGGGCACCGCTGTCGCCGTTGACCTGGTAGCAACTGGAGTAGCGGAACCGGCCGGTCTCGCCGAGCTTGGTCCACGGCCCCACCGTCGCGCCCACGGCGATGCCGCCGGGCTTGTTGTTCACGTGCATGACGTCCGCGCGGGCGAGGACCTGACCGGTGGTGGTGTCCCGCGCCTCCAGCCCGATGCGGTAACCGCCGTCGGCGAGGTTGCCGGTGGCGCAGCCCGGCCGGACGGTGACGACCGTGACGGCGACCGGGTGGCCGGACGCGGTCTTGGAGCCGAAGGGGGAGACGATGGTGCCGCCGGGGTTGCGGTAGATGTCCACCGCCCAGTCGTTGGTGTAGCCCCAGTTGCCGAAGACGATGTGGTGGGAGGCGGGGCCGGATTCCCCGAAGCGGTCCCAGGTCGAGGAGTCCTGGATCGGCGGGTAGACGCTGACCCAGTCGCCGTCGGGGTGGGCGCTGGCGGCGGTGGCCGGCGCGACGGCGGCGCCGAGCGCGAGGACGACGGCTGCTGCCGTACGGGCGAACCTTAGGTGCATCGTTCCTCCGGGGTCTCCTGGCGAGGCGGGCAGGACCGGTCCGGCAACCGGTGGGCGGCAACGGACCGGCAATGTCCAGCGATGCTATACCTGTCGATCTATCGATTTCTTGCCCCGCCGCCCGAGGCGGGACGAGACGGTGGGCCGGCGGCGGCACACGATTCAGTAGGACTTGTCTTGGCCGAGGACGTGCTGGGCTACGAAGTTGAGGATCATCTCCCGGCTCACCGGGGCGATCCGCCCCGCCCTTGCCGCGCCCAGCAGCGTCGCCACGCCGTACTCCGTGGTCATGCCCGCGCCGCCCAGCGCCTGCACCGCCGTGTCGACCGCGAGCGCGGCGGCCTCGCCGGAGGCGTACTTGGCCATGTTGCCGGAGACGCCGGCCTCCAGGTCGCGCCCCGCGTCGTACAGGGTGGCCGCCTTGTAGATCATGAGGCGGGCCAGTTCCACCTGCACGGCCGCGTGCGCGAGCGGGTGCGACACGCCCTGGTGGGTGCCGATGCTCCGGCCGCCCCACACCTTGCGGGTGGCCGTGTACTCGCTGGCGCGCTCGATCGCGTACCGGCCGGTGCCGACGCCCATCGCGGCGACCGTGATGCGCTCCGGGTTGAGCCCGGCGAACAGGGCGGGCAGGCCGGCGTCGAGCGAGCCGCCGACCAGGGCGTCGGCGGGCAGCCGCACGTCGTCGAGGTAGAGCATGAACTGGTTCTCCGGGGAGACGATCTCCATGTCCAGCTTCGACCGGGTCAGCCCGGGGGCGTCGGTCGGCACGAGGAACAGGGCCGGCTTGAGCTTGCCGGTCGCCGCGTCCTCGGTGCGGGCCACCACCAGCACGTACTGTGCCTCGTCGACGCCCGAGATGTAACACTTGCGGCCGGTCAGCAGCCAGTCGTCGCCGTCGCGGCGGGCCACCGTGCCGAGCCGGTGGAAGTTCGACCCGGCCTCCGGCTCGGTGATCGCGAAGACCACCTTCAGCGTGCCGTCGGCCATGGCGGGCAGGAAACGTTGGCGCTGCTCCTCGGTGCCGTGCCTCGTGACGATCGTGGCGACGATGGCGGGGGAGACCACGAGCAGCAGCAGCGGGCAGCCGGCGGCGGCCAGCTCCTCGCAGACGATGGCCAGCTCGGTGATGCCGCCGCCCCCGCCGCCGTACCCGGTGGGGATGTTGACGCCGAGGTAGCCGAGCCGGGCGGCCTCCTCCCACAGCTCGGTGGTGTGCCCGCCGGACTTCGCCTTCTCCACGAAGTAGCCGTGACCGTATTTTCGGCCCAGCGCCCGGACGGCGTCGCGGAGCTGCTCCTGCTCGTCGGTGAGGTCGAAGTTCATGACGCTGTCTCCTCGGGGGTGGTGACGACGGCCAGCACGGCGCCGGTGTCGACCTGGCCGCCGGCCGGCACCGGCAGCTCGGCGACCACGCCGTCGGCGGGGGCGAGCACGGGGTGTTCGAGCTTCATCGCCTCCAGGGTCAGCAGCAGGTCACCGGCGGCGACCCGCTGACCGACCTCGACGTGCACCCGGGCCACCGCGCCGGGCAGCGGCGCGAGCAGCGACCCGGCCGCCAGCTCCGCCGTGGGCAGCGGGAAGCGCGGCAGCTCCGTGAGGCTCGCCGCCCCGTCCGGGCCGTCCACGAAGACCTGCGACCCCACCCGGTGTACGGAGTACGCGCGCCGCACGCCGTCGACGTCGAGGACCACCCGGTCCGGGGCGGCGGCGACCAGCACCACGCTGGGCGGGAGAGGGCGGGCGGCGGGCGGCCCTGAGCCCTCGACGGGCGGAGCCGAGTCGCCGGCCGACAGCGCGCAGTCGGTGAGTACGCCGGTGCGGTCCAGTCGGTAGCGGACCTCGACCCCGTCGCCGTCCGGCCCCGCGTACCGGGTCACCTGCGGGAACGATGGCACGTTGCGCCAGCCGGAGGGGAGCCCGGCGAGCACCGTCGCAGTTGCCCGGCGAGCGGCGGCCGAGGCGAGCGCGGCGGCGAGGGCGGCCAGCGGCAGCTCGTCGGCGGGCAGCAGCGGGGCGAACACGTCGGGGTGCCGGTCGAGGAAGCCCGTGTCCACCTCGGCCGCGGCGAACGCGGGGCTGCGCAGCACCCGGACCAGCAGGTCCCGGTTGGTGGTCACCCCGTGCAACTCGGCGCGGGCCAGCGCGCCGGCCAGCAGCCGGGTCGCCTCCGCCCGGGTCGGCGCCCAGGCGACCAGCTTCGCCAGCATCGAGTCGTAGTGCACGCCGACCGTCGAGCCGTCCGCCACCCCCGAGTCGAGGCGCAGCCCCTTCGTCGGGGCGAACTCGCCCGCCACCTGCGGCACCGCGAACCGGTGCAGGACGCCCGTCGCCGGCCGGTAGTCGTGCGCCGGGTCCTCGGCGCACAGGCGTACCTCGATGGCGTGGCCGTCGGGCGGCGGGGCCGCCGCCAGCGGCAGGTGCCCGCCCTCGGCGACCAGTAGTTGCAGGCGCACCAGGTCCAGCCCGGTGACGGCCTCGGTGACCGGGTGCTCCACCTGGAGGCGGGTGTTCATCTCCAGGAAGAAGAACCGCCCGTCCGGGGCGAGCAGGAACTCGACCGTGCCCGCGCCGACGTACCCGACCGCGCGGGCGGCGGCGACGGCCGCCTCGTGCAGCCGCTGCCGCACCCCGTCCGGCAGGACCGCCGGGGCCTCCTCGACGATCTTCTGGTGCCGGCGCTGGATCGAGCAGTCCCGCTCGCCCAGCGCCATGACCGTCCCGTGGGTGTCGCCGAAGACCTGCACCTCGACGTGTCGGCCCCGCTCGACGTACCGCTCGACGAAGACCGTGCCGTCGCCGAACGCCGCCGCCGCCTCCCGCCGCGCCGAAGCGACGGCCTCGGCGAGCCCGGCCGGGTCGGCGACGATGCGCATGCCGCGCCCGCCGCCCCCGGCGGACGCCTTGACCAGCACCGGGAAGTCGGTGATCTCGTCGGGATCGGTCCAGGTGGGCAGCATCGGCACGCCCGCGTCGGCCAGCAGCGCCTTCGCCGCGACCTTGTCGCCCATCGCGGCGATCGCCTTCGCGGGCGGGCCCACCCAGGTCAGGCCCGCGTCGGTCACCGCCGCCGCGAACTCGGCGTTCTCGGCGAGGAAGCCGTAGCCGGGGTGCACGGCGTCCGCGCCGGTGCGGCGGGCCGCGTCCAGGATGAGGTCGACCCGCAGGTACGTCTCGGCGGGCGCGTTCCCCGGCAGGCGTACGGCCAGGTCTGCCTCGGCGACGAACGGCGCGTCGGCGTCGGCGTCGGAGTGCACGGCGACCGTGGCGACGCCGAGCGCCCGGCAGGTGGCGAGGACGCGCCGGGCGATCTCGCCCCGGTTCGCGACCAGCAGACGGGTGATCATGAAAGCAGCCCCCTACATCCGGAAGACGCCGAAGCCGTCGGCACCCTTGACCGGTCCACTGTGGATCGCCGACAGGCAGAGCCCGAGGACGGTACGCGTGTCCCGGGGGTCGATCACCCCGTCGTCGTAGAGCCGGCCCGAGAGGAACAGCGCCCCCGACTGCGACTCGATCTGCTGCTCGACCATCATCCGCATGGCGGCGTCGGAGTCCTCGTCGAACTCCTGCCCCCGGGCGGCGGCGGCCTGCCGGGCCACGATCGACAGCACGCCGGCCAACTGCGCCGGCCCCATCACCGCCGACTTCGCGTTCGGCCAGGTGAACAGGAACCGGGGCTCGTACGCCCGCCCGCACATGCCGTAGTTGCCGGCCCCGTACGACGCGCCCAGGTTGACCGTCAGGTGCGGCACCTTCGAGTTCGACACGGCGTTGATCATCAGCGCGCCGTGCTTGATGATGCCCCGCTGCTCGTACTCCGTGCCGACCATGTAGCCGGTGGTGTTCTGCAGGAAGACCAGCGGGGTGTCGGCCGCGTTGGCGAGCTGGATGAACTGGGCCGCCTTCTGCGCCTCCTCGCTGAACAGCACGCCCCGGGCGTTGGCGAGCACCCCGACCGGGGAGCCGTGCAGCTCGCCCCACCCCGTGACCAGCGCCGTCCCGTACGCGGGTTTGAACTCGTCGAACTCGCTGCCGTCGAGCACCCGGGCCAGGACCTCGCGTGGGTCGAACGGCACCTTCAGGTCGGCGCTGACGACGCCGAGCAGCTCCTCCGGGTCGTACTTCGGCGGGGCGGGGAACGCGGTGCGCGGCGGCGGGCCCTGCTTGCGCCGGTTGAGCCGGCGGACGCACTGCCGGGCCAGCCGGATGCCGTCCCGCTCGTCCTCCGCGAGAAAGTCGGCCAGGCCCGACCTGGTGGCGTGCATGGCCGCGCCGCCGAGGGACTCGTCGTCGGTGACCTCGCCCGTCGCCATCTTCACCAGCGGCGGCCCGGCCAGGTAGACCTGCGACCGGTCCCGGATCATGATCACGTGGTCGGACATCCCGGGCACGTACGCGCCGCCGGCCGTGGCGTTGCCGAACACCACGCTGACCGTGGGGATGCCCTCGGCCGAGAGCCGGGTCAGGTCGCGGAACACCCGCCCGCCCGGGATGAAGATCTCCGCCTGGGTGGGCAGGTCCGCCCCGGCGCTCTCCACCAGGTTGACCATCGGCAGCCGGTTGGCCAGGGCGATCTCCCCGGCCCGCCGGGTCTTCGCGAGCGACCACGGGTTGACCGCGCCGCCGCGTACCGTCGGGTCGTTGGCGACGACCAGGCACTCCACGCCCTCGACGACGCCGATCCCGGTGACCACGCTGGCCCCCACGGGAAAGTCCGTCCCGTACGCGGCGACCGGCGACAGCTCCAGGAACGGGCTGTCCGGGTCGAGCAGCAGCTCGATCCGCTCCCGGGGCAGCAGCTTGCCGCGCTGGTGGTGCCGGGCCACGTACTTCGCCCCGCCGCCCGCGCGAGCCTGATCGAGGGCCGCGTCCAGCTCGGCGAGCCGCTCCAGCAGGGCCTCCCGGTTGGCCCGGAAGGCCGGCGCGGCCGGGTCGAGCGAACTGTCCAGTGTGGTCACAGCCCCGTCTCCTCCGTCGGCAGGTCGACGACACGGGAGCGCAGCAGCTCGCCCAGCGCCTTCGCCTGCGGGTCGAACCGGGTCGACGCGGCCACGCCCTGCCCGAGCAGCCCCCGGATCACGAAGTTCACCGCGCGCAGGTTCGGCAGCTCGTGCCGCTCGACGGTCAGCGGGGCGGTCTCCGGCAGCAGCTCGGCCAGCCGCTCGACCGTCAGCCAGCCGCGCAGCCACGCCCAGGTCGCGTCGGTACGCGCCCAGACGCCCAGGTTCGCGTCGCCGCCCTTGTCGCCGGAGCGCGCCCCCACCACCTCGCCCAGCGCCCCCCGCCGCGTGCGCTGCGGGTGCAAGGAAGGGCCCCCTGTTAACGCATTCTGTTGTACAGGGGGCCCCTGCAAACACGTCACCGGCGGGGGAGCGATCGGCACCCGCTCGCCCGACGGCAGGACGGCCACGTGCTCCACCGCCTCCTGCGGCACGGCGTCGGCGGTGAACACCCCGTACGGGGTGGCGTCGCCGGGCAGCGTGGTCAGCGTGCAGCCCGGGTAGGAGGCCAGCGCCAGCTCGACGGCGGCGGCCGAGAATGCCCGCCCGGCCCGCGCCTTGTCGCCGTCCCGCAGGTGTACGTGCAGCAGCGCGCTCGCCGCCTCCGTGTCGCTCGCGTCCGGGTGGTCGGTGCGGGCCAGCACGAACTCCAGCCCCACCGGGCCGACCGCCGCCTCCAGTTGGCCCCGGACCAGGGCCGCCTTTGCCGGGATGTCCAGCCCGCACAGGACGAACGTCATCGAGTTGCGGAACCCGCCGAGGTTGTTCACCCCCACCTTGAGGGTGGGCGGCGGGGGCGTGCCCCGGACCCCGGTGACGCGCACCCGGTCCGGCCCGTCGGCGGTCAGCTCGACCGTGTCCAGCCGGGTCACCACGTCCGGGCCCAGGTAGTCGGGGCCGCCCACCTCGTACAGCAGCTGGGCGGTGACCGTCTCCGGGGTGACCGCGCCGCCCGTGCCCGGGTGCTTCGTGACGACCGAGGAGCCGTCCGGGTGGATCTCGACGATCGGGAAGCCGGGGCGGTGCCCGCCGTCGGGCAGCTCGGTGAAGAAGCTGAAGTTGCCGCCGGTGACCTGCGCCCCGCACTCGATGAGGTGCCCGGCCACGGTCGCCCCGGCCAGCGCGTCGAGGTCGCCGCGCCCCCAGCCGTACCGGGCGATGGCCGGCCCGACCGCCAGGGAGGCGTCGGTGACCCGGCCGGTCACCACGACGTCCGCCCCGGCGTCGAGGCACGCGGCGATCCCGAAGGCGCCCAGGTACGCGTTCGCGGTCAGCGCGTCGGGGCGGGGCAGGGCGTCGCCCTCGACGTACCCGATGCGGGCGGTGAGGCCGAGCCGGTCGGCGAGCGACCCGATCGCGGCGGCCAACCCGGCCGGATTCAACCCGCCGGCGTTGGTCACGATCCGCACCCCGCGTTCCAGCGCCGTGCCGAGGCACCCCTCGAGCTGACGCAGGAACGTCTTCGCATAGCCCAGGGCGGGGTCGCGCAGCCGGTCCCGGCCGAGGATCAGCATGGTCAGCTCGGCCAGGTAGTCGCCGGTCAGCACGTCCAGCTCGCCACCGTCGAGCATCTCCCGCCACGCGGTGGCCCGGTCGCCGTAGAAGCCGGACGCGTTGCCGACCCGCAGCGGCGCGCTCACGCGGCCACCCCGCGTCGGGCCGCCCCCGGGCCGGTCGTTCCGGGCCGTGCCGCCCCGGTCCGGGCGCCCGCCGGCCCGCGGCCGGGCCCGGGCGGGCCGGCGAACGCCTGCGCCACGTCGAGCCACGCGTCGGCGACCGGGCCGGTGGCCACCAGGTCGAGGTCGGCGCGGTGCCGGCGCTGGGTGACCAGCAGGCAGAGGTCCAGGGCCGGGCCGGTGACCCGGTCGGCGGCGTCCGCCGGGCCGTGGGCCCAGACGCCGCCGCCGGGCGCGGTGACCTCCACCCGCACCGGCGCCGTCGGGACCGCGCGGCCGTGGGCCGCGAACCCGTGCCCGAGGGTACGGAAACCGAGGTGTACGACGTGCCGGAGCCGGGCGGTCGGGGCGCGGGTGACGCCCAGCGCGTCGGCCACGTCCTCGCCGTGCGCCCAGGTCTCCATGAGCCGGGCGGTGGTCATGGAGGCGGCCGACATGCGGGTGCCGTACCAGGGCAGTTGCTCACCGGTCGGGACATCGGCGAGCGCGTCGGCGAGCGCGGATCGGCCCGCCCGCCAGCGCGCCAGCAGCTCGGCCGGCGGGGCCAGGAACTCCTCCGCGCCGGCGTCGACCAGGCGGGCCGGGTCGGGGGCGGAGGTCACCGAGGCGACGAACGCGTCGGGGTCGGTGGCCGCGAGCAGGGCGACGTGGTCGGTCCAGGCCAGGTGGGCGATCTGGTGGGCGACCGTCCAGCCGGGGGCCGGGGTGGGCCGCGCCCAGTCGCTCGGGGGCAGGGCGGCGACCAGGGCGTCCAGCTGCGCGGACTCGTCGGCCAGGTCCGTGCGCAGTTCCGTGCGGTCGACCATCGTGCCTCCAGGGGGCCGGTCGGGCGGGCCGGTCAGGCGGGCCGGTCAGGGGGTGAGCAGGGTGGCGAGCTGGCGCTTCCAGGTGGTGAGCAGGGCGGCGCGGCGGGCCGAGTCGTCGTTGAGCAGGTTGGCCACCCCGAGCCCGCGCAGCAGGTCGAGGGTGGCCTGCACGGCCTCGCGGACGCCGGGGCGACGCTCGTCGACGCCGAGCAGGGCCACGGTCAGCCGGTGCATCTCCCGGCCGACCTGCCGTTCGAGGGGGACCAGGGCGGTGCGCAGCTCGGCGTCGGTGCGGGCGGCGACCCAGAGTTCGAGAGCGGCCACGAAGAGCGGGCCGGTGAACGCCGCGCCGAGCAGGTCGATCACCCGGTCGAGCCGTTGCGGCCCGGCGGGCAGCGCCTCGGCCTCGGTGCGCAGCTCGTCGGCCCGGCGCTGGGCCAGGTGCGCGACGGCGGCGGTGACCAGGGCGGCCTTCGTGGGGTAGTGGTGCAGCTGCGCACCCCGGGACACCCCGGCCCGGGTCGCGACGACCGTGGTGGTCGTGCCGGACCAGCCGTGCTCGACGAGGCACTCGACGGTCGCCTCCAGCAGCCGGGCCCGGGTGGCGCGGCTGCGCTCCTGCTGCGGGACGCGGGTCGGTGTGGCGGTCACCCGGTCAGCGTGCCGCCGCCAAAACAAACAGTCAAGCCTGACTTTTTTGTGCGTCGGATGGGCCCGCTGGTCGGGGGTGCGCGCGTGGCTGATGTGGTCAGCGCCCGCAAGAGGGCTGATGTGATCCGCGCCCGCTGGGAGGCTGATGTCGTCCGCGCCCGCTAGGGAGCTGATGTCGCAGACGACTCACCGATCGGGCGCCGGGCGATGTCGTAGACGACTCAGCTCCCTAGTGTGCCGCGCGGATGCCGTCCCGGGCGGGACCGGCGGGGCGCCGTGGCGGGGTCGGGTCAGCGACAGCCACAGGGGCGGGTCAGCGACAGCCGCGGGGTCGGGTCAGCGGCCGTCGCGGGGGCCGAAGACGGCCAGCGCCTCGGCGTCGCTGTGCCGGGAACGCAGGTACTCGTCGGCCCAGCCGGCCGCGTCGGGGAAGCCGGACTCCGCCGCCACCCGCGCGCACGCCGCGTCGACGTCGAACGCGGTGCGCCGCAGCTGCACCCCCGGCCCGAGCAGCGCCCAGTCCGCCCCCGGCCCGCCGTACGGCATGCCGACGCTGCCCGCGTTGACCACCAGGCGCCGGTCGACCAGCCGGGCGAACGGCATGTGGGTGTGCCCGCAGACCACGGTCCGGACGTCGGCCGGCACGTCGGCGAGGACCTCGGCCCAGCGGGACAGCCGGGAGTCCACGAGGACGACCTCCTCGTCGTCGCGGGGCGTGGCGTGGCAGAACAGCACCTCGCCCAGCCCCGCGACCGATAGGGTCACCGCCGTCGGAAGCGCCGCCAGCCGGGCGACCTGGTCGTCGCGGAGCTGCCCCGCGGCCCAGTTCGACACCTCGATCGGGGACGGCCGCCCGGCCCGCGCCTCGACCAGTTCCCGGTCGGCGTTGCCGCCCACCCAGCGGACCCGGTCGCCGAGCCCGGCAAGCAGGTCCAGCACCTCGACGGGCTGCGGGCCGGCGGCGATGTCGCCGGTGAGCACGATCAGGTCGGCGGCGGCCACGTCCGGCTCGGCCAGGACCGCCTCCAGCGGGGGCAGCGCGCCGTGGACGTCGGAGAGGACAGCGACCCGTTCCAGCATCCCGTCACGGTGCGCCCCGGCCCGCCGGCCCGTCCAGGGATTCTCCGCCGGGCAGAACGCCCGCCGGGGCGGACGGGGGATGACTCAGACGCGGGCGCGGCGGGCCAGGCGCTCCGGGTCGAGGATGATGATGCTCTTGCCGTCGAGCCGCAGCCAGCCGCGCGAGGCGAAGTCGGCGAGCGCCTTGTTGACGGTCTCCCGGGAGGCGCCGACGAGCTGGGCGATCTCCTCCTGGGTCAGGTCGTGGGTCACCCGCAGCACGCCGCCGTCGCGGGTGCCGAACCGCCCGGCCATCTGCAGCAGGTTCTTCGCGACCCGCCCCGGCACGTCGGTGAAGATCAGGTCGGCCAGCGAGTCGTTCGTCCGGCGCAGCCTGCGGGCCAGCACCCGCAGCAGCTGCTCGGCGATCTCGGGCCGGTTGTTGAGCCACGGGCGCAGGGCCTGCTTGCGCAGGCGCACGAGCCGGGTGTCGGTCACGGCGGTGGCCGTCGCCGTGCGGGGGCCGGGGTCGAACAGCGACAGCTCGCCGACCATGTCCGACGGGCCCATCACGGCGATCAGGTTCTGCCGGCCGTCCGCCGCCCGGCGACCGACCTTGATCTTGCCGGACAGCAGGATGTAGAGACTGTCGCCGGGCTCGCCCTCGTTGAACACGACCTCGCCCTTGCGGACCTCGATCGTCTCCATCTCCTTGGCGAGCGCCTCGGCAGCCTCCGGGTCGACTCCCTGGAAGATCCCGCTGCGAGCCAGTACCTCGTCCATCGCGCACCTCCGCCTGCGCGTGCCGTCTTCTCGGCCGGGCCGCCGTCCGCTGATCCCTCGCGCGAGGCCAGTCTAGGCGCACGTGAGCGGTAATCAGAGCCGCACCCCTGGGAAACCCCTGGTCCCCCTCGCCGCGCCCGGGACGTAGGGTCGGCGGCGTGCTGACCGAGCCGACCCTGACCAGCCGCCACGAGGACGGCCGGGACGTCCCGCTGCTCGTGTGGCGCGCCGACCGGCCGTTACTGACCGTCAGCTCCGCGCCACTCGGCGGTGGGATCGGCGTACGGCACTGGGTGGTCAACGCGACCGTGCCCATGTCGTACCACCGGGACGACCCGGCCGACCACCTGGCCGAACTGGCCGACCAGCTCGGCCTCGACGGGCCCGGCGTCGGCCTCCTGACCGGTGTCGACGTCGCCGAGGTGGTCGCCCGCGCCGACTCCGGGGTGCGGGTCTGGGCGACCGTCGGGCTTGGCACCCCCGTCCAGGCCGCCGCGCCCGACCCCGCCGTCGGCACGCCCGCGCCCGCCCCGGCCCGGTGCGCCGCGCCCGCCCACCGAGTCGGCACGGTCAACATCGTGGTCGAGGTGCCCGCCCGGCTCGGCGACGCGGCCCTGGTCAACGCGGTGGCGACCGCGACCGAGGCGAAGGCGCAGGCGATCCGGGAGCTGGGGCTCGTGGCCACCGGCACCCCCACCGACGCCGTCACCGTGCTCTGCCCAGCCGACGGGGAGCCGTCCGCCTACGGCGGGCCCCGATCCGCGTGGGGCGCCCCGCTGGCCCGCGCGGTGCACGCCGCCGTGCTCGTCGGCGGGGCCGGGACCGTGGTCCCCTGGTCCGAACGGCGCACGGCCTGATTTTTCGGCCGATCGGCCATCGTCACCGCGTATCCCGCCCGGTAGCGTCGCGGGCGATGTATTCTCCCGCCCGCCCCGGCCCCCGTCCCCGCCTGCCCCGCGCCGGTGCCGCCCGCCCGCGCCGCCGCGCCGCGCTCGCCCTCGGCGTGCTGCTCGGCACGCTGCTCGCCGCCGGCTGCGCCGAGACGACCGACGCGCCCACCTGGCAGCCCGGCACCCGGGCCGGCGCGACCGGCACCGCCTCCCCGGCCCCCTCCGGCGACACCCCTGAGGGCAAGGTCGAGAGCGTGTCGCTCTCGGCCACCGGCGACATCATCATGGGCAACGCGCCGAACCGGCTCCCGCCGAACGGCGGCAAGGGTTTCTTCGACTCGGTGCAGAAAGCGCTCGCGGCCGACCTGGTGATGGGCAACCTGGAGGAGCCGCTCACCGTCGACACCGGCACCGGCAAGTGCGGGGCCAACTCGACCCGCTGCTTCCAGTTCCGCGCCCCGCCGGAGTACGCCGCGCACCTGCGCGACGGCGGGTTCGAGCTGCTCAACCAGGCGAACAACCACGGCTACGACTACGGCCCCAAGGGCTACCGCAACACCCAGGCCGCGCTGGAGAAGTACGACCTGGCGCACACCGGGGCGCCCGACCAGATCACCGTGGTCGAGGTCGAGGGCGTCAAGATCGCCGTCGCGGGCTTCTCGTCGTACGTCTGGTCCAACAGCCTGGTCGACATCGACGCCGCCAGCGCGGTGATCAAGAAGGCGGCCACCATGGCCGACCTCGTCGTCGTGCAGGTGCACATGGGCGGCGAGGGCGCGGACAAGACCCGGGTGCGCCCGGGCACCGAGATGTTCCTCGGCGAGAACCGGGGCGACCCGATCAAGTTCTCCCACGCCATGGTCGACGCGGGGGCGGACCTGGTCGTCGGCCACGGCCCGCACGTGCTGCGCGGCATGGAGTTCTACGAGGGCCGGCTGATCGCCTACAGCCTCGGCAACTTCGCCGGCGGCGGCAACTCGCTGAGCAACAACGGCCGGCTCGGCTGGGGCGGCGTGCTCAAGGTGTCGCTGAAGCCGGACGGCAGCTTCGCCGGCGGCTCGTTCACCTCGACGTACATGAACTCGATCGGCAAGCCGACCATGGACCCGGACGACCGGGGCCTCGGCCTGGTCCGGGAGCTGAGCCGGCTGGACTTCCCGAAGAGCGGCGCCCGCCTCGACGACGAGGGCCGGATCACCGAGCCGTGAGCCGGCGGCCGGCCACCGGTCGCCGGGCGCGGCCGGGCCGCGTGGCGCGGCGGGCCGTCACCGGGCCGACGTAGGCTTTCCGTCGTGACCACCAGTCCCCCCGCAGCCAACGAGACCGACCTCGGCCGCACGCGTCGCGCCCGGAAGATCCACCGGGTGCTCACCCAGACGCACCCCGACGCCCACTGCGAGCTGGACCACACCAATCCGCTGGAGCTGGCCGTCGCCACCATCCTGTCCGCCCAGTGCACGGACAAGAAGGTCAACGAGGTCACCCCGAAGCTGTTCACCCGCTACCCGACGGCCGCCGACTACGCCGGGGCGGACCGGGCCGAGCTGGAGGAGCTGATCCGGCCTACCGGCTTCTACCGCAACAAGACCAACTCGCTGATCCGGCTGGGTCAGGCCCTCGTCGAGCGGTACGACGGGCAGGTCCCCGGCAAGCTCGACGACCTGGTGACGCTGCCCGGGATGGGCCGCAAGACCGCCAACGTCATCCTCGGCAACGCCTTCGGCGTCCCCGGCATCACCGTCGACACGCACTTCCAGCGGCTGGTGCACCGCTGGCGGCTGACCGCCGAGACCGACCCGGTGAAGATCGAGCACGCGATCGGCGCGATGTTCCCGAAGCGCGACTGGACGATGCTGTCGCACCGGATCATCTTCCACGGCCGGCGGGTCTGCCACGCCAAGAAGCCGGCCTGCGGCGCGTGCACGCTGGTGAAGCTCTGTCCGTCGTACGGGACGGGGCCGACGGAGCCCGCGCCGGCCGCGAAGCTGCTCAAGGGCCCCCGGGCGCGGGACCTGGCCGTCGCGGCGGGCGTCGACCCGGAGCTGGTGCCGCAGCAGGCGGTCGCCGCGGAGGCGCCGTGACGCACCGCTCCACCGCCCGGCGTTCGCTGGTCGCCCTGCTCCTGCCGTTCGCGCTGCTCGCCGCCGCCTGCACGGCGACCCCGGCCGAGGAGAAGACGGCCGAGCCCCGGCGGAACACCCGGCCGTCGCCGTTCGCCGCCTGCGCGACCCTGACCGTGCCGCCCCCCTCGGCCGCGCCCACCCCCGCCGGGTCCGGCGGGCCGGAGCTGCCCGAGCTGACCCTGCCCTGTTTCACCGGCGGCGACCTCGTCGCCCTGCGGG
Organism: Micromonospora sp. DH13; assembly: GCF_020873825.1. Lineage (NCBI taxonomy): Bacteria > Bacillati > Actinomycetota > Actinomycetes > Micromonosporales > Micromonosporaceae > Micromonospora > Micromonospora sp. DH13. Next base: position 116,513 of record NZ_JAHWGR010000014.1, read on the forward strand.
ACGTGCGCGGGCCGGCCGTGGTCAACCTGTGGGCGTCCTGGTGCCCGCCCTGCCGCAAGGAACTGCCCGCGTTCCAGCGGCTCAGTGAGCGCGCGGACGGCAGGCTCCAGGTGATCGGGGTGAACACCCGCGACAGCCGGGACGCCGCCCAGTCGATCGGCGAGGACTTCGGCGTGCGCTTCCCCGTCCTGTTCGACCAGGGCGAGAGCCTGCGCCGGGCACTCAACCGCAACGCGGTCCCGCTGACCGTTCTCGTCGGCGCGGACGGCCGCATCCGGCACGTCGACACCTCCGGCGCGCTGGACGACGCCCGGCTCGCCGCGCTGGTCCGCGAACACCTCGGCGTGGTGGTGCCGGCGTGAGCCGTACGCCGCCGCCCTGGATGCAGCCCCTGCTGTCCCGGCTCGGCTCCGCCCGCGCCGAGGACTTCACCCGGATCGCCACCCCGGCCAGCGGCGGGCGGGAGAGCGCCGTGCTGGTGCTCCTCGGCGAGGAGCCCGGGGCGGGCCCGGACGTGCTGGTCCTGCAACGCGCCGCCACCCTGCGCAACCACGCCGGGCAGCCGGCGTTCCCCGGCGGGGCGGCCGACCCGGGCGACGCCGACTCGGCCGCCACCGCCCTGCGCGAGGCCAACGAGGAGGTCGACCTCGACCCGGCCAGCGTCACCGTCCTCGCCGAGCTGCCGAGGCTGTGGATCCCGGTCAGCGACTTCGTGGTGACGCCCGTGCTCGGTTGGTGGCACCGGCCGCACCCGGTGCACCCCCGGGAGCCGGCCGAGGTCGCGCACGTCGCCCGGCTGCCGGTCGCCGAGCTGGTCGCCCCCGAGAACCGGCTGCGGGTCCGCCACCCGAGCGGCTGGGTCGGCCCGGCCTTCTCGGTGCGCGGCATGCTGGTCTGGGGGTTCACGGCCGGGGTGCTCGCCGCCCTGCTGGAGATGGGCGGGTGGACCCGCCCCTGGCCGGACGACCGGGTCGTCGACCTGCCGCCGGCCGGGGCCGCCCCGGCACCCTCCGCCGGCACCGACGCCGCCGACGAGATGGCCGGACCGCTCGCCTGACCGCTGGCGCGGCGGCGGGACGCTGACCGGACCGTCACGTTCCGCGAGCGGTGGGCACCCGGCGGGCCCGCTGCCCGTACCCTTGGGGCGTGTCCGCCGTGGATCTCGTTCTGCTCCTGCTCATGCTCGTGTTCGCGATCAGCGGATACCGTCAGGGCTTCGTCATCGGGGTGCTGTCGTTCTCCGGGTTCTTCCTGGGCGCGCTCATCGGTCTACAGGTCGGCCCGCTGCTGGCCCGCCAGTTCACCGACAGCGGCACCCGGGTGCTGATCTCCCTCGTCGCCGTGTTCGGGCTGGCCGTGGTGGGGCAGGCGCTGGCCGGTTGGCTCGGCTCGCACCTGCGCCAGACCATCACCAGCGACATCGCCAAGCGGGCCGACGACATCGGCGGGGCGGTCGTCTCGCTCTTCGCCGTCATGCTGGTCGCCTGGCTGGTGGCCGTGCCGCTGGGCTCGTCCTCGCTGCCCTGGCTGGCCTCCTCGGTGCGCAACAGCGCGCTGCTCACCGTCGTCGACCGGGTCCTGCCGGACCAGGCGCAGGAGCTGTCCACCGCGCTGCGGGACACCGTCGACACCAACGGCTTCCCGGACGTCTTCGGCGATCTCGCGCCCACCCGGGCCCGGCAGGTCGAGCCGCCCGACCCGGCGCTCGCCGGCTCCCAGGTGGTGGCCGACGGTCGGCGTGCGGTGGTCAAGGTGCTGGGCTCCGCGCCGAGCTGCGCGCGCCGCATCGAGGGCTCCGGCTTCGTGTACGCCGACGACCGGGTGATGACCAACGCGCACGTGGTGGCCGGCACCCGGTCGGTGGCGGTCGAGTTGAACGGCGACCGGTACGACGGGGAGGTCGTCGTCTACGACCCGGACCGGGACCTGGCCGTGCTGCGGGTGCCGGGGCTGCCCGGCCCGTCCCTGCGGTTCGCCGCCGGCAACGCGGGCAGCGGGGCGGACGCGATCGTGCTGGGCTTCCCGCTCGACGGGCCGTACAACGCCCAGTCGGCGCGGATCCGGGACGTCGATCGGATCACCGGCCCGGACATCTACTCCTCCGGCGACGTGACCCGGGAGATCTACACGATCCGGGCGCTGGTGCGCAGCGGCAACTCGGGCGGGCCGCTGCTCTCCTCGAACGGCCTGGTGCTCGGGGTGATCTTCGCGGCGGCGGCGGACGACCCGAACACCGGCTTCGCGGTGACGGCGGCCGAGGCCCGCCCGGTCGCCCTGGCCGGTGCCGAGCGGACCCGCCCGGTCGGCACCGGCGAGTGCACCTGAGCCGCAGGAACGCTGCCGCCCCCGGCCGCCGTGGCGGCCCTCCGGCTCCGGCGGTCGGGACCCGGGCCGGCCGTCCGGCTCAGGCGGTCGGGACCCGACCCGGTCACCCGGCTCAGGCCGTCGGGACCCGGGCCGGCCGGCCGACCGTGGGCAGCTTCTCCCGGCCCCACCGCACGCCCCGGTCCAGCACCGCCCGCGCCATGATCACCACGCACGTGCCGCCGTTGAGGAACGACGCCAGCACGTCGCTCGGGTGGTGCATGCCCCGGTACATCCGGGTCAGGGCGACACCGACCGGCACCAGGACGAGCAGCGCCCACCAGGCGACCTTCGCCGGGGTGCTCCGCGCCCGCAGCGCCAGCAGCACCGCGATGCCGACGTAGAGCGCCACGGCGGCCGACGTGTGCCCGGACGGGAAGCTGGACGTCGGCGGGGAGACGTCCATGTGCTCGACCGCCGGACGGCGGCGGTCGATGGCCATCGTGGTCAGCAGGAACACCAGCGCCTGAGCGGTGACCGCCGCGCACAGGAACAGCGGCTCCCGCCAGCGGTGCAGCACCAGCCGCAGGACCACCGCCACGATCGCGGTGACCAGCACGATCAGCTGGGTGCTGGCCAGCGTGCTGAACACCAGCGACACGTTGTTCCAGCTGGCGGTCCGGTCGGCGGCCAGCTCGCGGTTGACCGCGTCCTCCACCGTGAGCGGCCAGGTGTGCGCGAAGACCCGGGTGACGAGGACGCCGAGCAGCACCATGACGGAGAGCAGCAGGGCCACCGGCAGCAGCACCCGCTTGGCTGCCTGACCCACCAGTTCGGACATGGCCCGCCCAGTACCCGCGCGGGCCGCCCGCTACGCCTGCCCCCGGGCCGGGCGGGGCCGCTCCATCCCGTCGGCCAGCTCCGCCCCGTCGGCGGGCTTCGCCCCGTCGGCCAGTTCCGGCTCGACGCCTTCCGTGGTGGCGGGGCGCGCCGACCGGTGACCGGTCCGGGTGCGCCAGGTGCGGAAGGCGGCGGTGGTGGCGGCCACCGTCGCCACGCCCAGCAGCCAGCCGGCGACCACGTCGCTCGTGTAGTGCACGCCGAGCGCCAGCCGGCTCACCCCGGTCAGCACCGTCACCACGACGGCGGCGACCCAGAGCGCCCACCGCAGGGCGGGCCGCCGCCGGGCGTACGGGAGGAAGACCAGCAGCAGCACCCCGGCGGCGAGGGCCGCGTTCAGCGCGTGCCCGGAGGGGAACGAGTATCCGGCGGCCCGGGCGACCGGGTCCAGCAGGTCGGGCCGGTCCCGGCCCACCAGCAGCTTGAGCAACGCGCCGAGCAGGCCGCCCACCGCCATCGTGGTGACCGCCCACCAGGCCAGCCGCGGCGCGCGCCGGGCGAACAACCAGACCACCACGGCGAGTACGGCGACCCGCAGCGGCCCGGGACCGAACACGTTGGTCCAGACGGTCATGAACCACACCCAGCCCGGGTGGCCGACGGCGTACCCGTGCAGGTCGTGCGCGACCGAGGCGTCCAGCCGGTGCAGCGGCGGCCAGGAGCCCAGCACCAGCAGGGCGAGCAGGGCGAACGGCACCAGGACCAGGAAGACGGCGGTGGCGGCGAGGGTGAGCCGCAGCCCCAGCGAACGGTCGGGGTCGAGCCGGCGGGCCCGCCACGACGGCGACGCGGGGACGTGGGTGCGCTGACCGGACGTGCTCATGCCCGGCATCCCTACCCAGCGGGACGCCGGATCAGACCGGCCGGGCCGGGAATCGGGTGGGCCGGGCATGGAACCGGACCGCCCCGCCGGGATGCGGTCAACGGCTGCGCTGGCGCAGGCGGCGGGCCACCAGCGCGGCCCCGGTGACCAGGGCGGCGAGGAGGGCCCCGCCGGCCCAGAGCCGGTGCGGGTCGGTGTCGTCGCGGCCGCCGGCCGGCTGGGCTGTCCAGCGGGTGTGCTGGCGGGGCGCGGTGAAGCCGAGCGGGTCGCCGCCGGCACCCGCGACCGGGGCGTCCTGCTCGGCACCGGGCGCCGGGCCGAAGCCCACCACGCCGGGGGAGGACTGGTCGTCGAGCGGGTTGCGCCCCACCGGGGGCACGTCGGCGGTGAGCGCGGCGACCGGGTCGACCAGGCCGTACCCGAAGCGGTCGTCCCGGCCGGTGGGCCCGATGTCCCGGGCGGTGCTGATCAGCCGGTTGACCACCTCACCGGCGGACATCTGCGGCCAGCGGGCCCGGATCAGCGCGGCGGCCGCGGCCACCAGCGGCGACGCGAAGCTGGTGCCCTGCACCCGCCAGTAGCCGCTGCCGGGCCGGGCCCCGACCAGGCCGGTCGCCGGGGCGGTGAGGACCGTGGCGCGGCCGGTGATCGACCCGGACCACAGGTTGTCGCTGGCCCGTTCCAGGCCCGCGACGGCGATCACGCCCGGCTCCCGCGCCGGATACCAGACGTTGGTGTCGGAGGAGGCGGCGACGTTGCCGGTGCAGGCGACCACCACCACGTCGCGGGCGAACGCGTAGTCCAGCGCCGCAGCCAGGGCCGGGCTGTCGCCGCTGCCGCCGAGCGACAGGTTGATCACCCGGGCGCCGTTGTCGACGGCCCACCGGACGCCCCTGGCGACGATCAGCGCGTCGTCGTAGCGGTTCTCGTCGTCGAGGACCCGCACCGGGAGGATCTTCGCGTCGGGGGCGAGGCCCACCGCCCCCCGCCGGTCGTCGTTGCGGCCGGCGATCAGGCCCGCCACCGTCGTGCCGTGCCCGACCGGGTCCGGCCCGTCGGTGTCGCCGTCGTCGACCAGGTCGATGCCCGGCAGCACCTGGCCGGCCAGGTCCGGGTGGGAACCGTCCACCCCGGAGTCGATCACGGCGACGACGACCCCGCGCCCGGTCGAGGTGCGCCAGGCCGTCGACGCCCGCAGCTCGTCGAGCTGCCACTGCTCGTCGCGGACCTGGTCGGCCCGGGCCGGCGTGTCGACGGGGGACACCCGCCAGGACGAACCCGCCGACACCGGCGCGGCGAGCGGTGCGAACCCGGAAACCGGGGCGGCGAGCGGGGCGAACCCGGGCAGCGCGGTGGGGGGCGGTGCGGCGAGGGCCGCCGGCGGCACCGGGCCGACGAGCGACACCGCGAGCGCGGCGGTGCCCACCAACGCGCGGCCGGTGAACCGTCGCGCCGTCGCGGGCCTGCCGTGCCGAACCCCAGTCACATTCCCAGCCATTCATCGCGGCGGACACATGCTGCTCGGAGATTACCGGTTCCCACCCCCGCCACGCGCCATTCCGGGGTCGGATCACCGGGTCGTCGGCGGGGCGGACCCCTACGGCGGGGGAAGATGGGCCAGCTGCACCAGGCGTACGCCCTCGCGCCGGGTCACCAGCCGGGCCCGCCCCGGCGGGAGCGGCCCGGGCCGGACCTGCCCGACGATCGGCCCCTCGTCGGGACTGCCGGCCATCACCAGCCCCGGGGTCGACAGCTCCTTGAGCCGCTGGAGGAACTGGTCGTAGCCCCGGCCGGTGCCGCCGGCCCGGCGCGCCAGCACCAGGTGCAGGCCGATGTCCCGCGCCTGGGGGAGGTATTCCTCCAGGGCCCGCAGCGGGTTGACCGGCCCGCTGGCCACCAGGTCGTAGTCGTCGACCAGCACGAACAGCTCCGGCCCGGACCACCACGACCGTTGGCGCAGCTGCGCCGGGGTGACGTCCGGGCCGGGCAGCCGCAGCTGCATGTAACCGGCGGCGGATTCCACCAGCTCCGTGGTGCGGGCGGCGGCCGTGCCGTAGCCGATCCGGTGTTCGGTCTCGATCGCGCCGAGCAGGCTGCGCCGGTAGTCGACCAGGATCACCCGCGCCTGCTGCGGGGTGAACCGGCTGACGATGGTCGCCGCGAGGGCCCGCAGGAACGACGACTTGCCGCACTCGGCGTCGCCGAAGACCAGCAGGTGCGGCTCGGTGGCGAAGTCGAGCACCACCGGGCGCAGGTCCGCCTCGGCGATCCCCACCGGCAGCGCCAGCCCGGCCGTCGCGCCCAGGTCCAGCTCCGCGTACGGCAGCACGGGCGGGAGCAGCCGGACCGGGGGCGCCGCCGGCCCGTCCCACGCCCCGGCGACCGCCTTGACCAGCGTCGCCGTGTCGCCGTCGGCCAGTCGGGGCAGGGCGGTGAGGAAGTGCAGGCTCTCGCCGGTCATGCCCCGGCCGGGCGTCTTGTCGGGCACGGCCGCCGCCGCCGCGCGGCGCACCAGCAGCGAGTCCGACGGGTCGCCGAGACGCAGCTCCACGCGGGAGCCGAAGAGGTCCCGGATCGCCGGGCGGTAGTCCGTCCAGCGGAGCGCGGTGGCCACCACGTGCACCCCGTACGACAGGCCCCGGGTGGCCAGCTCGGTGACCAGCGGCTCCAGGTCGTCGTACTCGCTGCGCAGCGTGTTCCAGCCGTCCACCACGAGGAACACGTCGCCGAACGGGTCGGTGACGGGCTGCCCGGCGGCGGCGAGGGCGGCCCGCCGCTGCCGGTACGCGGCCATCGACTCCACCCCCAGCTCGGCGAAGCGGCGCTCCCGGTCGACCAGCACGGTGACCAGCTCCCCGACGGTGCGCCGCACCGCGGTCTGGTCGGTGCGGCCGGACACCCCGCCCACGTGCGGCAGGTCGCGCAGCGCGGCCAGCCCGCCACCGCCGAAGTCCAGGCAGTAGACCTGCGCCTCGACGGGCGTGTGGGTCAACGCCAGCGCGCACACCAGGGTGCGCAGCAGGCCCGACCTGCCGCTCTGTGGGCCCCCGACGACGCCGACGTGCCCCGCCGACCCGCCGAGGGTGAGCCAGAGCAGGTCCCGCCGCTGCTCGAACGGCTTGTCGACGACGGCCACCGGCACCTGGAGCGCGCCGTGCAGCTCCGGGTTGGCGAAGGTCAGCCCGCGCGTCGGGTCGACGCCGACCGGGCCGAGCAGCTCGTCGAGGGTGGGCGCGGCGTCCAGCGGCGGCAGCCACACCTGGTGCGCGGGCGGGCCCTGCCCGGCCAGCCGCCCCACCAGCACGTCGAGCAGGCTGGCCCGCCCGGCGTCGTCCTCGGCGGTCGCCGTCAGCGCCGGGGTGGGCGGCTCCGGCACCGGCACCACGTGGGTGGTGAAGGTCAGCAGGCGGGGCGCGCCGGGCCCGCCCGACCCCGCCACGCCGGCCCGCCGCCGCAGCGGCCCCGAGACGTACGCGGCCTTGAAGCGCATCAGCGGCTCGGTGCCGAAACGCAGGTAGCCGTGGCCCGGCGAGCGGGGCAGCTCGTGCGCGTCCGGCACCCCGAGCACCGTCCGGGACTCCAGGGCCGAGAAGGTCCGCAAACCGATCCGGTACGACAGGTGGGTGTCCAGCCCGCGCAGCCGCCCCTCCTCCAGCCGCTGGCTGGCCAGCAGCAGGTGCACCCCCAGCGACCGCCCCAGCCGGCCGATCTGCACGAACAGGTCGATGAAGTCGGGCTTGGCCGACAGCAGCTCGGAGAACTCGTCGCAGACCAGCAGCAGCGACGGCAGCGGGGCCAGCGGCGTGCCCGCCGCCCGCGCCCGCTCGTAGTCGCGCAGGCTGGCGTAGTTGCCGGCCCGGCGCAGCAGCTCCTGGCGGCGCATCAGCTCCCCGTTGATCGCGTCGACCATCCGGTCGACCAGCGGCAGCGCGTCGGCCAGGTTGGTGATTACCGCGGCGGTGTGCGGGAGCCGGTCGAAGGAGGCGAACGTGGCCCCGCCCTTGAAGTCGACCAGGACGAAGTTGAGCTGCTCGGAGCTGTGCGTGGCGGCCAACCCGAGGACCAGGGTGCGCAGCAGCTCGGACTTGCCGGAGCCGGTGGCCCCGATCAGCAGCCCGTGCGGGCCCATCCCGTCCTGCGCGGACTCCTTGAGGTCCAGCTCGATCGCGCCGCCGTCGGCGCCCACCCCGATCGGCACCCGCAGCCGGTCGCGCGCCGACCGGGGCGCCCAGCCCTGCTCGGCCGTGAAGCCCTCCGGGTCGCCGATGCCGAGCAGCTCGGGCAGGCCCAGCTCGGCGTTGACCGGGGCGTCCGGCCCGCGTACGGCGGTGGCGAGCCGCAGCGGGGCGAGCCGGCGGGCGACCGCCTCGGCGTCGGCGGACGCCAGCCGGTCGGGGGTGCCCACCTCGGCGTGCCCGTCGGCCGAGTGCGAGTGCAGCCGGCCGCCGCGCAGGTCGAGCAGGAGGGCGTACCGGTCGAGCAGCCGGGGCGGCGGGGTGTCCAGGTCGACCACGGTGACCGCGTCGATGCCGCCGTCGCCGACGAGGTCGGTCGCGCCGGTGAGGTCGCCGCCGTCGAGCACCACCACGACGTGCGGCCCGTCGGTCGCCGGGCCGGACGGGCTGAACCGGGACCGGCTGGCCAGCACCTCGTCGAGGAGCCGTTCCAGCTCGACGGCGGAGCTGGTGACCAGCCGGACGGGGCCGACGGCGTCGGTGCGGGTGGGATGGTGGGCGTGCGGCAGCCACTTCACCCACTCCCACAGCGCCCGCCGCTCGGGGCCGGCGCAGACGGCGATCAGCAGCTCGTCGGGGGCGTGGAACACCGCGAGCTGGGTGAGCAGCGCCCGGGCCAGCGCCTGCGCGTCGGGCGACCCGGTGCCGGGGCGGATGCCCGCCTCCGCGCCCTCCCGGGACGCCCCGCCGCGCACGAAGACCCGGGCGAAGCTGCGCAGCGACAGGGCCACCGGCAGGTCGGGCACCACCGCGTACGCGTCGAGGAACCGCCGCAGCGCCCCGGCGGTCATCGGCTCCAGCTCCTCCAGCGGGCGGGTGACCGGGCCGACCAGCGGGGTGGCCAGGGTCTGCGGGCCGACGCCCACCCGCACCACGGCGAAGTCCGGGTCGCCGGGCCGACGCTCCCACACCCGGTGGCTGTCGACGGTGGACCACAGCCGGCCCGGGTCGGGGTGGCGGTAGTGCAGCCCGGCCCGCTGCCGCTCGGCGGTCTGCCGGACCCGGCGACGCAGCGTGCCCAGGTGCCGCAGGTATTCCCGGCGGGCGGCCATCATCTCCGACTTCTTCGGGGTGCCGGAGGCGCTGCCCCACGAGGTGACCAGCATGGCCAGGGAGGAGAGCCCGAACATCCCGCCGACCACGTACGAGTACGCCCCGCCGCCCCGGCCGAACATCATCGCCATCGCGACCGACCCGCCCAGCATGGGCAGCACCATCAGCGCCTGCTGCCAGCGGCCGCCGGTGACGGCGGGGATCTCCGGCGGGGCCTCGACGGGCAGCTCGCCGACCGGGATCTCCGGTGCCGGCCGCCGGGGTGGTCGCTTGATGACGACGGTGGACACTCGGCCTCCCCACAGCGCTCGGTAACCCGAGCCTGGCTCATCGTAGGTAAAGTCCTGTCGTCCGCGCAGCCACCGTCCCCCCTCGATATGGAGATGCGCCGATGACAGTCGGGTTGGCCCGGGTCACGATCAGCGCCCCCCAACGCCGGGTCGACGTCGCCCTGCCCGAGCAGGTCCCCCTGGCCGAGCTGCTGCCCGAGGTGCTCCGGCACGCCGGCGAGGGGCTGGCCGACGACGGCGAACGGCATGGCGGCTGGGTGCTGCGCCGCACCGACGGGGCGGTCCTGGCCACCGCCCAGGCGCTGCTGCCGCAGGGCGTCCGCGACGGCGAGGTGCTGCACCTGGTGCCGGCCCGCGCGCAGTGGCCCGAGCTGGAGTACGACGACGTGGTCGAGGCGATCGTCGACGGGGCCCGCCGCCGGGGTGCCGCCTGGTCGCCGGCCGCCACCCGGTGCGCCGCCCTCGCCGGGGCGGCCGTGCCGCTCGGCGTGGGGCTGCTCGCCGCCCTCGCCGCCGGCCCGGGGCCCGGGGCCGGCTGGCCCGTCGCGGTCGCGGTGGCGCTGCTGCTCACCCTCGCCGGGGCGGTCGCCTCCCGCGCGTACGGCGACGGGGCCACCGGCGCGACCCTCGGCGGCTACGCCCTGCCGTACGCGTTCGCCGCCGGCGCCCTCGCGGTCAGCTCCGGCGACCCGGTCGGCCCGGTCGCGCCGCTGCCCTGGCTGGGCGCCCCCGAGCTGCTGGCCGGAGCGGTGGCGCTGCTGCTGGTGGCGGTGCTCGGCCTGCTCGGGGTGGCCAGTCGGGTGCGGGTCTTCGTGGCCGGCGCGACCGTCGGCGCGGGCGGGGCGCTCGCCGCCCTCGGCGGGCTGACGCTGACCGCCGGGGGTGCCGCGGCGGTGCTGCTCTGCGCCCTGGTCTTCGCGCTCGGCGCGCTGCCGCTGCTGGCCATCCGGCTGGGCAAGATGCCGCTGCCGCCGATCACCCTGCCGGGCGACGGCGGCCCCGGCGCGGACGCCGCCCGGGACCTGCCGGACCGGTCCCGGGTGCACGCGGCGGTGGCCCGCACCGAGGAGATGCTCACCGGGATGCTGCTCGGGCACGCCGTGCTGGTGGCCGGGGCGGCGGTGGTGCTGGTGACGGCGGGCGGCGTGGCCGGGCGGCTGCTGGTCGCCGTGGTCTGCGCGGTGCTGCTGCTGCGCACGCGGCTGTTCGTGGCGGTCCGCCACCGGGTGCCGCCGGTCGTCGCCGGGCTGGCGGGGGCCGTCCTGCTCGGCGGGGTGCTCGCCGTGGGCTCCGGGCCGGCGGGCCGGCTGGCGCTGGCCGTCGGCGGGCTGGCCGTCGCCCTGCTCGCCGTGGCGGCCGGCACCACGTACGCCCAGCGGCCCGCCTCCCCGTACCTGGGCCGGGCGGCCGACCTGGTCGACACGGCGCTGGTGGTGTCCGTGGTGCCGGTGGCCTGCGCGGTGCTCGACCTGTACGAGCGGGCCCGGGGGCTGCTCGGTTGAGCGGCTCCCGGGCCCGTCGGCGTGGGTGGGGTCAGTGGATGGTCTCGCCGCGCTCCTCGGCCTCCTTGGCCCGCCGGTACGACGCGTGGATCTCGGCCTCCGCCTCGACGCGACCGACCCAGGTCGCGCCCTCGACCGACTTGCCGGGCTCCAGGTCCTTGTACACCTCGAAGAAGTGCTGGATCTCCAGCCGGTCGAACTCGCCCAGGTGGTGGATGTCGCGCAGGTGCTCCTGACGCGGGTCCTCGTAGGGCACGCAGAGGACCTTGTCGTCGCCGCCCTTCTCGTCCGTCATCCGGAACATGCCGATGGTGCGGCAGCGGATCAGGCAGCCCGGGAACGTCGGCTCGGGGACCAGCACCAGCGCGTCCAGCGGGTCGCCGTCCTCGCCCAGGGTGCCCTCGATGAACCCGTAGTCCGCCGGATACTGCGTGGACGTGAAGAGGGTGCGGTCCAGCCTGATCCGGCCGGTCGCGTGGTCCACCTCGTACTTGTTGCGGTGACCCTTGGGGATCTCAACCGTGACGTCGAAATCCATTTCCCACGCTCCCTCGTTTGCCCACGCTGGCTGACGGAACCAAGTGGCGGCGCCCCCCCCGAGCAGGTGAATGCCCACCTGCCCGCTCCGGCCGCCGCATAGTGTTCGGACCGAAGTAGTGTCACCCAAGCTGTTTTCCGCACGGGGAGGAGGGGGTCGTGGGGAGGGAAGATTCACACTACCGCCCGCAGGGGGTTGACGGGCGGAAGAAGCCGCGCCCGGGGTCCGGGAGCGCGACCGGCCGGGTGCCGGTGCCCGAGGCGCACGTTCCGCGCGCCCAGGAGCCGGCCGGGGACGCCTTCGATCCGGAGGCCACCGCCCCGATCGTGGGGTCCGGCGAGCCGGTGTGGCGGCCCCCGGACACCAACCGCTCCCCGGAACTCGTCGCGACCCCCGCCTCCGCCGCGCCGGCCGTCCCCGCCGGGTCGGAGCCGGCCGCCGCGGCGGCCCCGCCCATGCCCGGCGGTCCCGGTGACCCGCCGGCCGGCCCCCCGCCGGGGTACGACCCGTCGCCCGCCCGCCGACGCCGCCTCCCGCTGGCCGTGCTCGCCGTGCTGCTGCTGTTCGCCCTGGTCGGCGCCGGCCTGGTGGTGGTCCGGCCCGGCCCGGTCGCCGGCTGGCTCGGCGACGGCAAGGACATCTCCCGGGCCGACGCCGAGGTCGTCGAGCCGGATCCGACGCCGGTCCTCGCCGGCCCGGACGCGCACGCCCCGGAGCCCACCGCCGACGGGGTGAAGGCCGCGATCGAGCCGCTGCTGGCCGCCCCGGAGCTGGGCGACCGGGTGAACGTCTCCGTGTCCGACGTGACGACCGGCCGGTCGCTCTACTCGCGGGGCGGCGACGACGCCACGGTGCCCGCCTCGGTGACCAAGCTGGCGACCGCGGTGACCGTGCTGGCCGCCCGCGGCCCCGACCACCGCGTGCCGACCCGGGCGGTGGCCGGCGCGGCACCGGGCGAGGTGGTGCTCGTCGGCGGCGGCGACCCGACCCTCGCGGTCGACGGCGACGGCTTCTATCCCGGCGCGGCCCGCCTCGACGACCTGGCCGAGCAGGTCAGGAAGGCCCTCGGCGGCACCGCGCCGACCCGGGTCACCGTCGACTCCTCGCTCTTCCCCGGCCCGGTCTACGGGCCCGGCTGGGACGCCGACATCCCGACCGGCGGGTTCGGCGCGGCGATCAGCGCGTTGATGACCGACGGCGCGCGGGTGGACCCGGTGGCGGCGAAGAAGAACTTCGACGCGAGTCACGGCTGGGCGCAGCGCAGCCCCCAGCCGGACCTCGCCGCCGGCCGCGCCTTCGCCCGGCTGCTGGGGCTCTCCGGCGCCGCCGCCGAGGTCAAGCGGGGCACCGCGCCGGCCTCCGGCGGCGAGTCGACCGGTGCGGCCCCGGCCCCCGGCGCCGAGCTGGGCAAGGTCGAGTCCCCGCCGATGATCCGGCTGGTCGACATGATGATCACCGACAGCGACAACGTGATCGCCGAGGCGCTCGCCCGGCAGGTGGCGCTGGCCCGGGACCAGCCGGCGTCCTTCGCCGGCGGCGCGGCGGCGATGGACATCGTCCTCGGTGAGCTGGGCCTGCCCGCCGACGAGATCACCCTCTCCGACGCCAGCGGGCTGTCCCGCAGCGACCGGATCAGCCCCTCCCTGCTGACCGACCTGATCGCCATCGCCGGTGACGGCTCCCACCCGGAGCTGGGCAGCATCTTCGGCGGCCTGCCGGTGGCCGGCTGGTCGGGCACCCTCGACGGGCGGTACCGGTCGGACGGCACGACGGCCGGGGCCGGCGTGGTCCGCGCCAAGACCGGCACGCTGACCGGGGTGCACGCCATCGCCGGGCTGGTCACCACGGCCGACGGGCGGCTGCTCACCTTCGCCGTGCTCGCCGACAAGGCCCCGGCGGGCAGCCTCGACGACACCCGCCGCGCCCTCGACCGGGTCACGTCCGCCCTGGCCCGCTGCGGCTGCCGCTGACCGGTCCGCGGTGGTATGTCCTCCGATCACCGAAAGGTGGGGGTGTTCCGGCGCGGGTACGGTGGGTGCATGGCGCAGTTCGTGGACTGGGATCTGGCCGCCGCGACGGCGGGGGCCCTGGGCAAGTCGGGGCCCCGGGTGTCGTACGCCGAGGCCACCGAGGTGGTCTCCGAGCTGCGGCGGCTGACCGACGAGGCGGCCGGGCACGTGGCCGACTACACGGGGCTGCGGTCCCAGGTGGTCCACCCGCCCGTGCGGGTGGTGGACCGCCGGGACTGGGCGGCCACCAACATCGCCGGGCTGCGGGAGGTGATCACCCCACTGGTCAGCCGGCTCTCCGGCGACAAGCGGCCGGGCCCGCTCACCGAGGCGGTCGGCTCCCGGCTCACCGGCGTGCAGGCCGGCACCGTGCTGGCGTACCTGTCCGGCCGGGTCCTCGGCCAGTACGAGGTCTTCTCCGGCGACCCCGGCCAGCTGCTGCTCGTCGCGCCGAACATCGTCGAGGTGGAGCGGAAGCTCGGGGCCGACCCGCGCGACTTCCGGCTCTGGGTCTGCCTGCACGAGGTGACCCACCGCACCCAGTTCACGGCCGTGCCCTGGATGCGGGCCTACTTCCTCGGCGAGGTGCAGGCGTTCGTGGACGCCTCGCAGGGCGGCGAGCACCTGCTGGAGCGGCTGCGCCGGGGCGTCGCCACCCTCTCCGACGCGGTGAAGGACCCGGACAGCCGGGCCAGCGTGCTGGACATCGTGCAGACCCCCGCCCAGCGGGCCGTGCTCGACCGGCTCACCGCCCTGATGACCCTGCTGGAGGGGCACGCCGAGTTCGTCATGGACGGCGTCGGCCCGCAGGTCATCCCCAGCGTCGAGTCGATCCGGGCCGCGTTCAACCGGCGTCGGGAGACCGGCAACCCGCTGGAGAAGGCGATCCGCCGGCTGCTCGGCGTCGAGGTCAAGATGCGCCAGTACGCCGAGGGCCGCAAGTTCGTGCACGGCGTCGTCGAGCGCGTCGGCATGGACGGCTTCAACAAGATCTTCGGTTCCCCGCTGACCCTGCCCCGGCTCGACGAGCTGGGCGACCCCGACGCGTGGGTGGCCCGGGTGCACGGGCCGGCCGCCACCCCGACCGCCGGCTGACCGTACGCCGATGCCCGCGCTCGCCCCGGCGGTCGCCGCTGTCCGGCTCGCGGTCCGCCGCGCGCTGACCGGGCTGCCCGGGGCCGGGCCGGTGCTCGTCGCCTGCTCGGGCGGGGCCGACTCGCTGGCCCTTGCCGCCGCCGCCGCGTTCGTCGCGCCCCGGCTGGGCCGCCCGGTCGGCCTCGTCACCGTCGACCACGCGTTGCAGGCCGGGTCCGACCGGCGGGCCGCCGACGTCGCGGCCTGGGCCGCCGGGGCCGGCTTCGCGCCGGTCGAGGCGGTACGCGTCGACGTCGCCGGCCGCCCCGGCGGCCCCGAGGCGGCGGCCCGCGAGGCGCGCTACCAGGCGCTCGCCGAGGCGGCCCGGCGGCACGGGGCGGCTGCCCTGCTCACCGGGCACACCCGCGACGACCAGGCCGAGACGGTGCTGCTGGCGCTGGCAAGGGGCGCCGGCCCGCGCGGGCTCGCCGGGATGCCGCCCCGGCGGGACCTGGCCGGGGTGCCGCTGCTGCGGCCCCTGCTCGACGTAAGCCGCGAGCAGACCCGCAAGGCGTGCGCCGCGCTCGGCCTCACCCCGTGGGAGGACCCGCACAACGCCGACCCGTCGTACGCCCGGGCCCGGGTCCGGGCCGACGCGCTGCCCGCGCTGGTCCGCGCCCTCGGCCCCGGGGTGGTGGACAACCTGGCCCGGACCGCCCGCCTGGCGGCCGCCGACGCGGCGGCCCTCGACGAGCTGGCCGCCGCCGCCCTGCCCGTGACCTCGTCGGCCGGCAGCTCGTCCGCCGCCGACGGCCCGGCCGGCGTGCGGGCCCCCGGCGGCGGGCTGGTGGTGGCGGCGCTGGCCGGGCTCGCCCCGGCCGTGCGGACCCGGGTGCTGCACGCCTGGGCCCGGGAGCTGGGCGCGTCGCCGGCCGCGCTGTCGCACCGGCACGTCGAGGCGCTCGACGCCCTGGTCACCGCCTGGCACGGCCAGGGTGAGGTCCATCTGCCCGGCGGCCTGCGGGTGGCCCGCCGCGCGGGCCGGTTGACCGGGTCCGACCCGGCCGGCTGACCCGCCGGGTTGACCTTCGTGCACTGCCCGGCGCGACGTCGCGCCGGCTGCGCCCTCTCCGCCGCCCCGGCTGGCTCGGGTGATCGACTCCGTGCCGGCGACGTGGGGGCTTCCGGCTCACGGTGACCCCGCCAGGTCGCCGGCCTGGAGCGGAGCACGCTGGAGGCTCAGGACGCGGCGACGCGGTCGCGGAAGGTGGTGCGGTAGGCGTGCGGGGTGGTGCCGACCCGCCGGGCGAAGTGGTGCCGCAGCGCCGCGGCGTCGCCGAAGCCGGACCGGCCGGCCACGCTCTCCACGCTCAGCGGGGTCTCCTCCAGCAGCCGTCGGGCCAGCAGGACCCGCTGGTTGGTCAGCCAGTCGTGCGGGGTGGTGCCGGTCTCGGCGCGGAACCGGCGGGCGAAGGTGCGCGGCGTCATCCCGGCGCGGGCGGCGAGCTCGTCGACGGTGACCGGCCGGTCGAGGTGACTCACCAGCCAGGCCAGGACCGGCTCCAGGGTGGGCGCCTCGGGGGCCTTCGGGATGGGCGCCTCGACGTACTGCGACTGGCCGCCGTCGCGGTGCGGCGGGACGACCATCCGGCGGGCGAGCCGGGTGGCGGTGGCCGAGCCGTGCTCGTGGCGCACCAGGTGCAGGCAGGCGTCGATGCCGGCGGCCGTGCCGGCGCCGGTGAGCAGGCGGCCGTCGGCCACGTAGAGCGAGTCGCAGCGGACCCTGGCCCGGGGGTGGCGGCGCTGCAGTTCGTCGACGTACCGCCAGTGCGTGGTGCACTCCCGGTCGTCGAGCAGCCCCGCCGCGCCGAGCACGAACGCGCCGGTACAGACGCTGAGCACGTACGCGCCGCGCGCCTGCGCCCGGCGCAGCGCCGCCAGCACCTCGGGCGGTGCGACCGTGTCGTCGTGCCCGGGGACCGCCACGAGGTCGGCGTCCTCGACCGGCGTCAGGTCCGCGTTCGGGGTGACGAGAAAGCCGGAGGAGGTACGCACCGGAGCGCCGTCGGCGGCGCAGACGTCGAACCGGTAGCCGGGGAAGCCGTCGTCGGTGCGGTCGGTGCCGAACACCTCGGCGAACACGCCCAGCTCGAACGGGACCACCTGGTCCATCATGACGACGGCGACGGAACGGAGCATGTGACGAGGGTAACCGCGCGGGTGGCAGAAAATCGAGGTGCAGTGGCATTCCTGCCACTGTCCCGCCGCCCGGCGGGGGCGCAGACTTGGGTCAAGTCCGGTGCGCACCGGCGGCGAAAGCATCCCAAAGCCTGCGAAAGCGAGCGCCGCCATGGAATCCCTGTTGCTCCTGCTCTTCCTGCTCTTTCTGGCCGCCGCCTCGGCGGCCGGCCTCACCGCCGACACCCGGGACTCGGCGGACTGGAAGCCCACCGACGGCGGTCGCCGGTGGCGGTCCCGCACCTGCTGACCTGATTGCTGTCGGTATGCGCGAGAAATGCCAGGCGGGGCCAGCCCCGAAAGAGGCGGCCCCGCCGACGGCGGACATCCGGCGTACGGCAGGCTAGGAGCCATGGCTGACGGCTCCTGGTACGACGCCGACATCGACCACGTGATCATTTCCGAGGCGCAGATCCGCGAGAAGACCGCAGAGCTGGCCAAGCAGGTGTCGGCGGATCACGCCGACGTCGACGGGCTGCTGCTCGTCTGCGTGCTCAAGGGCGCGGTCATGTTCATGGCCGACTTCGCGCGGGCGCTCGGTCGGCAGGGCCCCCCGGTCGAGCTGGACTTCATGGCGATCTCCTCGTACGGCCAGGGCACCACCTCCTCCGGCGTGGTGCGCATCCTCAAGGACCTGGATCGGGACATCGCCGGCCGGCACGTGGTGGTCGTGGAGGACATCGTCGACTCCGGCCTCACCCTGTCCTGGCTGCTGCGCTACCTGGAGTCGCGGTCGGCGGCCAGCGTCGAGGTCGTCGCCCTGTTCCGCAAGCCGGAGGCGATCAAGGTCCCGGTGCCGGTGAAGTACGTCGGGTTCGACATCCCGACCGAGTTCGTCGTCGGCTACGGCCTCGACTTCGGCGAGCGCTACCGCGAGCTGCCCTACGTGGGCGTGCTCAAGCCCGAGGTCTACGCCCGCGCCTGACCGACGGGCGCGGCGCGGTGCCCGTCAAGCGGACGTTCAGCGCACTCTCAGCTGATCGGACTACGGTAGAGGCCGGTGGTGTGGACGCACCCTCCACGTCCGACCCCTCGACCCGCGTGACCGGGCGGTCGGGTGGCCGGGCGGGGAAACCACGCCACGCCGGCTGAAACCCGGTTCGCCTTACGCGTAACTGCTGGCCTCGCAAGGCCACATGTCGCGCACACGGTGTACCGTCGAGTGACCGTGACGCGGCAGTGACGCGTCCCGGGGTCGAGGCCGGCCCGCACGGCGGCTCCGGCCGCCGCCGCGGCGGCGACAGCCATTCAGACGGTCAGGACGTCGATCAGGAGGATGCGGGCGTCTCGGCGCTCGACAACAGCATGGAACGTACGCGTTTCTTCCGCCGACCGGTGGTCTGGATCATCCTGGTCATCCTCGGCGCCGTTGTGCTCAGTCAGCTGTTCACCGCTGGTCCCAGCTACCACCGCGTGGACACTTCCGTTGCGCTCGACCAGCTGCACACCGCCAAGATCAAGAAGGCGGTCTTCCAGGACAAGGAGCAGACGCTCCAGCTGGACCTGGAGAGCAAGACCAAGTTCGGTGACACCACCACCGACCGGATCGAGGCCCAGTTCCCGTACGAGGTCGGTGACGAGGTCTGGAACGAGGTCCTCGCGGCCAAGGCGGCGAACCGGATCACCGGCCCGGCCGACACCAAGGTGTCGTCCGACAGCGTCTGGGTGAGCCTGCTGGTCAACCTGCTCCCCATCGCGCTGCTCGTGCTCCTGCTGCTGTTCTTCATGTCGCAGATGCAGGGTGGCGGCTCCCGGGTGCTCAACTTCGGCAAGTCCAAGGCGAAGATGATCACCAAGGACACCCCGAAGACGACCTTCGCGGACGTCGCGGGCGCCGAGGAGGCCGTCGAGGAGCTGCACGAGATCAAGGACTTCCTGCAGAACCCGGCGAAATACCAGGCCCTGGGCGCCAAGATCCCGAAGGGCGTGCTGCTCTTCGGCCCGCCCGGCACCGGTAAGACGCTGCTCGCCCGCGCCGTCGCCGGCGAGGCGGGGGTGCCGTTCTACTCGATCTCCGGCTCCGACTTCGTCGAGATGTTCGTGGGTGTCGGCGCGAGCCGGGTCCGCGATCTGTTCGAGCAGGCCAAGTCCAACGCCCCGGCGATCGTCTTCGTCGACGAGATCGACGCCGTCGGCCGTCACCGCGGCGCCGGCATGGGCGGCGGCCACGACGAACGCGAGCAGACCCTCAACCAGCTCCTCGTCGAGATGGACGGCTTCGACACCAAGGGCGGGGTCATCCTGATCGCCGCCACCAACCGGCCGGACATCCTCGACCCGGCGCTGCTGCGCCCCGGCCGCTTCGACCGGCAGATCCCGGTGGACGCCCCCGACATGGAGGGCCGCAAGGCCATCCTGCGGGTGCACGCCAAGGGCAAGCCGTTCACCCCCGACGTCGACCTCGACTCGGTGGCCCGGCGCACCCCGGGCTTCAGCGGCGCCGACCTGGCCAACGTGATCAACGAGGCCGCGCTGCTCACCGCCCGCAAGGACCAGCGGGCGATCACCAACGACTCCCTGGAGGAGTCGATCGACCGGGTCATCGCCGGCCCGCAGCGCCGCACCCGGGTGATGAGCGACCAGGAGAAGAAGATCACCGCGTACCACGAGGGTGGGCACGCGCTGGTCGCCTGGGCGCTGCCGCACGCCGCACCGGTGCACAAGGTGACGATCCTGTCGCGTGGCCGCTCGCTGGGCCACACGCTGGTCCTGCCGACGGAAGACAAGTACACCCAGACCCGCGCCGAGATGGTCGACACCCTGGCGTACGCGCTGGGCGGCCGGGCCGCCGAGGAGCTGGTCTTCCACGAGCCGACCACCGGCGCCGGCAACGACATCGAGAAGGCCACCGGGCTGGCCCGCGCGATGATCACCCAGTACGGCATGAGCTCCAAGCTCGGTGCGATCAAGTACGGCACCAGCGGCGACGAGCCGTTCCTCGGCCGCAACATGGGCCACGAGCGGGACTACTCCGACGCGGTGGCCGCCGAGATCGACAACGAGATGCGGGCGCTGATCGAGCTGGCCCACGACGAGGCCTGGGAGATCCTGGTGGAATACCGGGACGTCCTGGACAACATCGTCCTGGAGCTGATCGAGAAGGAGACCCTCTCCACCGCCGACATGGCCCGGATCTGCTCCCGCGTGGTGAAGCGCCCGCCGATGGCCCCCTACAACGGCTTCGGCAAGCGTCAGCCCTCCACCGAGCCCCCGGTCCTCACGCCGACCGAGAAGGAGGCGCTCAAGGCGCAGGCCCAGGCCGACGGTGCCTCCGTCGGCGGCGGCCTGCCGGGCTCCAACAACTCGGACGGTACGCACTGAGCACCGACCCGACGCCCGGTCACGAGGCACCGATCCCGAGTGCCTCGTCGACCGAGCCCGACACCGACGGTCTGGACTACCTCGCCGCGCGGCTGGTCAACGGCAAGTTGACCGGTCGCCCGGTCGAGGAGTCCGTCGACCTGGCCCGCATCGAGAAAGCCGTACGCGAGATCCTCATCGCAGTCGGCGAGGATCCCGACCGCGACGGTCTCGTGAAGACCCCGGCCCGGGTCGCCCGCGCGTACGCCGAGCTCTTCGCCGGCCTGCGGGTCGACCCGGCGCAGGTGCTCAGCACCACCTTCGAGGCCAACCACGAGGAGCTGGTGCTCGTCCGGGACATCGACGTGATGAGCCTCTGCGAGCACCACCTGCTCCCGTTCCGGGGCAGCGCGCACATCGGCTACATCCCCGGGCCGGACGGCCGGATCACCGGCCTGTCCAAGCTCGCCCGGCTCGTCGAGGTCTTCGCCCGCCGTCCCCAGGTGCAGGAGCGGCTCACCTCGCAGATCGCCGACCTGCTGATGAGCAGCCTCGCCCCGCGTGGCGTCGTGGTCGTGCTCGAATGCGAGCACATGTGCATGGCCATGCGCGGCATCCAGAAGTCCGGAGCGAAGACCATCACCTCCGCGGTACGCGGCGTGCTCCAGCACGACGCCAAGTCCCGCGCCGAGGCGATGGCCCTGATCATCCCCCGCTGACCGCGGGGCAGTCCGACGCCGGGGCGACCACGCGGTCGCCCCGGCGTCGTCGTACCCGGCCCCTGGCCGCGCGGCCGGTCACAGCCCCGCTGATCAACCGGCCAGCATCGCCAGCACGAGCCCGGCGGTGGTCAGCACAGCCGGGACGAGACACACCAGGACCCCCCACCGGGGCGTCCGGTCCACCGGTCTGCCGGCCGGGGCACCGGCCCGCCCGGCCGGCGCGGAGGGCACGGCACCACCGCCGGCCGGCACGACCGGGTCGCCCGCCGGGCGCACCGGGGCCGCACCGTGCGCCGCTGCCCCACCGACGTTCCGCCCGGCGTGGTGTGCCGCCGCCGTCCCCGAGGTCTCGCCGAAGAGGCGGCCCACGCCGATCCAGCCCACGACGAAGGCGGCCGCAGGCATCGGGAGCCCGCACACCAGGGCCACCACGCTCGCCGGGCCGGGACCCGTCGTCGCGTACAGCAGCACCTGGAGCAGCGGAACGACCAGCGCGAGCGGCCCGTAGACCAGCAGGTTGCGCAGCCGTGGCGGCCACGTCCCCGCACCGGTCCGGCCGCGCCCGGCCAACAGGCCGTCCGCCCCGTCCGCCCACTCCCGCGCCGCGCGCAGGGCCGTCGACACCGCCGTCGGCCCGCCGACCATCTCCCGGGCCGCCTCGCTCAACTCCGGCGGCGACGGCGCCAACACGATCGGGGGTACGCCCAACTCGCGCAGCCGGGACCGCTGCGGCGCCAGCCGCTCGCGTACCCCGGTCAGCTCCTCGCGGGCGGCCTGAACCGCCCGGGCCTGCTCTGTCGCGGCGGTCGCCGCGCCCCGGCGTACCCCGTCGAGCTGGCGGGCGGCGGCGACGTATTCCGTCCACGCCGCGGCGCCGTCGACGGCGGGCACCGGGTCGACGCCGGTCCGTTGTCGGACCGGCCCCGCAGCCGGCGGCGCGGCGATGACGCTGATCGACTCCCGGCTCACTCGCCCTCCCCGTCGTCGGTCCCTGCCGTGGCACGGGCGGCCCCCGTCGGGGTGCCGCCGCCCGTCGGGGTGTCGGCTCTCGTCGCGGTGCCGCCTCCCGGCGTGGTGTCGGCTTCCGTCGTGGTGTCGGCTTCCGGCGGGGGGCCCGTCGACGGCGGAGCGTCACCGCCCGGACCGGCGAACGGCACCAGCAGGACGCCCCGCTCGTCCGGGCCGTCCCAGAGCATCGCCCGGCCAGGCCGGGGACGCCACTGCACCGGATGCCCGAACAGCGCCGCGAGCTGGGCTCCCGGCACATCCACCGCGACCACGGCGGCCAGCTTGTCGAGATCGTCCTCGGCCCGGGCCACCGCCGTGAACGGCGGCACCGTGCGCCACCAGCCGAGCAGATGCCGGCCGGCGGGCGGGCCGTCCCGCAGCAGGACCCGCAGCCGGTCCGCCAGCAGCTCGTGAACGGCGGCCGGGTCGGCCGGCCGATCGCGCGGGTCAGGCCCGTTCGCCGGCCGCTCGTTGGCGGCGCGCCGGTCCGTCGGCCGCCCCTGCGACGCAGGCCCGTCAGCCGGTCGCTCCTGCGAGGCGACCCTGTCCAACCCGAAGACCACCAGGTAGCCGGGTTCCTCGGCGGCGACGGCGTCGAGCAGGCCCGGCAGGTCGACACGCTCCACCCGGTGCTGGCCGGCGAGGTCCGCCGCGAGGGCGTCCGCCACCAGTGCCGCCTCGGCGGCGAGTGCGGCCACCACGAACCGTCCCGTGCCCGGTGGGTGGTGCGCCGCGACACTACGGGCCGCGGTGGCCAACAGAGCGACCGCCTCCGCCCCCGGACCGAGGACGGCCAGGTTACGGCCGGCACCCGAACCCAGCGGCACCATGACCGTCGACCGGGACAGATCCACCGCCCGGCCCAGCAGGGCTACCGGCCCCCGCGCCCGCCCCGCGAAGGCCGCCCGGTAGTGCGGATCGTTACGCAACGACGGGCGCGCCCAACCGGCGAAGACGACCGGCGGAGCCGACCGCTCCGGACGGGCCGCCCAGAGCCTGCGCCGCAGCTCCCCGATCGTCTCCGGAGCCTCGTGCGGGTCGGGGAAGCGGACCATCCGCTCGTGTCCCCGGGTGGCACCCCGGGGACCGCCCAGGCCGCCCGCAGTGTTCACCACCGCACTGCCCACCGGCAGCCCGGCCGCGGCGTCGTTGCTCGGCTCCAGCACCGGACCGCCGCCGGCCAGCGCCACCCGCACCGGGAACTGCCCGAGCATCGAGTCGCGGGTCGTCGGCCCGCCGGCGATCCCGAGATCACCCTCCCCGGCCAGGACCAGGTGCACGCCGTACGCCCGACCGGAGCGGGCCAGGGCGTCCAGCCGGGCGACCGCGTCAGTGGCCAGCCGGTCCCGCTCGGCCAACAGGAGCGGAAGATTGTCGATCACGCAGACCACCCGGGGCAGGGCCTGATGCTCACGCAGGCCGGCGAACCGCTGCCCACCGGCGCGCTGGCCGGCCTCCTCCCGGCGACGGGCCTCCGCCGTCAGCTCGTCGAGGAGGTCCAGCACGTACTCCCGGTCGGCGGCCATCCCCGCCGACCGCACCTGCGGCACCCAGGACCGGTCCCGCTCGGTCTGCAGGAACTCCGCGAACGACTCGCCGTCACCCAGGTCGGCCAGGTGCAGGACCAACTCGTCCGGGCCGTACCGGGCGGAGAGGCCGAGCAGCACGTTGCTGAGGAACGCGGCACGATCCGCCCCGGACCGTCCGCTGACCAGCCAGTGCGGGGTCAGTTCGGTGAACCCCACGGTCACCGGACGGCCACCCGCGTCGCCGACCGTGGTGGAGACGCCCTCCGCGGAGCCCACCGCCCACAGTGGCGCGGTCGGGTCGGGCAGCAGGTCGGCCAGGCTGAGCCGGGAACCGGCCTCGATCTCCGCGGCCAGCCGTCGGCACACGGCGTCGACCAGCTCCGACGGCGGATCGTCGTCGACGAAGACGGGGGAGTTCAGCCCGCCGGGTGGCTCCGCCCCCGGACCCGCCAGGGAACCACCCGGCGGGTCGCCCAGCAGCGCGTACGCGTTGCGCATGGCCAGCGGGGTGGCCTGCGGCAGGGGAGCCCGGGTCGCGTACGGGCCGGCCGGTGGCCAGCCGGCCACGATCAGGTGCAGGCCGGCAGCCCGACCCCGCGCCGCCAGCGCCTCGACCCGATCCAGATCGGCCGGATCCGTCGCCTCCGGCCACCCGGCCACGACCAGCAGCAGCGTACGGTCGTGCCGGCGCGGCCGGCCACTGCCCGGCGACACCCACTGCTCCGCCTCGGTGAGCACGGCCCGCAGCCCGGCGACGTCCGTGGCCGGCGGGGGCAGCAGGCCGGCGTCCGCGAGCCCGGCGAACGGGGCGAACGTGCCATCCGGTGGTGCAGCCCGTCCGGTGCCGGTGCAGCTGGTGTCGGTGGTCGTGGCCGGGCTCGCGCCTGCGTTCGTGGTCGTGGCCGTGCGTGCGGCGGTGGCGGTGCTCGGTCCTGCGCCGGGCACAGTGTCCGTTCGCGCGCCGGTCGCGGTGCCGACGGTGGTGGTGCTGATGCTTGCGGCGCCGGTCCCGTCGACGACGCGGACCAGCAGGCAACCGGCGGGCGTCGCCGCCAGCAGGCGCAGCAGCACGGCCCGGAGCAGCCCCGCCACTCGTGGATCCCGGGCGTCGCTGTCGATCGTCAGATGGCCGGTGCCGAGCAGCGGCACGAGGGCGGGGAAGCGTGCGTCGTCCAGCGGCGCCGCCATGCCCACCCGGACGAACGGCGGTGGACCCTCGCCCGAAAGGGCCGCCACGGTGAGCGTCTCCAGTGACGCCCCCGCCCAGCCCGGTGCGAGCAGAGCCGCCGTGGACCGCAGCCGGTCCGCCAACTCGTACTGCCGGCGCTGGTCGGCCGGCGCGGGCCGGATCTCGTCGAGGATGGCGGCCGCCGCGGCGGCCGTCGCCTCCGCCCTGCGGTGCAGGGCAGCGGCGCGGTTGGTGCGTATCCTCGGACCGAACACCGCGTCCACCCCCTCGTCCCGAGGTTGGGAACCCCTCCCCGAGCAGTGACGGTATCCCAGGTCCCGCCCGTCCTCAGGGATGCGGCACGGCGGGTGCGCCGGAGATGTCCGTGACCGGTCGGATTCTCACCGCTGGGGGTCGTCCTGTCACGATCCGCTGCATCCTGGGCATTGGGTACGAGGCGTCCAGCCGATAGCCTCAAGGGGTGGAATCAGTGCAGCCCCCCGCCGGTTCCCAGGTCTCCCGCGTACCGGCGCAGCGGACCCCGCCGGAGCAGTTGGTGCCCCCGTCGGGGACACCGACGCCAGCACGTCGGCCGGGGCGGGTGCGGACCATCATCACGGTGGTGGCCGGGGTGCTCGGGTTGCTGCTCGTCGGCGGCGGTATCACCGCCTTCGTGCTGTATGACCGCGCGACCAGACCGGATCGCAGCGCCCCGGACGTGGTGGTCGACAACTATCTGCGTGCGTTCCTTGTCGACCGCAACGACATCAAGGCCGACCAGTTCACCTGCTCAGAAAGCCTGCCGGAGCTGGAGGAACTCAGCAGACTTCGCGACGATCTGGTCGCCCGTGAGGACCGGTTCTCCACCACGATTTCCGTGAGCTGGGGCAGGCTGGACCTTCAGGAACAGGGGGAGGGGGTGACTGTTCGAGTTGATCTGATCATCTCTGCTTATGTCGACGGCGTCTCACAGAGCGACCGCCAGTCGTGGCAGTTCGATGTTAGAAAGACCGGTGATGAGTGGCGGGTATGTGGCGGCACCGCTGCGGCCTGAACTCCCTCACTACTCGATCCAGAGGAGATGGACCGGCACCTCCAAGGTGGTGGGCGGCTGACCTCGCCAGGCCCAGCGATACCACTCCAGTTCCGGCGTGACCCGAACGCAGATGTCCCCCTCGCCCCCCGAGTAGGTCTCGGTCACCGCGCGGAGGTCCCGCTGCTCACCGGAATCGGCTACGTGCACGACCCGGCGTCCCGTGACGGCGCCGGCCTCGAAGACGGGAGTCGGCGCCCGATGGGTCGGCGCGTCCAGGGAGACCAGGTTGACGCTGGAGACCCCGACCGGCGGGACGCTCGGCCGGTTTCCCAGGGTTTCCACCCACACCCGTTCGACCGGCACCAGCGGGGCAAAGACCTCGACCTGCTCGGACTCCGCGCGGTACCACTCCTGCTCGGGAATGACCGGCACGTAGGTCCGGCTGTTCTGCACCACGCGTTCGTCGGCGCGCAGGTCGCCGCGCCAGCCGAGACCAGGCAGCCCGACCAGCACCCGCCGTCCCCGCAGGTCGACCCGTCCGGTCGCGGGCACGATCTCGACCGGCCTGGGTGGCTGGGGCGCCCAGTCAGGCTGGTCGGCGAAGGGGTCGGGAAGTGGCCCGGTCATGCGTACCGGAGCCCTACGCCTTGCCGTTCAGCGGCGCGCCCCGGTCCCGCATGAAGGGCACCGGGTTTACGGCACCACGACTGGACCGGTCCCCGTCGAGGTGTACCTCGAAGTGCAGGTGCGGGCCGGACGAGTTTCCGCTGCTCCCGACCTCACCGATCACCTCGCCGGCCTTGACCAGTTGGCCGGGGACCACCCGAGGCTTGACGATCATGTGGCAGTACCGGGTCACGTAGCCGCCGGCGTGCAGCACGTCGACGAACCAGCCACACCCACCCTTGCCCGGATAGCCGTCCACATCGCAGCTCAGCTGGCCGTTGTTGGCAGGGTCGCAGCGGGCGACCAGCACCCGGCCCGTTGCCGCCACGCGGATCAGGGTGCGCTTCGGCGCAGCGATGTCCACCCCGTTGTGTCGGGGGCGACTGGCCGTCCGGAATCCGGAGCCGACGCCCCCCGGAATCGGCGCCGTCCAACCCGAGGCGGCGATCTGGCCGCGGGAGGCGGCATTACAGATGCTGCGCTGAGCCACCTGCACCGTGCGGGCCGCCCCGCCGGCGAGCGCGTCGACGATCTTGCTGGCCAGTTCCTCGTGCTTCGCGTAGGCGTCGGGGAACGCGCTCACCTGCACCCGTTGCGCGGCCCGGGTCAGCGAGAGCTGCTCCCATCCCGGGACCTTCACCAGCTTCTCGTAGAACTTGCGTGACGAGTAGGACGGATCCTGCAACTGCTCGGGAGACCCCCAGCCCTGGCTGGGACGCTGCTGGAACAGACCCACCGAGTCGTGGTCGTTGCGGCTGCCCAGGTGGGGAAGATTACGTAGGCCGGACTCCTGCATGGCGGTCGCGACGGCGATCACCCACCCGCGGGGCGGGACCTTCATGTCCGAGCCGACCTTGATGATGACCGCGGCGTTGCGGATCTGGCTCTCCCCGTACTGTGCGAAGCGAGGCATCTTGCCGGAGACCTTGACCTGGTGGGACGAGCCGCAGGCGGACTGGGTCTCTGGGGAGAGATCGTCGCTGCCGCCGCTCAGTTCGGTGAGGAAGAAGGCCGCGGTCCCTCCGGTGCAACAGAGCAGCGCGAGCGTGGCGGTCAGTGCTACGGCCAGCGCGCCGAGCCGCAGCTTACGCCGCGGGCTGTTGCCGTCTCCCATGTGCTCGCTCATGTCCGCTCCCAGTCCACGGCGTCGACCAGCCACTGCCCCTCGGGGGCCACCAGTTCCAGGCGTAGCCGCCCGGTGTCGAGCGGAACCAACACCTCGACGAAGCGTTCCGTCCGCGGGCGGAGGCTCGCTTCGCCGGCCGTTCGTTCCGCCGGAACACCCGCCGGATCGGCGCCCGAGAGCTTCTCGGTGAGCTCCGGGGTGGAGAGCGGGCGCAGGGCCTCGTGCCACTCGTCCGCGCTGTTCCCGCGGCCACCGAGCCACGCGGCGACGAACCGGTCCGCGATCTGCTCGGGGGTCGGTGCGCCGGGGCGGGTCACCGGCGTCGGGGGCGCGGTGCCGCCGAGTACGCCGTCGTCACCTGAGGTCGGGTCGACGGTGGTGATCGGCTGCCGGGGCCGATTGCTCAGCCCTGCCGCCGGGTCCCCCGGACCGGACACCAGCCGGGCGGCACCGATCACGCCGAAGACCAGAGTCCCGATGGCCAGCGCGATGCCCAAGCGGGACCGCAACACCCGAGTGAAGAGATACTCCACCGCTCGTCGCATGGCCCTCACCGCGCTTCGGTGCGGATCCGCGGTGCGGAAGGCCGGGGCGTGGCCGGCTCGGCGCCGCCGGGCCGGTAGATGACGAAGGACGGGTTCTCCGCCGGAACGTCCGGCTCGGTCCAGGTCGAAGGCTGGCGGCGTCGTGGCCGGGGCGCGGCGGGCCGCGCGGGGCTGCGCTGTTCCGGCACGGTGGCCTCGTCGGGACGTTCGCGTCCGTCGGGCCGCTGCCGCTCCGCGGCGTTCGCGTTGCCGACGGCGGCGTGGCTCGGGTCCTCGTGCCGGGCCTCGGGCCGCAGAGTCGTCCGCTCGACCGTCGCGCCGCGCTTCCGGGCCAGGGCCGGCTCGTTCGTGCCACCAGGCTCGGCCACGTCGAGCCTCGCAGCGGTGCGCATGTCCCGGAAGAACCGTCGGTGCCACGATCCCGCCGAGCTGACGGCCTCGCTGCTGTCCTTGCCGCCGAGTTGGGTGATCCGCCGGTACGGCCGCAGCAGCAGCCAACCGACCACCCCGCAGAGCCAGACGAGCACCACCTGGAGCCAGCCCGCCAGGGTCGCCGTGCTCATGATCAGGTCCACGGCGAAGAGGTAGATGGCGGCTCCGGTGCCGAAGATGGCGATGTTGAACACGGCGGCGACGACGGCGTTGGCCAGCCGGCGCAGCCCGGCGCTCGCCGGGCGCATCAGCCCGATCGTGCCGAGGATCGGCGCCGCGATCACCGCCCACCGGAAGATGAGGAAGCCCAGCAGCACCAGCAGCGACGCGGTGAGGTCGAACATCGCGAAGAGCAGCGCGGCGAGCACGGCGATGAAGCCGGAGCCGACCCGGTCCATGTCCCGAAGGCCCTGGAGGTACTCGTACGCCTCCCGGTCCTCGTTCTTGATCTGCTCCGCGACCCGGGCCCACTGCTGCTGCTTGGCGGAGATGGTCGTGTCCCGGGTCGCCGGATTGGCCCGGATCTTCTCCGTCTCCTCCCAGGACAGCGACTTGGCGTCGTAGAGCGCTGGCCCGTACTTCTTGGCGGTCTCGCTGTCGGCCGACCCGAGCACCCCGCGCAGCCAGTTGCGGTAAAGCATGGACTCGGTCGCGGTGTCACTGGCCCGCACGGCGGGAGGGCGCTTGTCGATGCAGGCATCCGGGTTGGGCAGGGCGCACTTTTCAGGCGGTGTGTCCCGGGTCGCCGGCCCGACGGCGTCGTGGACCACGCCGAGGGTGGTGACGAGGGTGCCGTCGGCGATGTTCGCGGACTTCACGGGCCACGCGGCGAGGGCGGTCACCGCCACCATCACCAGCAGGGCCCAGCCGGCGGTGGTCATGGCGTTGCTCATGTCGGACTGGCGGGACCGCCAGAGCAGGTAGAGCCCCACCACGCAGAGCGTGATGATGCCGAAGACGCTGAACACCTTCTGGTAGACGGCCTTGGTGGCCTGCTCCACCAGGGGGTCGGCCCAGGCCCACATCGACCGGGGATCCCAGGCCCGCTCCCGCAGCGCGTTCGAGCCGCCGATGATCGCGGTGGCGATCATGAACTCGCCGTTCGCCACCGTGGTGGTGAACTTGTAGTCCGGATGGATCACCGCGGAGGCGCAACCGCCGGGCAGGTCGTAGGTCGGGAAGCTGTATCCGGCGTATCCGTAGTCGCTGTAGAGACCCTTGGGGCCGGGCAGCTTGGCGGAGTCGGGGCGGGAGGCGAACCAGCCGGCGAGGCCCGAGTCGGGTGCGGAGGGGACCGGGGCGTTGCGGCATTCCACCTGGTCCTTGCTGACCGCGCCCAGCTTGTCGACGCAGGTGCGGAAGTCCGCCTGCCATTCCTGGGTGCTGCACAGGTCAGCCTTGGCCTGCGCGGTCGGCAGGGCGGCGTACGCGGCGTCGCCGCCCACGACCGGCCAGGAGACCGTGGCGCCGGCGAGTACGCCGAGCGCGAGCAGGAACGCCGCTATTCGGGCCCGGCCCCTCGCCATGTCACGCCTCCAGGTCCGCGATGGTCGGCAGTTGGCCCGCTGCCGCGGCGACCGCGGCGGGGGTGGTGTCCAGGTGGTCCAGCAGCCCGTCGACGTACGACACGTCCACCCGGACCTTCTGCACCCGCCCGTCGACGTCGCGCATGACGAACTCGCGGAAGCCGAGCCGGGTGGCGGAGGTGGCGTCCGCTGTGGACAGGGAGGCCAGTGTCGCCTCGTACCCGTCGTTGACGGGGACGCGGAGCAGCCGCAGCGCCTCGGAGGCGATCTCGGTGTCCTCGGCGATGCGGCCGACGAACACGGTGGAGACGAGGTTCTGCACGTCGAGGCCGAGGATGTCGCGCGGGTTCTGCGATGCCACCAGCGCGGCGAGGTTCCATTTGCGGGAGTCGCGGGCGAGGCGCACGAGGAACGACCGGCCGGAGCGCCAGCCCTCCATGAAGTGCGCCTCGTCCAGGCCGACCAGCTTCCTGGAGGACATCGACCCGCCGTAGCAGCGCCGCACCGCGAGCCGGTGGGCGGTGTGCAGCATGGGCAGCGCGAGCGCCTCCTCGGCCGACCAGTACTCGCGTTCGATCTTGAGGTCGGGCAATCGCAGCCCGGCCATGGTGATCACGGTCAGTGCCGCGTCGGCGCCGAGCAGCCCCTCCGGCGGGCGGCCGAAGAAGAGCATGGCCAGCGGCATCTCGGCGGTGTCGAGCAGCAGGTTCGCCAGTTCCTTGCCGGCGTCGTCGTCGAGTTGACCGAGGCAGGCGACCACGTCGTCCAGCGTGGACGTCTCCTCGGCCGGCACCTGCCGGACCGCGTGCCGGAACAGGGTGGCGGTGGACGCCTCGCGGGCCACCTGCGGCGGCACGAGCATCATGCAGATGTCCTGCACCAGCATGCGCCGCTCGGCGCGGGCGTTGGAGACCGCGATCTCGAACTCCCGGTCGCCGGCCGCACCGGCGCTGAACTCGCTGCGCAGCGGCGTCGGGATGAGCGCGTACGGCGCCAGCGTCCCCTGCTCGGACCCGGTGAGGTTGAGCACCCGCGAGTATGGCCGCAGCTCCGGCATGCTGCACAGCCGGGCCAGCGGGCCGGACGGGTCGAGCAGGGTCACCTGCACCCCGCGCCGGGCGGCCAGGTAGCCCAGTGCGCCGAGCAGGGTCGACTTGCCGCCGCCGGGCTCGGCGACGAAGACCGCGAGCCCGGAGCGTTCCCGCACCTCCATCGGGAAGTGCAGGTCGAGGAAGACCGGCCGGCGGCAGGTGCCGGCGGTACGCCCGATCAGGTCGCCCCGCCGGTCGCCGACGGTGGACGCGGCCTGCGGCAGCGCGGCGGCGAGCAGGTTGACCGGCATCCGCCGGACGTAGCCGGTGTTGGCGATCGGCTCGCCGGGGATGAACTCGCGGGCCAGCCAGTCCTGGTTCTTCGGGTGCTGCAACGACACGCGCAGTTCCCGGGAGTAGAGCTGGATCAGCCGGCGGGCCCGCTCCAGGCACTCCTCGCGGGTGCGGCCGCCGACGGCGATGCGGTGCCAGCCGTGGGCCCGGGCGGAGTCGACCGGCAGACCGGTGGTCATCTCGTCGCCGATGACCAGCGCCCGCTTGGCCAGCCGCTCCAGCTCGGGCGGGGCGTCGATGCCGTGCTCGGCGTAGTCGAGCTGCTGGGAGCGGATCATCCGCAGCCGGTGTTCGAGGTTGCGGAAGGAGTCACCGGAGCCGAGGATGTCGACCCGGGTGGAGATCTCCATCGGCCAGGGCAGCCGCTCGTGGAAGTGCAGCCAGGGCTCGTGCCGCTCGGGAATCTCCAGCGGCTCCATCCGACCGACGGCGAGCACGGCCACGTGCCGCTCCTCGCCGGTCATCCGGTTGACCAGCTTGACCGTCGACCCGTACGGGGTGCGGTACCGCTCCACCTGCTCGGTGAGGGCGAGCAGGTCGCCGCGTTCCCACCGGCCGTTGGTGACGGGGGAGAGGGCCCCGGGCGGGGCCATGCAGAGCGCCACCGAGCGGTAGAGCAGCCACTCCAGCTCCTGGGCCGTGACCCGCCTGCCGCGCATGCCGAACGCCCCCAGCACCTCGTCGAACTGCTCGACGGTGCGGCCGAGCTTGCGGCGTTCGCCCTCGGCGACGCCGCGGCCGAAGGTGCGCAGGAGCCGTTCGGTGAGCGAGTCGCCGAGGGAGCGCCGGGCGAAGGTCACCCCGAGATACGTCTGCCCCTCGGCGTGGTTGACGGACAGCAGGTGCCGCTGGGCGGCCACCAGGTGGTCGCCCCAGCCGGTGGTGCCCGGCACGTCCGGCAGCGGGGATGCGGTGTGCGCGTCGATGGTGCGGGCCCACTCGTCGGCCGGGAACGGGCGGGTGGTGCGGCGCAGGTGCAGCCGGAAGCCGGCGAGGCCGGCGTACTGCTCCGAGATCGCGGCGAGCAGGGCCTCCCGCTCGGCGTCGGGCCGGAACGCCCAGCGCACCTCGGGCAGCCAATACCACGCCGTGACGGTGTTGGGGGTGAAGGTCAGGTGGCCGGCGATCTCGGTGATGGCCAGCTCGACCGACGGGTCACGGTCCCCGAACTTGATCTTCGGCGGCTTCACCTGCCGCGCGGAGCGGGCGGGCTTCGCGGGCTTGGCCGGCTTGGCGGGTTTGCCGGCCCGCTCCCGCCGCTCGGCTGTCCGCTGCCGGGGTGCCGTCACCTCGCGGCCGGCCGGGGGTGGCGCCGGCTCCGCCGCCGGGCGTGCCGGTCGATCCGGCTCCC
This sequence comes from Micromonospora sp. DH13, assembly GCF_020873825.1. Lineage (NCBI taxonomy): Bacteria > Bacillati > Actinomycetota > Actinomycetes > Micromonosporales > Micromonosporaceae > Micromonospora > Micromonospora sp. DH13. The sequence goes on from NZ_JAHWGR010000014.1 coordinate 149,273, forward strand.
GGCCCCGGGGCGGGGCCTCGGCGTTGCGCTGGGGCGACGAGACGGAACCGCGCTGCGGGGCCGGCGTGGCGCCGCGCTGCGGGGCGTGCCCGGCCTCCCGCCGTGCCGACGCCTCGGCGTCCCGCTGCGGGGACCGCTCGGGCTCCCGGCGCACGGGCGGCTCGGGGTCCTGCCAGCCGTACGTCTCGTCGTCGGGGTCGGTGGGCGGGGCGACCGCGACCGGGGGCGGCGGCAGGTCGGGCGCGGGCACCGGTCGCGCCGCCGGCAGCCGCTCGACGTGCTGCTGGGGGACCCGGGGCCGGCCGTGCGGCGTGGGGGCGGCGAGGGGCCGTTCGGCGGGGGCCGGCGGGATCTCGGCCCGCGCGGGCGGGGCCGCGACGGCCGGCGGCTGGTGCGGGATCGGGGGGTGCTCGCGGGCCGTGGGTCGGGGCGGCGCGGGCAGCGCAGGCCGGGGCACCGGGTGGGCGCCGCCGAAGAGGTCGAGGAACGGCGAGTCGATGTCGGCACTGTCGGCGACCATCGGCGGGCTCGGCTCGGGGCCGGCCGGCGCGGGACGCCCGGGCGTGGGTCGGGGTGCCTGGAAGACGCCGACGCGGCCGTGGCCGGGGGTGGTGGCCAGGGCGGGGTCGAGGGCGACCTCGTCCAGATCCTCGTCCGGAGGGTAGTCGAACGAGCGCGCACGGTTACCGTGCGTGGCCGCGTGACGTCCTGCCGGGGAACCCGGCGTGGAAGAGCGACTCATGCCACCGCCTCATCCGCGTGCTGCTTCGGCCCGATCGGCGTACGCCCGGTCATGCCAGTTCCTCCCGGATCCTGATCCGGCTCGCCACCAGGCGCGGGTCGCGCTGCTCGGCGGCCGACTCCCGGGTGCGCCGCCAGTCGGTCAGCGCGGTGCGGATCACCATGCGCGCGGGCCGGTCGGGGTCGACGTACCGGAAGATGAACGAGGTGCTCACGATGGCGAGCGCGATCTCCCAGGCGGGAAAGAGCTCGACCTGCAACGTGAACAGCCAGTGGATGAACATGTAGAGGGGTACGAGCAGCATGAACACGCCGTACTGGGCGTACGGCAGGTGGACGGGCAGGGTATAGCCGGGCGGCCCGAGGTAGACCAGGCGGGCCCGGTAGATGTCGTCGTCGGTGCGCAGCCGCATCTGCCCGCGCCTATTCGAAGATCAGGTCGATCAGGTAATCACCGACGAAGAAGAGTGTGGCCGCTCCGGCGATGAAGGCCAGCCCGACGATCGCGATGGCGGAGCTGGTCAGGACCTTGGAGATCTCGCCGCGGCTGGCCCGGCCGATGAAGATGACGCCGAGCACGGCCAGCAGGATCGGCGCGATCTTGCTGGCGAAGAACGTGACGACGCCGTTGGTGTCGATGCCCTTGGGTGCCGGCTCGGCGAGTGGAGTCGACGCCAGGGTGTGGAGCGCGTGGGTGACGCCGGACGACGTCGCCTCCATGAGCTCGATGGCGATCACTGGAACCTCCCCTGTTGCGGCCGGCGGAGCCGCGGCGGTGCGGTGGTCAAGCCTGGCGGGATGGTGCTCACTCTGCGCAGTGTCGGCGACCCTGCGTTCGTCACCCACCACGCGGAGTAGTGAGCTTTGGGGGGATTTTTCCCGCTTCGGCCCTCCCTCCAGGCTTCGCCGTCTCGCTGCTGGGCAATTCCAAAGGGTACGGGCCGCCCCCCTTTGCGACAAGCCGCGAAGAGTCGGCCCGGAACGACCCGGACGACCGATCGTACACTCGTTCTAATTGGCATGTCAGGGGTGTCGCGGGCGGGGTGCACCGGGCTGCCGGAGCCCGCCGCCACGACCGGTACCGTGCAGTCGTGACCGATCTGGTACGGACTCGGACCCCGGTGGTGATGGGCGTCCTCAACGTCACGCCCGACTCCTTCTCGGACGGCGGCCGATACGCCGATCTCGACGCCGCCGTCGCACACGGGGTGCGACTGAAGGGGGAGGGCGCGCACCTGGTCGACGTCGGCGGCGAGTCCACCCGTCCGGGGGCCGACCGGGTGGACGCCGCCACCGAGGCAGCCCGGGTGCTGCCGGTGGTCCGGGAACTCGCCGCCAACGGCGTCGCGGTCAGCATCGACACCAGCCGGGCCCGGGTGGCCGAGGCCGCCCTCGCGGCCGGGGCGGCGGTGGTCAACGACGTGTCCGGCGGCCTGGCCGACCCGGACATGGCCCGGGTGGTCCGCGACGCCGGCTGCCCCTGGGTGCTCATGCACTGGCGCGGGCACTCGCGCGGCATGAGTGCGCTGGCCCACTACACCGACGTGGTGACCGACGTGCGGGCCGAGCTGGCCGAGCGGGTCGACGCGGCCCTGGCCGCCGGGGTGGCCGCCGACCGCATCGTCATCGATCCCGGGCTCGGCTTCGCCAAGACCGCCGAGCACAACTGGCAGCTCACCGCCCGCCTGCCCGAGCTGCTGGAGCTCGGCCTCCCGCTGCTGTTCGGGGCGAGCCGCAAGTCGTACCTGGGCCGGCTGCTCGCCGCCGCCGACGGCACCCCCCGGCCGACCGCCGGCCGGGAGACCGCCACCGCCGCGACCAGCCTGCTCGCGGTCGCGGCCGGGGCCTGGGGGGTACGCGTGCACGACGTGCTCGGCACCGTCGACGCCCTGGCGGTCTGGCGGGCCAGCGGCAGTCCGCGCCTCGCGGCCGCCCGCGAGGGTGGGCGGGCGGCCGGTGGGGGCCAGCGGGCGACGGCAGGAGTCGGAAGTCCGACGGAGGGGGAACGGTGACCGACCGGATCACGCTGACGGGCCTACGGGCGCACGGCCGGCACGGCGTCTACGACTTCGAGCGGGAGCGGGGGCAGGAGTTCGTCGTCGACGCCGTCCTCGAACTCGACCTCGCGCCCGCCGCCCGTTCCGACGAGGTGACCGACACGGTGCACTACGGGGAGCTGGCCGACCGGCTGGTCGCGGTGCTGACCGGCGAGCCGGTGAACCTGATCGAGACGCTCGCCGACCGGCTGCTCGCGATCTGCCTGGCCGACGACCGGGTGACGCGCGCGACGGTGACCGTGCACAAGCCGGAGGCGCCCGTGCCGCACGCCTTCACCGACGTCGCCGTCACCATGTCCAGGACGCGGACCGACCCCCCACCGGCCGGACCCGACGGGGGCGTCGCGTGACCCGCGCCCTGCTCTCCCTCGGCAGCAACCTCGGCGACCGGGCGGCCCACCTGCGCTCGGCGGTCGACTCCCTCGGCGAGGCGGTGCTGCTGGTCTCGGGCGTCTACGAGACCCCGCCGTGGGGCGACGCGGACCAGCCCGCGTACCTCAACGCGGTGGTGCTGGCCGAGGACCCGGCGGCGGCCCCCCGGGACTGGCTGGCGCGGGCCCGGGCCGCCGAGCGGCGCGCCGGCCGCGAGCGCGACCCGGCGCGCCGCTTCGGCCCCCGCACCCTCGACGTCGACGTCGTCGCCGTCTGGGACGACACCGGCGAGCCGGTGGTCAGCGACGACCCGGAGCTGACCCTCCCGCACCCCCGGGCCCACCTGCGGGCGTTCGTGCTCCGGCCGTGGATCGACATCCAGCCGTACGGGCGGCTGCCTGGGCACGGCTGGCTGACCGACCTGCTCAACGCCGAACCGGTGGCCGGCGACGCCCTGGAACTGAGCCCCCGACCGGATCTGGCGTTAGAGTCGTCGGCATGAGCCAGTGGAGCCGGCCGGCATGACCCAGGCGCAGTCCCGACCGCCGGGCGGGCCGGACCCCGACCGCTCCAGGATGGGCCCCACCCGGATCTCCACCCTGGTCGTCGCCGGCCTGGCCGCCGCGGCGGTGGCCTGGCTGCTGATCAGCACCCTCTACGGCGGCTTCCCGCGGCTGCCCTGGCTGCCGGTGGTCACGCTGGCCGCGTTGGCGGTGCTGGAGGCGTACGCGGCGGTCAACACCCGCAGCCGGATCGAGCGCCGGCCGGGGCGCGACCCGGTCAATCCGCTGCTGGTGGCCCGGTTCGTGGTGCTGGCGAAGGCGTCCGCCCTGGCCGGGGCGATCTTCGCCGGCTGGTGCGCCGGGCTGACCGGGTGGCTCTTCGTCGAGCCCACCCGGGCCGCCGCAGAGGACCGCCCGGCCGCCGGTGCCGGCCTGCTCGCGGCACTCGCCCTGGTGGCCGCCGCGCTGTGGCTGGAGCGGTCCTGCCGGGTGCCGGAGCGGCCCGAGGACGAGCGTGACGCCGACCGGCGGGAGGGCGGCCCGGGTCAGCGCTGAACACGGGGGGTTACGCCCGGAGCGGCGCGCAGGTACCGTGCCTGGCGACCGGAGAGCAACGGCCGCCCCGGTCCGCCCGGGTCGGACCCTGCGGCCGTGACCTGGGGAGGGCACGCGTCATGGGGCACGAGGATCCGGGCCGGCACCACCCCGTGGAGCCCTCGTCGGGCGTGCCCGCGTCGGTGCTGGAGAACGTCTTCGACGACCCGGCCCACGGCGAGCCGGGCCGCGACCGCGTCGCCGTGCACGTCGTCTGGGAACTGCTGCTGGCCGCCGCCCTCGCCGTACTGACCTGGCTGCTGTGGCAGGCGGAGCCGGCCGCGCTGCGTGACGACGGGCTGCGGTCCCTGCTGGTCGACGTGGTGGCGCTGGGGCTGCTCGTGCTGGCGGCCGGGCTGACCCTGCGGACCTCGGCCGTGAACCTGGCGGTCGGCCCGGTGGCGGTCGCCGCCGCCCTGCACGTCGCCGAGCAGGGCGACCGCGGGGTCGAGGTCGCGCTGGGCCACGCCGTAGCGGTGGCCGCCGTCGGCGGGCTGGCCGTGGGGCTCGCCGTGGTGCTGCTGCACGTGCCCGGCTGGGCGGCGAGCCTGGCCGGCGCGGCCGGCGTGGTGGTCTACATCCAGCAGCGCCCCGCGCCGGTGCTGGTGCAGGGCGGGTACGACCCCCGGGACACCGCGTTCTACCTCTTCGCCGGCTTCGCCGCCGTGGCCGTCCTCGGCGGACTGTTCGGGGCCATCCGCCCGGTGCGCCGCCTGGTCGGCCGGTTCCGCCCGGTGGCCGACCCGGCCCGCCGCCGGGGCGGGGTGGCGGCCACCATCGTCGTGTTCGCCTTCGTCCTCTCCACGGTGTTCGCCGCGCTCGCCGGCATCCTGTTCGCCAGCAACGGCGACGGGCCCGTCGTCCCCACCGAGGGGCTGGGCTGGACGACGCTCGCCGTCGGCATCGCGCTGCTCGGCGGCACGAGCGCGTACGGCCGGCGGGGCGCGATCTTCGGCACGCTGCTCGCCGTCAGCCTCGTCGTGGTCCTGCGGGCCTGGCTGGACGCCGAGGGCTGGATCGTGAGCCGGTGGGCCGTCGGCGGGGTGGCCCTCGGCGTCGGGCTGGTGGTCACCCGGCTGGTCGAGACGTACGGGCGGCCCCGGACGGTGGGCGCGGACCCGGAGCCGGTCCCCCGGGGCGACGGCACGATCAGCTCCGGCTGGTCGGTGCCCCGGCCGGCGCCGGTGGGCGACTGGCCCCCGGCCCTGCCCACCCGCACCGACGACACCCCGACCGACCCCTGGGACGCGTCGCGCTGGGACGACCGCCCGCCGCGCTGGGACGCCGGCGACCGCTGACCTGCACGAGTCGGGGGCGGCGGCGCGCCACCGGTGATCTCGCCGGTTAGGCTCGGCGGCATGACCGAGACACCTTCCACCGGCACCGGCGGGCACACGTTCGACGAGTTGGACGCGCTCTCCACGGAGGAGCTGCGGGAGCGGGCGTTCGCGACGGCCCGGGAGCGGCGCGACGTCGGGTTCTTCTGGTCGGTGCTGCGCCACCTGCCGAACGCCGACGAGGCCGCCGCGCTGGACGGCGCGCCGAACTCCGTCGGCCCGACCATCGACGAGGCGGCGGCGCTGTGGCGGGAGCTCACCGGGCACGGCTACGAGGAGTCCGCGCCGCTGCTGCGGGCCAAGTTCATCGACTACCTGATGAAGCACTGACCGGAGCGCGGTCACCGTGGTCCGCAGGTTTGCCCGCCGGGGCGCGCCGGGAACTGGTCGCCTCATGGCCGCCATCAACCGCTCGGGTGTCACCGGCCGGTCGGGCCCCGTCAGCCGGTACGGGACCGCGGCCGGCACCGGCACCCTCGCGGTGCTGCTGCTCGTCGCGGTCTGCGGCAGCCCGCTGTACGTCGGCTGGACCGAGGACCACACCGACCCCGAGTCGGCCGGCGGCTGGTTCCTGCGGCTGCTGGCCTGGCCGGCGTGGCGGTTCGGCTCCGGCGACTCGGGGCAGGGCGTGCTCGCCACCGACCTGCGCGCCATCCTGCTGGTGGTCCTGGCGGCGGCCCTGCTCTACCTGCTGCCCGCGTCCCAGGTGGCCCGGGTGCAGGGGTCGGTGAGCCAGTTCTTCTCCGGCTGGGGCGCGTACGTGCTGGCCGCCGGCCTGGCCGCGCTGCTGAGCACGCTGCTGGGGCCGGCCCCGTCGCTGCTCGCCGCGTTGCAGGCCGCCGGCACCGGAGCCGGGTACGGCTTCCTCTCCGGCTGGATCATCGGCACGGCGAGCCTCGGCGGCCGGGCCTGACCGCCACCGCGCCGCCCCGCCGCCCCGCCTGACTCAGGCCGCCTCCCGGCCGGCGCCCAGCGCACGTTCCCGGGTGAGCACGCCGGCCGGCCCGCCCTCGGCGGTCACCAGCACCCGGTCCGCGCCGGAGGTCAGCATCACCGCGAGCGCGTCGTACGCCGAGGTGCCCAGCGCGACCTGCGGCAGCCCGGCCGGGTCGGCGGGGGCCGGCTCCAGCGCCTCCCGGGTGACCGGGGTGACCGCCAGCGCCCGGATGCCCCGGTCCGCGCCGACGAAGTCCCGGACGAACTCGGAGGCGGGCGCGGCGAGCAGGGCCGCCGGGGTGTCGTACTGCTCCAGCCGGCCGCCCTGGGAGAGCACGGCGATCCGGTCGCCGAGCCGGACGGCCTCGTCGAGGTCGTGGGTGACCAGCACAATGGTCTTGCGCACCTCGGCCTGCAGGCGCAGGAACTCCTCCTGCAGCCGGGTCCGCACGATCGGGTCGACCGCCGAGAACGGCTCGTCCATCAGCAGCACCACCGGGTCGGCGGCGAGCGCGCGGGCCACACCGACCCGCTGCCGCTGCCCGCCGGAGAGCTCGTGCGGGTAGCGCCGGCCGAACCGGCCCGGGTCGAGCCCCACCAGCTCCAGCAGCTCCTCGCTGCGGCGGCGGATCCGGTCGGAGGGCCAGCCGAGCAGCCGGGGGACGGTGCCGACGTTGGCCACGACCGTCTGGTGGGGAAACAGGCCCACGTTCTGGATGACGTACCCGATGCGGCGGCGCAGCGCGACCGGGTCGACGCGGGTCACGTCCTCGTCGCCGAGCAGGATCCGGCCGGCGGTCGGCTCGATCAGCCGGTTGATCATGCGCAGCACGGTCGACTTGCCGCAGCCGGACGGCCCGATCAGCACCACCAGCTCGCCGGCCGGCACCCGCAGGCTCAGCTCGCGGACCGCCTCGGTGCCGTCCGGGTACCGCTTGCCGATGCCCTCCAGCGCGATGGCCGCCGCGGGGGTCCCGGCCGCCTCGGGTCCGGCGGCGCTCCGGGTGTTCGGGGTAACGTCCACGCATGTCCTTCCGCCTGAGCTACCGGGCCGACCCGGGTAACCCGTGGTTCTCCTGGCAGTACGTGCGGGACAACTCTGACACGATCGTCGCCGCGCTGCGCGACCACGCCTCCCTGACCGCCCGGGCCGTGCTGATCGCCGCCCTGGTGGCCCTGCCGCTCGCGGTGGCGGCCCACTGGTTCCGCCCCCTCGCCGGTCCGATCCTCGCGTTCACCGGGGTGCTCTACACGATCCCGTCGCTGGCCCTGTTCGCGTTCCTCGCGCCCTACCTGGGGATCGGGGCGGTGACGGTGCTCAGCGTGGTGGTGCTGTACGCGCTGCTGGTCATCGTCCGCAACGCCGTCGCCGGGCTGAGCCAGGTGCCGCCCGAGGTCCGCGAGGCGGCGGAGGGGATGGGGTACGGCCGGTGGGGCCGGCTGCTGCGGATCGAGCTGCCGCTGGCGCTGCCCGGCATCCTCACCGGCCTGCGGCTGGCCACCGTGTCGACCGTGGCGCTGGTGACCGTCGGCGTGGTGGTCGGCCGGGGCGGGCTGGGCCAGCTCATCTTCGCCGGCTTCCAGAACAACTTCTACAAGGCCGAGATCATGACCGGCACGCTGCTCTGCGTCCTGCTCGCCCTGGTGCTGGACCTGGTCCTCGCCGGGCTCGGCCGGGCGGTCACCCCCTGGCTGCGCGGGCGGGCCCGATGAGCAACCCGGTCGGCCAGGCGGTGCTCTGGCTCAACGACCCGCTGAACTGGACCAACCCGGGCGGCATCCTCGACCGGCTCGGCGAGCACCTCGGCATGTCGGCCGCGGCCGTGCTGCTCGGCTGCCTGGTGGCCTGGCCGGTCGGGCTGTGGCTCGGGCACACCGGCCGGGGCGGCGGGCTGGTCGTGCTGGTGTCCAACGTCACCCTGGCGATCCCCACCCTGGCCCTGCTGACCATCCTGCCGCTGACCTTCCTCGGGTTCGGCCGGCCCGCCGTGGTGGTCGCGCTGGCCGTGTTCGCGGTGCCGCCGCTGCTGGCCAACGCGTACACGGGGGTGCGGCAGACCGACCCGGAGGCCCGGGACGCGGCGCGCGGGATGGGGCTGTCGGGCGGGCAGGTGCTGCGCCGGGTGGAGCTGCCGCTGGCGGTGCCGTACCTGGCCGCCGGGTTCCGCACGGCGGCGGTGCAGGTGGTGGCGACGGCCGCGCTGGCCTCGTTCGTCAACGGCGGCGGGCTGGGCCAGATCATCCGGGCCGGCTTCGGCCTGGACATCGCCGCCGGTGGCGGGCAGATCATCGCGGGCGGCCTGCTGGTGGCGGGGCTGGCGATGCTGGTCGAGCTGGTGTTGGCCCTGGTCGAGCGGCTGGTCACCCCGCGCCCGCTGCGTCCGGCGCGGCGGCGGGCCAACCGCCGGGCCGCCGACGCCGTCGCCGGGAGCTGACGGCCCGGGTCACGCTCGGGTGACGATCCGGTGACGAACCTCGCCTCGGGTTGTCGGTCCCGGCGGGCAGGATGTTGGGTGGAAGATCGCGGGCGACGACAGGAGATCGTCCGTCGGACACGCGGCCGGCCCGAGGGCCGCGCCGGGACACGGAAGGCGGGCTTGATGCGCGCACGTACACGGCTGGCCATCGGCGCGGTCGGCGCCCTCGCGGCGGCCGGTTTCCTCACCGGCTGCGGCGACGCCGGCTCCTCCGGCACCGAGGCCCCGCAGCAGGGGGCGTCGGGGGCGGGGTGCGCCCCGGTCGCCGGTGACCAGCTCGTCGTCCTCGCCGACGACAAGAAGCTCCAGAACACCGACAACGTCATCCCGGCGGTCAACGCCAAGGCGGCCACCCCGGAGCTGCTCGCGGCGCTGGACAAGGTCTCGGCCGCGCTGGACACGCCGAAGCTGATCGCGCTCAACAAGGCCGTCGACGTCGACCGCAAGACCAGCAAGGTCGCCGCCGAGGAGTTCGTCACGGCCAACAACGTCACCCAGGGCATCGCCAAGGGGTCGGGCGGCACGATCGTCGTCGGCGCCGGCAACTTCACCGAGAGCCAGACCATCGCCGAGCTGTACCGCATCGCGCTCACCGCCGCCGGCTACCAGGTCAAGGTGCAGCAGATCGGCAACCGGGAGCTCTACGAGCCGGCCCTGGAGAAGGGCGAGATCCAGGTCGTCCCGGAGTACGCGGCGACCATGGCCGAGTTCCTCAACACGAAGGCCAACGGCAAGGACGCCCAGCCGGTCTCCTCGCCGGAGCTGGACAAGACCGTCGCCGCCCTCAAGGCCGCCGGCGAGAAGGCCGGCATCGCCTTCGGCACGCCGTCCGCCGCCCAGGACCAGAACGCGTTCGCCGTCACCAAGGCGTTCGCCGACAAGTACGGGGTGAGCACGCTGTCCGACCTGGCGGCGAAGTGCTCCGGCAGCGCGACCGTGCTGGCCGGCCCGCCGGAGTGCCCGCAGCGCCCGAAGTGCCAGGCGGGCCTGGTGGAGGTCTACGACTTCAAGGCCGGCTCGTTCAGCTCGCTGGACGCGGGCGGCCCGCAGACCAAGAACGCCCTGAAGACGGGGAGCGCCAGCGTCGGCCTCGTCTTCTCGTCCGACGGGGCGCTCGCGGCCAGCTGACCCGCCCACCGGTCGCCGGTCTCCCCACCGGGCCCGGCGACCGGTGCTGGCAGGGCGTTCCCAGTAGGCGGAACTCTCGGTAGGCTGCACATCCATGCCCGCCCCGGTTGCCGCCACCGACAGGCGTGATCCCCGACTGCTGCCCGTGCTGTTCTGGATCGGCGTGGCGCTGGCCCCCGTCGCGGCGCTGATCCTGCTGGTCGCCGACGGCAACGGCCCGCTGCGGTTCGCCGCCGTGCTGGCGATCCTCGCCGTGGTGCTGATCGGCCTGTCGATCGCGCTGCGCGCCGACGGCGAGGGCGGGCACGGCGAGGCCGAGGAGCTGCGCGACGAGATCGACCAGCTGCGCCGGGAGTTGCGTGGCGAGATCGTGGCCGCCGCCCAGCGCGGCAACCAGGCGCTCGACGCGTCCCAGCGGGCCCAGGAACAGGTCGGCGCGCTGCGTCGCCGGCTGGACGCCGCGGCGGCCGGGATCGCCGCCGATCCCGAGCCGCCGGCTGTGCAGTCGGTGGGCACGCAGCCGGCGGGTGCGGGCCGGGCCCGGGTCGCGCCCGCCGAGACGTACGCCGACGCCGGCCCGCCCGGCGACGCCGAGGCGGCCCCCGCGGCCCCGCTCCGTGCGCCCGCCCGCCCGGACGACGCGTCCCCCGGCCACCGCCCCCGGCCCACTCCACGCCACGGCGTGGACGGCCCGCCCCGACCGGGCGTCTACGGCGGCGACCGTCCGGCCCAGCCGGGCGTCTACGGCGGCGACCGTCCGGCCCAGCCGGGCGTCTACGGCGCGTCGGCCCGCCCGGCCGAGCCGGGCATCCGGGTGCCGCAGCCGGCCACCCCCGACCCCGCGCCGGCCCCCGCCCCGGCCCCGCGCCCGGTCGGCATGGTCCGGCACACGGAGACCGTGCACGTCACCACCCGGCACACCGTCGTCGACGGGCCGGACCCGGCAACGGGCGGCTACGGCGGCTACGGCGGCGAGCGCTGGTCCCCGGCTCCCGGAGGCTACGGCGACGGGTGGTCCCCGGCTGCGGACGACCGGTGGTCACCGCCTACCCCGGAGCGGTCGTGGGCCGGCGGCCAACGACCGGCGACCGGCGAACCGGAGGGCCGGTCGTGGGCCGGGCACGCCGACCCGGCCGCCCACGTGCGGGGTGCCGACGCCCACCGGGACCCTGCCCCGGTCGACCCGGAGCCGTTCGACGATCGCGCCTGGGCGCGGCAGCAGCCCTCCCGGGACGAGCCGGCTCCCGCCCCCCGCCCCCAGGCTTGGGGCGTGCCCGTGCAGCCGGAGGCGCGGGGCGGCTACGGCGGTGTGCCGGCCGGCGGCGGCGCGGCGGGTAGGTACGAGGCGGACCGCGCACCCGCGTACCCGCCCGCGCCCGCCGCCTCCGGTCAGTGGTCCGAGGCGGCGGCCGGCGACCGGTGGGCGGAGGTACGCGACGACGACCGGGGCCGGGAGGTCCGGGTGGGTGAGCGCCGGGCCGCGGCGCACGCCGACGCGACCGGCAGCGGATACCGGGTGGAGGACCGCTGGGCGGCGGTCCGCCACGGCGACCCCCACCCGGAGGGCGGCCCGGCGGACCGCTGGTGGGACGCCGCCGCTGCCGGACCGGGGACCGACCGGTCGGGCGGTTGGCCGGACGCGGACCGCAGCGGCGCGGGCCCGGACGGTCGGCCCGGCCGCGCGGAGCCGGGCAGCGGCACGGACTGGGACCGCGGGACGTGGTCCGAGCCGGCCTCCCCGGCGCTGCCGGCGGGCGGCGTGCCGGTGCCGGCGCAGTGGCGTCCGCCGGCCCCACGCGAGGCACCGTCGGCGGAGCAGTGGGGCGCGGCGGAGCAGTGGGGTGCGGCGGAACCCGAGCCGGCCCGGCCCAGCCGGCACCAGCGCGCCGACGGGCAGCGGTACGGGTATCCGCCCCGCGACGAGACGCCCCGCGCCGGCGCTGCCCGCCCGGCCGACCACTGGCGCTGACCGGCGGCACGGGCCGGTCAGGACCGGGAAACCCGTTACTTGTCGATGTCTCCCACCACGAAGAACATCGAGCCGAGGATCGCGATCAGGTCCGGCACCAGGCACCCGGGCAGCAGGGTGGCCAGCGCCTGCACGTTCGCGTACGACGCGGTGCGCAGCTTCAGCCGCCACGGCGTCTTCTCGCCCCGCGACACCAGGTAGTAGCCGTTGATGCCGAGCGGGTTCTCCGTCCACGCGTACGTGTGCCCCTCGGGGGCCTTCACCACCTTCGGCAGCCGGGTGTTCACCGGCCCGGTGAGCCGGTCGACCCGCTCCAGGCACTGCTCGGCGAGGTCGAGCGAGACGTACACCTGGTCGAGCAGCACCTCGAACCGGGCGTGGCAGTCCCCGGCGGTCTTCGTCACCACCGGCACGTCGAGCTGGTCGTAGGCCAGGTACGGCTCGTCGCGGCGCAGGTCCAGGTCGAGCCCGGAGGCGCGGGCGACGGGCCCGGACGCGCCGAACGCGGCGGCGTCGGCGGCCGACAGCACGCCCACCCCGACGGTGCGGGCCAGGAAGATCTCGTTGCGCCGGATCAGGTTGTCCAGGTCCGGCAGGCGGCGGCGCACCTCGCCGATGGCGGCGCGGGCCCGGCCGGTCCAGCCCGCCGGCACCTCCTCCTTGAGCCCGCCGACCCGGTTGAACATGTAGTGGATGCGGCCGCCGGAGACCTCCTCCATGACCGCCTGGATGGTCTCCCGCTCCCGGAACGCGTAGAAGACCGGGGTGATCGCGCCGATCTCCAGCGGGTAGGACCCGAGGAACATCAGGTGGTTGAGCACCCGGTTCAGCTCGGCCAGGGCCATCCGCAGCCAGGTGGCCCGCTCGGGCACCTCCATGCCCATGAGCCGCTCGACGGCGAGCACCACGCCCAGCTCGTTGGAGAACGCCGACAGCCAGTCGTGCCGGTTGGCGAGCACGATGATCTGCCGGTAGTCGCGCACCTCGAACAGCTTCTCCGCGCCCCGGTGCATGTACCCGACGATCGGCTCGGCGGCGACCACCCGCTCCCCGTCGAGGACGAGTTTGAGCCGCAGCACGCCGTGCGTGGAGGGGTGCTGCGGGCCGATGTTGAGCACCATGTCGGTGCCGAGCTGCTCGCCGCCGGCCCCGGTGCCGACGGTCAGCTCGCGCAGGTCACCGGTGTCCGTGGTCATGCCCGTCATCGTGCCATGAGCGCATCGACGGCGACGCCGACCGGCTGGAGCAGCCACCAGTGCCCGCCGAGCCCGGCCGGGTCGGTCAGCTCGGCCACCGCCGACGCGGCGGCGAGCGCCCGCACATAGCCGGCCGGGTCGGTGCCGGCCAGGCTCAGCGGCGGTCGCCCGCCGTCGGCCCCGAGCGCGAGCAGCGCCTCCCGCTGAGACACCAGGGTGTACGCGCACCGGGCGACCCGCTCCCCGGCGGAGGCGACGGAGTCCATGGCCACGTGGGCGGTGACGTCGCACGACCCGTCCGGCACCGGTGGCACCTGCCGTCCGCCCCGGTATCCGGTCAGCGTCCCGCCCACCGGCCGCGCCTGACGCAGGTGCCCGTAGTCGACGGCAACAGCCACCCCCCGCCGCAGACACCCCACCACCCCGGCCCAGGCCAGATCCCGCCCCCGCCCCACCTCCACCCGCCCCCCGGGGCCGGAGGTGGGGTGCCAGCGGGTCAGCCAGGTTCGGTCCTCTGTGGTCAGTGGGGGGCCTGGGGTCTCCTCGCCCGTGCTCGGGTTCACCAACACGTAGCGCCAGCCGGTTTCGGTGGGGACGGCCACGTCGACGGGGACGTTGTCCAGCCATTCGGTGGCCAACAGCAGGCCGGTGATTCCCGTCGGGGTCTCGGTCGTCCAGTCGATGGCCGGAGGCAGGTCCGGCGGGCGGGGGGCCAGTTCCACGGCCGTGAGGCGGAGGCGGCTGCTGAGGGACCCGGCCGCCTTGTCGGCCAGGGTGGCCAGGGCGCGCAGCAGCTCGCCCCGGCCGGCACCCACGTCCACGATGTCGAACGGCGTGGGGAAGCCGAGGGCGGCATCGAGCCGCGTGACGAGCCGGAACACCGCGGCCGCGAACGCCGGGGAGGCGTGCGCGCTTGTGCGGAAGTGACCGGCCGGGCCCGCCCCGGCGACGAAGAAACCCGCCGGCCCGTACAGGGCCCGGTCCATCGCGTCCCGCCAGCGCAGCGCCGTGGAGTTCATCCCGCGTTCAGGGTCCGTCACCGTGCCGACCCTACGGTCTGCGGGCATGAGACGAATCGCGATCCCCGCGCTGGTGGCCGTACCGCTGCTGCTGGCCGCCTCCGGTGCCGCCGCCGCGCCCGCCCGGGACGACGCGCCGCGCGCCGTGCGGGCGGTGGCCGAGACCCCCAGCCTGTACGACGACGAAGCCGGCGGCGACGCCGACGCCGACGACCCGGCGATCTGGGTGCACCCGACCGACCGGGCCGGCAGCCTGGTGATCGCCACCGCAAAGAACGGCGGCCTGCGGGTCTACGACCTGGCCGCCCGCGAGCGGCAGGCGATCGCCACCCCGCCCGCCCCGGGCCCGGACGACGAGTCCGGCCGGTTCAACAACGTCGACCTGGTGGCCGGGTTCCGGCTCGGCGGGCAGCGGGTCGACCTGGCGGTGGTCACCGACCGGGGGCGCGACCAGCTCCGGTTCTACCGCATCGACCCGGCCACCCGGCTGCTCACCGACGTGACCGCGCCGGGCGTGCCGTTCGCGTTCAGCCGGGACCAGGGCGAGGTCGACGAGCAGCGCACCGCGTACGGGCTGGGCACCTACGTCGACCCCGCCGGGGCCGCGTACGCGGTGGTGAGCCGGCGCAGCACCCCGGAGGTGGGGGTGTTCCGGCTGGTCGAGCGCGCCGGGCGGGTCACCTACCGGCCGGTGGACCGGCTGACGCTGCCGTCGGCGTTCACCCTGCCCGACGGCACCGCCTGGTCGCCGTGCACCGACCCGGGCGACGGCCCGCAGGTGGAGGGGACCGTGGTGGACCCGGACACCGGCGTGGTGCACCTGGCGCAGGAGAAGGTGGGCCTGTGGCGGACCCGGCTCGCGGGCGGCCGGTTCGCCGGCGCCCCGAAGCTGGTCGAGCGGGTCCGCGAGTACGGCGTGCCGGCCGCGTTCGACCCGGCGGAGGACGACTGCGTGACCGACTACCCGGCCGATCCCGGGTTCGGCGGCCGGATCGCGCAGGACGTGGAAGGGCTGACGATCTACCGGACGGGCCGCCTGAGCGGCACCCTGGTCGTCTCGGCCCAGGGCGACGACACGTTCCACACGTACGACCGGCGCACCGGCCGCCCGACGGGCCGCTTCGCGGTGGTCGACGGCGCGGTGGACGGCTCCCAGGAGTGCGACGGCGCGGCGGTGACCGCCACCCCGCTGCCGGGTTTCCCCGGCGGGCTGCTGGTGGTGCACGACGGCCGGAACACCCCGGACACCCCCGGCGGGGACGGTGAGGCACGCCCGGACACCGACTTCAAGTTCGTCGACGCCGGCTTCCTGCGCGGCCGGTGACCGTGGCCGGGCCGGGCCGCCGTGGCACCCTGCGGCGGCCCGGCCCGCGCCGGCGGTGAAGGTTTTCACACCTTCTTGTTGCGACCTCTTCACCGCGGCGCATACTTGCCATCGACCGGTACCCCCTTCGAGGACTGGATCGTTGCCATGAGCGCACCGCTGCGCCCGCGTCCGGCTGCCCCCGCGCGGGCCGCCGCACCCTCGGGCGGCGCCACACTCTCCTTTCCCCGCGTGCTGACCGTCGGCGTCCTCGGCGCCGGCCGGGTCGGTGCCGTGCTGGGCGCGGCGCTCGCCGCCGCCGGGCACCGGGTGGTCGCCGCCTCCGGCGTCTCCGGGGCGACCAAGGCCCGCATCGCCCTGCTGCTGCCCGACGCCGCCAACCGTTCCGCCACCTCCGTGGCGCACGCCGCGACCGACCTGCTGCTGGTCGCCGTGCCCGACGACGAGCTCGCGGCGGTGGTGGCCGGCCTCGCCGAGACCGGGGCGCTGCGCCCCGGCCAGGTGGTCGCGCACACCTCGGGCGCGCACGGGCTGGGCGTCCTCGCCCCCGCCGCCGCCGTCGGGGCCCGCCCGCTGGCCCTGCACCCGGCGATGACCTTCACCGGTACGCCCGACGACCTCGGCCGGCTCGCCGGCATCTCGTACGGCGTGACCGCGCCGGCCGAGCTGCGCCCGCTGGCCGCCCGGCTGGTGGCCGACCTCGGCGGGGTGCCCGAGTGGGTGGGGGAGGCCGACCGGCCGCTCTACCACGCGGCGCTGGCGCACGGCGCCAACCACCTGGTGACCCTGGTCAACGAGGCGGCCGACCGGCTGCGCGACGCCGGGGTGGGCCAGCCGGAGAAGGTGCTCGCCCCGCTGCTGCGGGCGGCGCTGGAGAACGCCCTGAGCCTCGGCGACGACGCGCTGACCGGCCCGGTGTCCCGGGGCGACGCCGGCACCGTACGCCGGCACCTGGAGCGGCTGGCGTCGACCGCGCCCGACTCGGTCGCGGCCTACCTGGCCCTGGCCCGGCGCACGGCGGACCGGGCCATCGCGTCGGGCCGGCTGCGCCCGGCGGACGCCGCGCCGCTGCTCGACGTGCTCGGCGGGACCCGACGAGAGGTGAGGCACGCATGACGGAGCTGGTGCGGACCCGCGCGGAGCTGGCGAAGGCGCGCGCCGCCCTGACCGGCACCGTCGGCGTGGTGATGACCATGGGCGCGCTGCACGCCGGCCACGAGACGCTGCTGCGCGCCGCCCGGGAGCGGGCCGACCACGTGCTGGTGACGATCTTCGTGAACCCGCTCCAGTTCGGGCCGAACGAGGACTTCGACCGCTACCCGCGCACCCTGGAGGCGGACCTGGAGGTCTGCCGGCGGGCCGGTGCCGACGTGGTCTTCGCGCCGGACCGGGGCGAGGTGTATCCGGACGGCGAGCCCCTGGTGCGGGTGGACCCGGGGCGGCTCGCCGCCGACCTGGAGGGCCTGAGCCGGCCCGGCTTCTTCCACGGAGTGCTGACCGTGGTGCTGAAGCTGTTCCAGCTGACCCGCCCCGACCTGGCGTTCTTCGGCGAGAAGGACTACCAGCAGCTCACCCTGGTGCGGCGGATGGCCCGGGACTTCGACGTGCCCGTCGAGGTGGTCGGCGTGCCGACCGTGCGGGAGCCGGACGGGCTGGCCCTGTCCAGCCGCAACCGCTACCTCTCGCCCGCGCAGCGGGAGGCCGCGCTGACCCTGTCCGCCGCGCTGCGGGCCGGCGCGGCGGCCGCCGACCGGGGCGAGCCCGGCGGCGAGGTGCTGGCCGCCGTGCACCGGGCGCTGGGCGACGGCCCGCCCGGGGTCGAGGTCGACTACGTGGCGCTCACCGACGCCGACCTGGAACCCGGCCCGCCCCCGGGGCCGGCCCGGCTGCTGATCGCGGCCAAGGTCGGCACCACCCGCCTCATCGACAACGTGGCGATCCGGCTCGCCCCCCGACCCTGACCCGTCCTCCCGCCCGCGAAAGGCAAGGCACCCCGATGTTCCGCACCATGCTCAAGTCGAAGATCCACCGGGCCACGGTGACCCAGGCCGACCTGCACTACGTGGGCTCGGTGACCGTGGACGAGGACCTGCTCGACGCGGCCGACCTGCTCCCCGGCGAGCAGGTGGCGATCGTGGACGTCACCAACGGCGCCCGGCTGGAGACGTACGTGATCCCCGGCGAGCGGGGCAGCGGCGTGATCGGCATCAACGGCGCCGCCGCCCACCTCGTGCACCCGGGCGACCTGGTCATCCTGATCTCGTACGGGCAGTTCGACGACGCCGAGGCGCGGGCGTACCGGCCCCGGGTGGTGCACGTCGACGCCGCCAACCGGGTGGTCGAGCTGGGGGCCGACCCGGCCGCGGCGGCCCCGGGCACCGCCGGCGACCCGGTCCCGAGCCCGCTGGCCGTCGTCGGCTGACCTGGGCCGCTCGCGCTGCGGCCTGCGCCTCAGACCGGCTGGCCGATCGGCCGGACCACCACCGTGTTCACGTCGACCCCGGCGGGCTGGCAGACCGCCCACGTGACGGAGTCGGCGATCTGGTCGGCGGTGAGCAGGTGGCCGTCGGGCAGCGCGCCCAGCCCGTCCCAGAACGGGGTCTCCACGCGGCCGGGGGCGATCAGGGTGACGCCGACCCCGTCGGCGGTGACCTGTCGGCGGGTGTTCTCGGCGAGGCCGGTGACGGCCCACTTGGTCGCGCCGTAGAGATTGCCGGGGGTGTTGACCAGCCCGGCGACGCTGCCGACCAGCACGATCCGGCCCCGGGTGGCCCGCAGCGCGGGCAGGGCGGCGTTGATCAGCAGCGCCGGGCCGAGCACGTTGGTGAGCACCATGTCCCGCCAGGCGGCCGGGTCGCCGTCGGCCACCGAGTCGTGGTTGGCGTAGCCCGCGTTCGCGACGGCCACGTCCAGCCGCCCGTACGCCTCGACGGTGGCGGCCACCGCAGCGGCCACCGCCTCGTGGTCAGCGGCGTCGCCGGGGAGCGTCAGCAGCTCCTTCGGCTCGCCGAGGGACGCCGCGAACCGGCCCAACCGGTCGGTGTTCCGGCCGGTCACGGCCACCCGGTGGCCCCGGCCGAGCAGTTGGCGGGCGACGGCGGCGCCGATGCCGGTCGAGCCGCCGGTGACGAGGGTTACGGGAGATTCGGTCATGCCGCGACGCTAGGTGTTCGAGTGCACTCCAGGTCAACCTCGAATGTCTGCCCGTACGCGGTATGTCACCGATGGTCATCCCTGGCTACTCTTGGGTCCCGTCGCGAGCTGGTGGTTGGGGAGGCCCGATGCGTCGTGCGTTGACGAGCGTGTGCGCCGCCCTGGTGACGGCGGTCGTGCTGGCCGGCTGTGGGGGCCCGGCGGGCCTCGACGGCGACCTCACCGACGACTGGGCCGCCCCGGGGCCGGCGGGCCCGTTCACCCCGGCCGCCGAGGTCTGCCAGGTCGCCGACTTCGTCGACGTGCTGCCCCTGTCGGCGTACGCGCCGGTCGACTGTGCGCTCCCGCACCGGGTGGAGACCGTGCACGTCGGCGCGTTCCCGGCCGACCGGGCCGCCCCGCCCGGCAGCGGCTCGCCCGAGCTGCGCGCCCCGTTCGCCGACTGCGACACGAAGGCCACCGCGTACGTGGGGGACGACTGGCGGGCCGGCCGGCTCCGGCTGGCCGTGGCGGTGCCGTCGAAGACGGGCTGGACATCCGGGGCCCGCTGGTACCGCTGCGACCTGACCGAGGTCAGCACCGCCGAGGCGGGCGCGACGCCGGTCACCCGCACCGGCAGCCTGCGGGGCGCCCTGAAGGGGCCCTCCCCGCTGCGGCTGGGCTGCCAGCGCAGCGAGAACGTCGGGCGGCGCGGCGCGCAGGTGCTGAAGCCGGTGGAGTGCGCCACCCGGCACGACGCCGAGTTCGTCGGGGTGTGGAAGGCGCCGGACAAGCCGTACCCGGCCCGGGACGCCGACTGGCTTCCCTTCTACACCGGCTGCCGCACGGTCCTGGCCCGGTACGTAAGGGTGCCGGACGACGACGACCTGCGCTACCGCAGCGGCCTGGTGGTGCGCCCGCCGAGCGCGGGGCGTTGGCGGGTCGGCGACCGGGGGGTCCGCTGCTACCTGTGGCTCAGCGACCGCACGGTGACCGCCTCCCTGAAGGGCGCGGGCCCGGCCGGCCTCCCGGTCCGGACGAAGTGACCGCCGCCCCGCCGGCCGGGCGCGGCGACGCCGCCCCGCCCGACCCGGACGCAGGGCACGCCGGCGGCCCGGGGTAGCCCAAACCACTCGTCCCGCCCCCGCCGCCCGAGGTGAACGGCGTTCGGGTTGACTGTGCTCATGGACCTACCGACCGTCGACCTGCCCGTCCTGCCGACGCTGCTGGCCGCGCCCGCGCCCGGCTGGGTGGAGACCACCGACGTGATCGTGGTCGGCTCCGGGGTGGCCGGGCTGACCGCTGCGCTGCACCTGCGCGAGGCCGGCCTGCACGTCACCGTGGTCACCAAGGTCAACATCGACGACGGCTCGACCCGCTGGGCCCAGGGCGGCATCGCCGCCGTGCTCGACCCGGCGGACACCCCGTCCGCGCACGCCTTCGACACCGAGGTCGCCGGGGTGGGGCTGTGCGACCCCGCCGCCGTGCGGGTGCTGGTGGAGGAGGGGCCGACCCGGCTGCGGGAGCTGATGCGCATCGGCGCGGAGTTCGACCGCCACCCCGACGGCTCGCTCATGCTCACCCGGGAGGGCGGGCACCGGGCCGACCGGATCGTGCACGCCGGCGGGGACGCCACCGGCGCGGAGGTGCAGCGCGCCCTGCACGCGGCGGTCCGCCGCGACCCCTGGATCCGGCTGGTCGAACACGCCCTCGTGCTCGACCTGCTGCGCGCGCCCGGCGACGGGCCCGGCGGGCTCGGCCCGGCCTGCGGGATCACCCTGCACGTGCTCGGCGAGGGCAGCGAGGACGGCGTCGGCGCGCTGCTGGCCCGCGCGGTGGTGCTCGCCACCGGCGGGATGGGGCAGGTCTTCTCCGCCACCACCAATCCGGCCGTCTCCACCGGCGACGGCGTGGCGCTGGCCATGCGGGCCGGCGCGGCGGTCACCGACGTGGAGTTCGTCCAGTTCCACCCCACGGCGTTGATCACCCCGGCCGGCGCCGGCGTACCGGGGGCCGGCCGGGCGCAGCAGCCGCTGGTCTCCGAGGCGCTGCGCGGCGAGGGCGCGCACCTCGTCGACGGCGACGGCAAGCGGTTCATGGTCGGCCAGCACGAGCTGGCGGAGCTGGCCCCCCGGGACGTGGTGGCCAAGGGCATCCACCGGGTCATGCTGGCCACCGGCGCCGACCACGTCTACCTCGACGCCCGACACCTCGGCGGCGACTTCCTGGCCGGGCGCTTCCCGACCATCGTCGCCTCCTGCCTGGCCATCGGCGTCGACCCGGCCACCGACCTGATCCCGGTCGCCCCGGCCGCCCACTACGCCTCGGGCGGCGTCCGCACGGACCTGCGCGGCCGCACCTCCATCCCCGGCCTGTACGCCTGCGGCGAGGTGGCCTGCACGGGCGTGCACGGCGCGAACCGGCTGGCCAGCAACTCGCTGCTGGAGGGGCTGGTGTTCTCCCGCCGGATCGCCGAGGACATCGCCGCCGGCCTGCCCGAGCAGGCCCGGCCCGCCGAGGGCGGCGCGTGGGCCGGCGGGGGCGGCTGGGTGGTGCCCGCCGAGGGGACGCCCGCGCTGCAACGGGCGATGACCCGGGGCGCCGGGGTGCTGCGCTCGGCGGACACGCTCGCCGCCACGGCCACGGAGCTGGGCGAGCTGGGTTCCGGCCGGGGCACCCCGCGCACCGCCGACTGGGAGGCCACGAACCTGATCACGGTGGCGTCGGCGCTGGTCGCCGCCGCGTACGCCCGCCAGGAGACCCGGGGTTGTCACTGGCGGGAGGACCACCCGACGGCGGACGAGCGGTGGCGGGGCCACCTGGTCGCCGAGGTCGGGGCGCAGGGCAGGCTGACGTCTCGCTGGGAGGCTGGAGAGCGATGAGGGACACGACGGAGCAGGCGCTGCGGGCGGCCGGGCTGGATCCGGCCGAGGTACGGCGGGTGCTCGTCACCGCGTTCGCCGAGGACCTCGGCCCGGACTTCCTTGACGTCACCAGCGTCGCCACGATTCCGGCGACCCAGACCGACACCGCCGACCTGGTGGCCCGCGCCGACGGGGTGGTCGCGGGGCTGGCCGTGGCGGCCGCCGCGTTCGAGCTGGCCGCCGAGGTGACCGGCTTCCCGGCCGGCCCCGGTGCCGGGCCGTCTGCCGGCGCGAAGGCGGGCGGTGGCCGTACCGTCGAGGTGTCGGTCGTGGCCCACGACGGGCAGCGGGTGTCGCGCGGCGACGTGCTGGCCACGGTGGCCGGGCCGACCCGGCTGCTGCTCACCGCCGAGCGCACGGCGCTCAACCTGCTCTGCCGGATGTCCGGGGTGGCCACCCACACCCGGGCCTGGGCGGACGCGCTGGCCGGCACGAAGGCGACGGTGCTGGACACCCGCAAGACGACCCCGGGCCTGCGGGCGCTGGAGAAGTACGCGGTGCGGGCCGGCGGCGGCACCAACAAGCGGATGGGCCTGTACGACGTCGCCATGATCAAGGACAACCACAAGTTCGCGGCCGGCGGCGTCGCGGCGGCCTACCGCCGGGTCCGGGAGGTCTTCCCCGGCGTGGCGGTGCAGGTGGAGGTGGACACCCTCGCCGAGGCGCTGGAGGCCGTCGAGGCGGGTGCCGACTTCCTGCTGCTGGACAACATGACCCCGGCGACGCTGCGCGAGGTGGTGGCCGCCGTGGGGGACCGGGCGGAGCTGGAGGCGACCGGCGGGCTGACCCTCGACGTCGTGGCGGAGTACGGGGCGACCGGCGTGGACTACCTCTCGGTCGGCGCGCTGACGCACTCCTCGCCGATCCTGGACGTGGCGCTGGACCTGCGCCCCCGGTGAACCTGCGCGCGTCTAGGCTGCGTGCGTGCTGCTCTGCATCGACATCGGAAACACCAACACCGTGCTGGCGACCTTCGACGGCGACAAGCTGGTGCACTCCTGGCGGATCAAGACCGACGCCCGTTCCACGGCGGACGAGCTCGGGCTGATGTTCCGGGGGCTGCTCGCCGGTGACGCCGTGGAGATCACCGGGGTGGCCGCCTGCTCGACGGTGCCGGCCGCGCTGCGCTCGCTGCGGACGATGCTCGCCCGCTACTACGCCGACCTGCCGAGCGTCATCGTCGAGCCGGGGGTACGCACCGGCGTGCAACTGGCGATCGACAACCCGAAGGAGGTCGGCTCCGACCGGGTGGTCAACACGCTCGCGGCGTACACCCTGTTCGGCGGGCCGTCGATCGTGGTCGACTTCGGCACCACCACCAACTTCGACGTGATCAGCGGCCGGGGCGAGTTCCTCGGCGGCGCGTTCGCCCCCGGCATCGAGATCTCCTTCGACGCGCTCGCGGCCCGCGCCGCCCAGCTGCGCAAGGTGGAGGCGGCCAAGCCCCGCTCGGTGATCGGCAAGAACACCGTCGAGTGTCTCCAGTCGGGGCTCTACTTCGGCTTCGCCGGGCAGGTTGACCGGATCGTCGAGCGGATGACCGAGGAGCTGGGCGAGGTGCGGGCGGTGATCGCCACCGGCGGGCTGGCGTCGGTGGTGATCGGTGAGTGCCGCACCATCACCCACCACGAGCCGATGATCACCCTCATCGGCCTGCGCATGGTCTACGACCGCAACGTGTGAGGTGCAAGGAAGGGTCCCCTGTTAACGCTTTCGGTAGAGAAGGGCACCCCTCTCACCCCGTACCCGATGGGACGGCGGCCGTGCCGGACGACCCGGCCGCCGTGGGGTCGGTCATGGCGGGAGGTCATCCCGCAACGACCGCCAGAGCCCTTGAGTACGCTCGGCCCTGACCCCGCCGAAACTCCTTAGCTGAGGAAGCGTGCCGTGACCGAGCAGAACGCCGTGCCAGTCGACCCCGCCGACGACCTTCCGGAGCAGATGAAGGTCCGCCGGGAGAAGCGGGACCGGATGCTCGCCGAGGGCGTCGAGCCGTACCCCGTCGGGTTCGCCCGGACCGACACCCTGGCCGAGGTCCGCGCGCGCTACGCCGACCTGCCCACCGACACCGCCACGGGCGACCGGGTCTCGGTCACCGGCCGGGTGATCTTCGTACGGAACACCGGCAAGCTCTGCTTCGCGACGTTGCGGGACGGCGACGGCACCGAACTCCAGGCGATGCTCTCCCTCGACCGGGTGGGGGCGGAGCGGCTGGACGACTGGAAGCGCCTTGTCGACCTGGGCGACCACGTCGGGGTGACCGGCGAGGTGATCACCAGCCGGCGCGGCGAGCTGTCGGTGCTGGCCGAGCAGTGGGCGATCACCGCGAAGGCGCTGCGCCCGCTGCCGGTGGCGCACAAGCCGCTCAGCGAGGAGGCCCGGGTCCGCCAGCGCTACGTCGACCTGATCGTCCGCCCGCAGGCGCGGCAGATGGTGCGTACGCGGGCCGCTGCCGTGCGGAGCCTGCGCGACTGCCTCCACGGGCAGGGCTTCGTCGAGGTGGAGACGCCGATGCTCCAGTTGCTGCACGGCGGTGCGGCGGCCCGGCCATTCGTGACCCACAGCAATGCGTTGAGCACCGATCTGTATCTGCGAATCGCGCCGGAACTGTTTCTCAAGCGCGCCGTGGTCGGCGGGGTCGATCGGGTGTTCGAGATCAACCGTAACTTCCGTAATGAGGGCGTCGACTCTTCGCACTCGCCCGAGTTCGCGATGCTGGAGGCCTACGAGGCGTACGGCGACTACGACACGATGGCGTCGCTGACCCGTAATCTGGTGCAGGAGGCCGCGATCGCGGTCGGCGGCTCGACCGTGGTGACGCACGCGGATGGCCGCGAGTTCGATCTGGGCGGCGAGTGGCGCTCCGTGACCCTCTTCGGGGTGCTTTCGGAGGCGCTCGGCGAAGAGGTCACCGTCCGCACCGAGCGGGCCCGCCTCGTCGAGTACGCCGACAAGGTCGGCCTGGCCGTCGACCCGAAGTGGGGGCCGGGCAAGCTCGCCGAGGAGCTGTTCGAGGAACTGGTCGTGCCGGGGCTCCAGGCGCCGACGTTCGTGCGGGACTACCCGGAGGAGACCAGCCCGCTGACCCGGGCCCACCGCAGCGAGCCGGGGCTGGCCGAGAAGTGGGACCTCTACGTCCTCGGGTTCGAGCTGGGCACCGCGTACTCGGAGCTGGTCGACCCGGTCGTGCAGCGGGAGCGGCTCGTCGCCCAGGCCCAGCTCGCGGCGCGCGGCGACGACGAGGCCATGCGGCTCGACGAGGACTTTCTCCGGGCCATGGAGTACGGAATGCCCCCGGCCGGCGGCATGGGAATGGGAATCGACCGGCTGTTGATGGCGCTGACGGGCCTGGGAATTCGGGAAACCATCCTCTTCCCGTTGGTCCGCGCGGAGTAGCCGACCGGCCACACCGCTAGGGGCAGTTACCGCATCCTATTGACGAGGCAAGCATCGGGCGGGTTATTGTGCTCTCAGTTTGCAGGATCACCCTGCTCGAAAGGAATGTGGGACGTGGCCAAGCAGATCATTCACAAGCTGGTCGATGACCTGGACGGCGGGGACGCTGACGAGACCGTCAAGTTCGCGCTCGACGGGGTTCAGTACGAGATCGACCTGTCCGCCACGAACGCCGAGAAATTGCGGGAGGTTTTCTCGCCCTACGTCGCCAACGGCACCAAGGTGGGCCGGGGCGGCGTGGTGGTCGGCGGGCGGGCTGCGCGCGGCCGGGGCGGCGCCACCGCCGACCGTGAGCAGAACAAGGCGATCCGGGCGTGGGCCAAGCGGGAGGGCAAGGAGATCTCCGACCGGGGGCGCATCCCCCAGGAGATCGTCGACGAGTTCCACGCGAAGCGCTGAGCGCCGAGGCGGTCCCGGGTGACCGCCGCAGTCGCCGGGTGCGACAAGGCCCTCGGCGGGACATCCCCGACACGGGCGACACCGACGCCGGACCGGAGCACACCTCCGGGCCGGCGTCGCCGTGTCACCCGCCGGGAAGAACCCGCTCCGCCGCAGCGTTGTCCACAACCGGTGGAAAACTCGTCCACAGCCTGTGGACAACCGGCCGTCGGCCTGGTCCGCTCGTCGGCCCGGCCGAACCGCCGCCCGACCCGGGTCGCCGGAGGGCGGCTGCGGGCCCGCGGGGAGGCCCGCAGCCGGGTCCCACCGGCCGTCCGAATTTCGCTCTGCGCGTACACGCGGAGACCCCGGAACACGCCCTGAGCGCGGACGGTTGGCTAAAACGACGCGTACCGGACCCCCGTGGAGGACACACGACCTCAGCGGAGTCGGTCCGCGGCGATAGAGTAATGAGGCAAGGACGCCCGTCCCGGACGTCCGCGCACCGGCCCCGCCGAGATCTGACCATCAAGGCGCACGGCACGTGAGGAGCACGAGGGCATGTTCGAGCGGTTCACCGACCGAGCGCGACGGGTTGTCGTCCTGGCCCAGGAAGAGGCCCGGATGCTCAACCACAACTACATCGGTACGGAGCACATCCTGCTGGGCCTGATCCACGAGGGTGAGGGTGTCGCGGCGAAGGCCCTGGAGAGTCTGGGGATCTCGCTGGAGGGTGTGCGTCAGCAGGTCGAGGAGATCATCGGTCAGGGCCAGCAGGCGCCGAGCGGGCACATCCCGTTCACGCCGCGGGCGAAGAAGGTCCTGGAGCTGTCGCTGCGCGAGGCGCTGCAGCTCGGCCACAACTACATCGGCACGGAGCACATCCTGCTGGGCCTGATCCGCGAGGGCGAGGGCGTCGCCGCCCAGGTCCTGGTGAAGCTCGGGGCCGACCTCAACCGGGTCCGCCAGCAGGTGATCCAGCTCCTCTCCGGCTACCAGGGCAAGGAGCCCGCGGCGGCCGGCACGACGACGGGCGAGGCCGCGCCGTCGACCAGCCTGGTGCTGGACCAGTTCGGTCGGAACCTGACCCAGGCTGCCCGCGAGGGCAAGCTCGACCCGGTCATCGGGCGGGAGAAGGAGATCGAGCGGGTCATGCAGGTGCTGTCCCGCCGCACCAAGAACAACCCGGTGCTGATCGGTGAGCCCGGCGTCGGCAAGACCGCCGTCGTGGAGGGCCTGTCCCAGAAGATCATCAAGGGCGAGGTCCCGGAGACGCTGAAGGACAAGCAGCTCTACACCCTCGACCTGGGCGCGCTGGTCGCCGGCTCCCGCTACCGGGGTGACTTCGAGGAGCGCCTGAAGAAGGTGCTCAAGGAGATCCGCACCCGGGGCGACATCATCCTGTTCATCGACGAGATCCACACCCTCGTCGGCGCGGGCGCGGCGGAGGGCGCGATCGACGCGGCGTCGATCCTCAAGCCGATGCTGGCCCGTGGCGAGCTGCAGACCATCGGCGCCACGACGCTCGACGAATACCGCAAGCACCTGGAGAAGGACGCCGCCCTGGAGCGGCGGTTCCAGCCGATCCAGGTGGGTGAGCCGTCCCTGGCGCACACGATCGAGATTCTGAAGGGCCTGCGCGACCGGTACGAGGCGCACCACCGCGTCTCGATCACCGACGCCGCCCTCGTGGCCGCCGCGACCCTGGCCGATCGATACATCTCCGACCGCTTCCTGCCGGACAAGGCGATCGACCTGATCGACGAGGCGGGCGCGCGGATGCGGATCCGCCGGATGACCGCGCCGCCGGACCTGCGGGACTTCGACGAGCGCATCGCGCAGGTGCGCCGCGACAAGGAGTCCGCGATCGACGCGCAGGACTTCGAGCGCGCCGCGCAGCTCCGCGACAAGGAGAAGCAGCTGCTGGGCCAGAAGGCGCAGCGGGAGAAGGAGTGGAAGGCCGGCGACCTCGACGTCGTCAGCGAGGTCGACGACGAGCAGATCGCCGAGGTCCTGGGCAACTGGACCGGCATCCCGGTCTACAAGCTGACCGAGGAGGAGACCTCCCGCCTGCTGCGCATGGAGGACGAGCTGCACAAGCGCGTCATCGGCCAGGAGGACGCGGTCAAGGCCGTCTCGAAGGCCATCCGGCGCACCCGGGCCGGCCTGAAGGACCCGAAGCGCCCGTCCGGCTCGTTCATCTTCGCCGGCCCGTCCGGCGTGGGTAAGACCGAGCTGTCCAAGGCGCTCGCGGAGTTCCTGTTCGGCAGTGAGGACGCCCTCATCCAGCTCGACATGTCCGAGTTCCACGACCGGTACACGGTGTCCCGGCTCGTCGGTGCCCCTCCCGGCTACGTCGGGTACGACGAGGGCGGGCAGCTGACCGAGAAGGTGCGGCGTCGGCCGTTCTCCGTGGTCCTCTTCGACGAGATCGAGAAGGCCCACCCGGACGTGTTCAACACCCTCCTGCAGATCCTGGAGGACGGGCGGCTGACCGACGGCCAGGGCCGGATCGTGGACTTCAAGAACACGGTCATCATCCTGACCACCAACCTCGGCACCCGGGACGTCGCCAAGGCCGTGTCGCTGGGCTTCCAGGCGTCGGAGGACTCGGAGTCCAACTACGACCGGATGAAGCAGAAGGTCAACGACGAGCTGAAGCAGCACTTCCGGCCGGAGTTCCTCAACCGGATCGACGACACCATCGTGTTCCACCAGCTGCGGCAGACCGAGATCCTCTCGATCGTGGACATCATGATCGCCCGGATCGAGACCCAGCTGCGCAACAAGGACATGGGGCTGGAGCTGACCGACAACGCCAAGAAGTACCTGGCGAAGAAGGGCTTCGACCCGGTCCTGGGCGCGCGGCCGCTGCGGCGCACGATCCAGCGCGACATCGAGGACAACCTGTCCGAGCGGATCCTGTTCAACGAGTTGATTCCCGGCCAGATCGTCGTGGTCGACTGCGAGGGCGACCCGGAGGACATCGACAAGTCCAAGCTGGTGTTCCGCGGCTCGGACCGACCCGCCGAGGTCCCCGACGCCGTTCCCGCCGAGCTGGGCGGCACCGAGGCCGCC